>NZ_FOQW01000004.1:0-398462 GCF_900113845.1 Methylobacterium brachiatum | reverse complement strand
GCCCGAGATCGGCACCCTGTCCAACAAGGCCGTGGCCAAGCTCGCCGGGCTGGCGCCCATCGCCAACGACAGCGGCCGGCGCGCCGGCAAGCGCCCGGTGCGCGGCGGCCGCGCGGGCGTGCGCGGCGTCCTGTTCGTCGTCGCCGAGATCGTGCGCCGGTACGAGCCTGACTTCGCCGACCTCCACCATCGGTTGAGCCAGGCCGGAAAGCCCAAAAAGCTCATCCGCGTCGCGCTCGCCCGCAAGCTGCTCGTGCGCCTCAACGCAAAGGCCCGCGATATCCGACGCGACCTCGCAATCGCCCCTTGACCCGACAGACAGTCGCTCTCCCGTGCGGGAGAGGGTTGGGGTGAGGGACCAGGGTCTTCCGGAAAGGTCGCACTCCTCACCTTGTCCCTCTCCCGCTCGAAAGAGGGGACCTGCGCCGCCCTTAGCTTCCACGGCGAGGAAGAAGAGGCGCCGGCGCCCCTCACCCCTGCCGCATCGCGGTCTCGGCCTCCGCGTCGAGGGCGGGGCCGGCCTCTTCGGGGAGGCGGATCGTGGCGGCGGCCTGGGCGGCGAGGCCTTCGGCGCGGCCGACGAAGCCGAGCTTTTCCGTGGTCGTCGCCTTGATCGACACGGCGGTCAGCGGCACGCCGGCGATCTCGGCGATGCGCGCCCGGATCGCCTCCCGGTGCTGGCCGATCCGCGGCGCCTCGGCCAGCACGGTGATGTCGAGATGGTCGATCCGGCCGCCCCGGGCCCGGACCAGCCCGCAGGCATGGGCCAGGAACTGGTCGGAGGAGGCGCCGCGCCAGCGCTCGTCGGAGGGCGGGAAGTGGGTGCCGATATCGCCGTCCGCGATGGCGCCGAGCAGCGCGTCGGTGAGCGCGTGCAGCGCCACGTCGCCGTCGGAATGGGCGAGCACGCCGCGATCGGCCGGGATCTTGATGCCGCCGAGCCAGACATGGTCGCCGGTGGTGAAGGCGTGGACGTCGAAGCCGGTGCCGAGGCGGGTGACGTAGGCGGTCATGGCGCGGGCTCCGGGCGCTGGCATTTCGGATGGGTCGGACGCGAAGGCCCGGTCCGCCTCGATCAGGTCGGCGGGCTGGGTGATCTTGCGGTTGGCGATGTCGCCGACGAACACCACCACGGGCAAGCCCGCCCATTCGGCGAGCGCCCCGTCATCGGTGAAGCCGTCGAGGCCTTGCGCGGCCGCGTCGCGATGGGCGCCGAGCAGCGGCGCGAAGGCGAAGGCCTGGGGGGTCTGGACCGCGCGCAGATGTTCCCGCGGCGGGGTCTCGTGCACCCGGCCGATGCCGGGGGCGATCTCGGCGACGCGCTTGACCGTGTCGGTGACCGGCACGCCCGGCACCGCGGCGCCATGGTCGCGCCCGGCCGCGATCGCCCGGGCGATCAGGGCGGCGTCGACATAGGGGCGGGCGGCATCGTGCACGAGCACGATCTCCGGCGCGTCGCCGGATGCCAGGGCCTCAAGGCCGGCGCGCACCGAGAGCTGGCGCGTCGCCCCGCCCTCGACCGGCGCGCCGATCTTTTCGCGAAGCTCAGGCGCGAGCTCGTCCAGGCAGCTGAGAAAGAACGCGGCCGCGTCGGCGGCGATCACCGGCTGGATCCGGTCGATCGCGTCCTGGGCGGCCAGCGCCGCGAGCGTGCGGGTCAGGACCGCCTGGCCGCCGACCCGGCGATACTGCTTGGGGGTGCCCCCGCCGATGCGGATGCCGCGGCCGGCCGCGACCACCACGGCGGCGACGCCGGATCCCGTATCCACGGGTCCGGTGGCAGGCGTGCCGGTGGCGGGCATGGGCGGCGAACTCGTCGAAACCGGGAAGCGGACGGCAGCGGGCGCGCGGGCCAGCCGTGCTGCCGGACCTCTGCCGGTGAGGATGAGCGTCGTTTAAGCGGGGGAGGGCGCGAAATCAACGCGCGGCCCCCGCTTGCCAGCGGACCGCACTTGCCTCATTGTTGTGCAGAATGGCGACTGATCATTATTTAAGCGCGCTGCGCGACGGACGACCGGCCGGCGAGGGCGATTCTCCCGCCCCGCTCTGCCTGCTCGCGCCCCTGTCCGGCGTCACGGACCTGCACATGCGCCGGATCGCCCGGCGCTGCGGCGCCGACGCGGTTGTGTCCGAGATGGTGGCGGCGCGCGAATTCACCCGCGGCGCCGGCGAGGCGACCCTGCGGGCGGAGGGTTCCGGCGTCGATCTCCACGTAGTCCAGCTCGCCGGCTGCGAGGCCGAGCCGATGGCCGAGGCCGCGCGGCTCGCCGAGGCCGGCGGCGCCGACGTGATCGACGTCAACATGGGCTGCCCGGCCAAGATCGTCACCGGGATCGCCTCGGGCTCGGCCCTGATGCGCGACCTCGACCACGCGACGCGCCTGCTCGCCGCCGTGCGCGGGGCGGTGTCGGTGCCGGTCACCGTCAAGATGCGGCTCGGCTGGGACGACGCCACCCGCAACGCCGTCGATCTCGCCACCCGGGCCGAGCGGCTCGGGCTCAACGCCGTCACCGTCCACGGGCGGACCCGGCAGCAATTCTACAAGGGCGTCGCCGATTGGGCCGCGATCCGCCCCGTGGTCGAGGCGGTGTCGATCCCGGTGATCGCCAACGGCGACGTGGTCGACCTCGCCAGCGCCCGGGCGTGCCTGGCCGCCTCCGGCGCCGCCGGGGTGATGATCGGGCGCGCCGCCACCGGCCGGCCCTGGCTGGTCGGGCAGGTGGCCGCGGCGCTCGCCGGCCGTCCCGCGGAGCCGCCGTCGCGGGCCGAGCAGGCCGACATGGCGGCCGCGCACTATACCGGGCTGCTCGCGCTCTACGGCCGCCACATGGGCGTGCGCCACGCCCGCAAGCATCTGGCCGCCTATGCCGAGACCGGCGGCGCGCTGGAGCCGGCCGAGCGCACCGCGCTCCTCACCACCACCGATCCGGATGTGGCGCTGGCGCTTCTGGCCCGCGCCTTCGGGCAGGCCGATCTGGTCCGGGAGGCCGCGTGAGCGACGACGGCTTTCCGCAGGATCCCCGTCCCGAGGCGTCGGGCGGCCGGCGCGACCCGGCCGGAGAGGCCGTGCTCAACGCCCTGCCGCTTCCGGTCCTGACCATCGGCGGCGACGAGCGGATCCTCCACTGCAACCACGCCGCGGAGGCGTTCTTCGACTATTCCGCGCGCCTGATGCAGCGCCGCCGCCTGCGCGACATCATCCCGTTCGCCTCGCCGATCATCGCGCTCGTGGCCGAGGTCCGGCGGCGGCGGGCCAGCGTCAGCGAGTACCGGGTCGAGCTGACCCAGCCCCGCCTCGGGCTGGAGCGCAGCGTCGACGTCTTCGCCACGCCTCTGGCCGACGACGACGATGCCGTGGTGATGATGCTCCAGGAGCGCACCATCGCGGACAAGATGAACCGCCAGCTCACCCATCGCGGCGCCGCGCGCTCGATGGTGGCGCTCGGCGCGATGCTGGCCCACGAGATCAAGAATCCGCTCGCCGGCATCCGCGGCGCCGCGCAGCTCCTCGAGAGCACCGGTGCCGAGGAGGACCGGATGCTCACCCGGCTGATCTGCGACGAATCCGACCGGATCGTGCGGATCGTCGAGCGGATGGAGCTGTTCGGCGACGAGCGCCCGGCCGATCGCGGCGCCGTCAACGTCCACGGGGTGCTCGACCAGGTGAAGCGCTCGGCCCAATCGGGGTTCGCGCGCCATATCCGGTTCGTCGAGACCTACGATCCGTCCCTGCCGCCGGTGCTCGGCAGCCGCGACCAGTTGATCCAGGTGATCCTGAACCTCGTGAAGAACGCCGCCGAGGCGATCGGCCCGGATGCGGTCGAGGGCGAGATCACCCTGTCCACCGCCTTCCGCACCGGCCTGCGCCTGCAGGTACCGGGCTCGCGCGAGCGGGTCAGCCTTCCGATCGAGGTCGCGATCCGCGACAACGGGCCGGGCATCTCCGCCGACCTGCTGCCCGACCTGTTCGACCCGTTCGTGACCACCAAGGCGCAGGGATCCGGCCTCGGACTTGCATTGGTCGCCAAGATCGTCGGCGACCACGGAGGCATCGTCGAGTGCGATCCCGCCCCCCGCCGTACGACGTTCCGCATCCTCCTGCCGATGTCCAGCGCCCGCGACGGGCGCGAATCGGCGGTCGATCCGTGATGTCGCCTTGTGTTTCGGCCGCCCGGCCGGAGGTCTGAGTAAGAGAATCATGCCGAACGGCCACATCATCGTCGCCGACGACGACGCCGCCATCCGCACGGTGCTGAACCAGGCACTGTCCCGGGCGGGCTACGAAGTCCGCTCGACGGGCAATTGCGCCACCCTCTGGCGCTGGGTCGCGCAGGGCGAGGGCGACTTGGTCATCACCGACGTGGTGATGCCCGACGAGAACGTGTTCGACCTGCTGCCGCGCATCAAGCGCGTGCGGCCGGAGCTGCCGATCATCGTCATGAGCGCGCAGAACACCTTCATGACCGCGATCCGCGCCTCCGAGCGGGGCGCCTACGAGTACCTGCCCAAGCCCTTCGACCTGAAGGAGCTGATCGCCATCGTCGGCCGCGCGCTGTCCCGCCCGCGTGGCACCGCGCCGGCCGGCGCGCCGCCGGAGAACGAGGACATCCCGCTGGTCGGGCGCTCGCCGGCCATGCAGGAGATCTACCGGGCGCTCGCCCGGCTGATGCCCACCGACCTCACCGTGATGATCACCGGCGAGTCCGGCACCGGCAAGGAGCTGGTCGCCCGGGCGCTGCACGATTACGGCCGCCGCCGCACCGGCCCGTTCGTGCCGGTCAACATGGCCGCGATCCCGCGCGACCTGATCGAGTCCGAGCTGTTCGGCCACGAGAAGGGCGCCTTCACCGGCGCCCTCCAGCGCTCGGCCGGCCGGTTCGAGCAGGCCGAGGGCGGCACGCTGTTCCTCGACGAGATCGGCGACATGCCGATGGAGGCCCAGACCCGGCTGCTGCGCGTGCTCCAGCAGGGCGAGTACACCACGGTGGGCGGCCGTGTGCCGATCAAGACCAACGTGCGGATCATCGCGGCGACCAACAAGGACCTGCGGATCTCGATCCAGCAGGGCATCTTCCGCGAGGATCTGTTCTTCCGGCTGAACGTGGTGCCGCTGCGGCTGCCGGCGCTGCGCGAGCGGTCCGAGGACGTGCCGGACCTGATCCGCCACTTCTTCGTTCTGGTCGAGCGCGAGGGCCTGACCCGCAAGACGCTGGACGGCGACGCCATGGAGCGGCTCAAGCGCTACCGCTGGCCGGGCAACGTCCGCGAGCTGGAGAACCTGGTCCGGCGGCTCGCCGCGCTCTATCCGCAGGAGACGATCACCGGCCCGGTGATCGAGGCCGAGCTCGACACCCTGCCGCTCGCCGCCCCGGCCTCGGCCAATGGCAGCGCCCGCAAGGCCACCGGCGAATCCGAGACCCTGTCGAGCGCCGTGGAGCGGCACCTGTCGGATTACTTCTCGGGCTACCGGGACACGCTGCCGCCGCCCGGGCTCTATCACCGGATCCTGCGCGAGATCGAAGGCCCGCTGATCGGCGCGGCGCTCGCCGCCACGCGGGGCAACCAGATCCGCGCCGCCGAGCTGCTCGGCGTCAACCGCAACACCCTGCGCAAGAAGGTCCGGGATCTCGACCTGCAGGTGTTCCGCACCGCCCGGTAACGGGTTGCCAAAGGGCGAGCCCTTTGGCGGGGTTCGGGGCGGAGCCCCGAGACGCCTGGAGCCGGTTCTACGCGCTCGCTTACGCCGACCCGGCATCCACGGCGGCGGCAAGCGCTCCGGTCAGCGCCGGGGCAGGATCGGGTCGCCGCGCATCAGGGCGTTGAGCCGCTCGGTGTCGAAGCCGTTGGGGATGCTGGGCACGACCGGCTTCGGGGCCGGCGCAGCCTTCACCGGGGCGGGAAGCGACCCGGTCGCCGAGGGTTCGGCCTGGGCAGCCCGCACCGTCGCGGGCGGCGCCAGATGGGCGAGCCGGTCGGCACTGACGAGGGCGACGATCGCCGTCGAGACCAGGACGAGGATGCCGCCGAAGAGAGAACGCAGGATACGCACGCAGACGACCCGGAACGCGACTTGAGACGGCAACAGATTACCCGCCGGCCCGTTAACGAAGCCCACCCCAAATTTGCGGGCCGGGTGCCAGTCTTCGGGAGGCGATATTGACGAACGTCCAGGCGACCGCGAGCGACAGCCCGTTCATCCAGGGCCGCAACGCCCGCCTCTACGGTAAGCCCGTGAGCGAATGCCCCTATGCGGAGGGCTCCGAAGAGCACGCCGCCTGGATGCAAGCTTACGAGGAGGCCGTGGTCTCCGATCCGCCCGAGACGCCGTGAGCGGAAGCGCATCGACACCGTGCATCCCCCGCGTCATCCCGGGGCCGCGTAGCGGAGCCCGGGATCCAGAGACGCTAACAGCCTAAAACCTTGCGCCGTCGGCGTTTCTGGATTCCGGGCTCGCCTGCGGCGCCCCGGAATGACCGAGCGGGTATGACAGCCCACCGTCGCCATCAAGAAAACCCCTCCATCGCGCCTCAGGCTTGACCTCGCCCGGGCCCGCGGGCTTCGTGCGTCGCAGCGCAACGCGATCGTCGAGCCCCAATGTCCCTGACGCCCAAGCCCGAATCGAAGCAGACATTCGGGGCGGCGACGCGCCTCGTCCATGCCGGCCGGGATCCGGGCGCGCAGCACGGCTTCGTCAACACGCCGATCTATCGCGGCTCGACCGTGCTCTACCCGACCTACGACGCGATCAAGAACCGGCGCGGGCGCTACAATTACGGCACCTCGGCGACGCCGACGATGGACTCGCTCACCGACGCCTGGACGGAACTCGCCGGTGCCGCCGGCACCGTGGTGACCCCCTCGGGGCTCTCGGCGCTGACCATCGCGCTGATGGCCGCGGTCTCGGCCGGCGACCATCTGCTGGTGACGGATTCGGCCTATCGCCCGACCCGGCAGTTCTGCGACGGCGTCCTGGCCCGGTTCGGGGT
Organism: Methylobacterium brachiatum; assembly: GCF_900113845.1. Classification (NCBI taxonomy): domain Bacteria; kingdom Pseudomonadati; phylum Pseudomonadota; class Alphaproteobacteria; order Hyphomicrobiales; family Methylobacteriaceae; genus Methylobacterium; species Methylobacterium brachiatum. The sequence continues at coordinate 391,476 of NZ_FOQW01000004.1, read as the reverse complement.
CGCGGTCACCTATTACGACCCGACCGTGGGGGCCGGCATCGCCGAGCTGATGCGCCCCAACACCAAGGCGGTGCTGGTCGAGGCGCCCGGCTCGCAGAGCTTCGAGATGCAGGACGTGCCGGCGATCGCCGAGGTCGCCCATGCAAGGGGCGCCTGCGTGATCATGGACAACACCTGGGCGACGCCCCTGCTGTTCCCGCCCCACGAACGCGGGGTCGATATCGCGGTCGAGGCCGGCACCAAGTATCTGAGCGGCGGCTCGGACCTGCTGATCGGCCTCACCTCCGCCAACGCGGCCTATTTCCCGGCGGTGCGGCGCACCTTCGACCATTTCGCGCCCTGCGCCGGGGCCGAGGACATCTTCCTGGCGCTCCGGGGCATGCGCACGATGGCGTTGCGCCTGCGCGAGCACGGCCGCGCCGGGCTGGAGATGGCCCGGTGGTTCCAGGCGCGGCCGGAGGTGCTGCGGGTGCTGCATCCCGGCCTGCCGGAGGATCCCGGCCACGCGATCTGGAAGCGCGACTTCGCCGGCGCCTCCGGGCTGTTCGGGGTGATCCTCAAGCCGGTGCCCGAGGCGGCGGTCGCCGCGATGCTGGACGGGCTCGAGCTGTTCGGGATGGGCTTCTCCTGGGGCGGCTTCGAGAGCCTGGTGATCCCGTTCGACTGCGCCGGCTACCGGACCGCGACCCAATGGGCCCCGGGCGGCCCGGCCCTGCGCTTCCATATCGGGCTGGAGGACATCGCCGACCTCCAGGCCGATCTCGACGCCGGCTTCGCGCGGCTGCGGGCGGCATCCTGACGGCGCCCGCGTCGTCGCGCGCGATGACGGCGGGGTGACGGAGCATTTGACCTTCCCGTCCGATCCTGATTGACCGGCCGGGCATGAGCACGAGCCTCTCCGCCGACGGCGTCCCGCGCCTCGCTTCTGTCGATCGGATCGGCCGCGGCCTTGACGCGCTGAGCCTCACCCATGCCCGGGCCGCGGCCGCCCTGCTGGCGCTCTGCCTGCTGCTGTTCCTGCCCGGCCAGATCTCCCTCCAGCCGATGGACCGGGACGAGCCGCGCTTCGCCCAGGCCTCCAAGCAGATGCTGGAGAGCGGAGACCTCGTCGATATCCGCTTCCAGGGGGAGGCCCGGCACAAGAAGCCGGTCGGGATCTACTGGGCGCAGGCCGCCGCGGTGGCGGCCGGGGAGGCGCTGGGCGTCCCCGACGCGCGCCGGCAGATCGCCCTGTACCGGATCCCGTCGCTGATCGGCGCCACCGCCTCGGTGCTGCTCGCCTACTGGGCCGCCCTGGCGTTCCTGCCGCGCCGGCTCGCCCTGCTGACCGCCGCCCTGTACGGCGCCGGCCTGATGCTCACCGCCGAGGCGCATCTCGCCAAGACCGACGCGCTGCTCGCCGCCTGCGCCACCGCCAGCCTCGGGGCGCTCGCCCGGGTGTGGCTGGCGTCCCGGGCCGGGGGAACCGTGGGCCGTGCCGTGTTTCCGGCCTTCTGGCTCGGGATGGCGCTCGGCATCCTCATCAAGGGGCCGATGGTGCCGCTGTTCGTCGTCCTGCCGGCCCTGATCCTGTCGGCGGCGGCGCGCTCGGGCCGCTGGCTGCTCGCCCTGAGGCCCGCGGCCGGCCTCGCCCTCACGCTGCTGCTGGTGGCGCCGTGGTTCGCGGCGATCGCCTGGAAGAGCGGCGGCGCCTTCTACGCGGAGGCGGTGGGTCACGACATGCTGGCCAAGGTCGGCGGCGGCGCCGAGCGGCACTGGGCTCCCCCCGGGGCCTACGCGCTCGCCTTCTTCGCGACCTTCTGGCCGGGGGCGGCCTTCGCGGCGATGAGCCTCCCGCTCGCCTGGCGCGCCCGGCGCGAGCCCGCCGTCGCCTTCCTGATCGCCGCCGTGCTGCCGGCCTGGCTGATCTTCGAGGCGGTGCCGACCAAGCTGCCGCATTACGTCCTGCCGCTGATGCCGTGGCTCGCCATCCTCACCGGCCTGGCGCTGTCCCGCGGTGCGCTCGATCCGCGGCTGCGCGGGGCGCGGGCGACCGCCCTGCTGCTGCCGGCGATCCCCATCGGGCTGACGCTCGGCCTGTGCCTCGCGGGCTGGCGCCTCGACAGCCACACGCTTCCCTGGGCGGCGCTGCCGCTGCTCGCCGCCGCCTGCGCGGTGGCGGTCCTGGCCTGGATGGCCTTCGCGGGCGGCAGGCCCGAGCGCGCCCTCGTGCTCGGCATCTTCGCGTCCTGCCTGCTCGGGCCGGCGGTGCTGGGCGTGGCGCAGCGGTCCCTGCCGGCCCTGAAGGTCTCGCCGCGTCTCGCCGCCCTGCGCGACCGGATGGCCTGCCCGAACCCGCAGGTCGCGAGCCTCGGCTACCGGGAGCCGAGCCTGGTCTTCCTCACCGGCACCGATCTCGCCCTGCCGCCGGACGGGGCCGCGGCCAAGCAGTTCCTGGAGGCGGGCGGCTGCCGGCTGCTGTTCGTCGAGGCCCGGGACCGGGACGACTTCAACGCCGCCTGGCCGGTGGCGCGGGGTGCGCCGGCGCCGCTCGCCGAGGTCGAGGGCTTCAACCTCAACACCGGCCGGCGGGTCTTTGTGACCGCCTACGCGGTGGCCCCGTGACCGGCGCCCCGAACCTCAGCGTCGTCGTGCCCGTGAAGAACGAGGCCTGCAATATCGCCCCCCTGGTGGCCGAGATCGAGGCGGCCTGCATGGCCCTCGGCTTCGAGCTGATCTACGTCGATGACGGCTCCACCGACGGCACGCCGGACAGCCTGGCGGCGGCGCGCGCCGGCCGGCCCTGGATGCGGGTGGTGCGGCACGCGCGCAGCGGCGGCCAGTCGGCGGCGGTGCGCAGCGGCGTCCTGGCGGCCCGGGCGCCGGTCGTCGCGACGCTGGACGGCGACGGCCAGAACGACCCGGCCTTCATCCCGGCCCTGCTCGCCGCCCTGGAGGCGGGGGGCGAACGGGCCGGCCTCGCCCAGGGGCAGCGGCGCGGCCGCAAGGACGGGCGCTTCAAGATGCTGCAATCGCGCATCGCCAACGGCGTGCGCGGGCGCATCCTGAAGGACGCCACCCGGGACACCGGCTGCGGCCTGAAGGTGTTCCGCCGCGCCGTCTATCTCCGGCTGCCCTATTTCGACGCCCTGCACCGGTTCATGCCGGCCCTGGTCGTGCGCGAAGGCTTTAGCGTGGTCCACCACGACGTGATCGACCGGCCCCGGCTCACCGGCGTCTCGAATTACGGCCTGTTCGACCGGCTCTGGGTCGGGCTCCTCGACCTCGCCGGGGTCTGGTGGCTGATCCGGCGCAAGCGGGCCGACCCGCAGCCGCACGAACTCCCCGCGCCGGCAGACCAGGACGCCCGATGCTGATCCAGCTGGCCCACGACCTGCCGGACTATTTCTACGACGTGTTCGTCACCCGGCTCGATTTCTGGGTGGTGTTCGGCATCGTCGCCCAGATGGTGTTCGGCTCGCGCTTCATCCTGCAATGGATCGCCAGCGAGCGCGCCGGCCGGAGCGTGATGCCGCTCTCGTTCTGGTTCCTGTCGATCCTGGGCGGGCTGATGACTCTGGTCTACGGGTTCGTCCGCCGGGAGCCGGTGATCATCATCGGCCAGGGCCTGTCCACCGGCATCTACCTCCGCAACCTCGCGCTGATCTTCCGCGAGCGCCGGCGACGCCAGCGGGATCCCGCATGACCCGCGCCCCCCTGCCGGATTTCTACGACGATCTCGACGCGACCTTCGCGGAACTGTGGCGGCTTCTCGCGGAGGGCGCCGCGCAGGGCCGCAGCGGCTTCCACCTGCCGGCGCTGGCGACCCTCGGGCCCGACGGCCCGCGGCTGCGCACGGTGGTGCTGCGCGAAGCCGACGCCGAATCCGGCACCCTCCGGTTCCATTGCGACCGCCGCTCCGACAAGGCCGCCGAGATCCTGGCGAACCCGGCCTGCGCGCTCGCCGCCTACGATGAGGCCAGCAAGATCCAGATCCGGATCGAGGGCCGCGCCACGCTCCACACGGACGACGCCGTCGCCGAGGCCGCCTGGGCCGGCTCCCGGGCGATGAGCCGGGTCTGCTACGGCGCCGACCCCGCGCCCGGGACGGCTCTGCCCGCGGGCGGTGCCTACACGCTGCCGGACGAGAATGCGGCGGCGTCCCTCGGCCGCCCGCATTTCGCGGCCGTCAGGGTGCGGGCCGCGCGCCTCGACTTCCTCTATCTCGACCGCCGCGGCCATCGCCGGGCGGCCTGGACGCGGGGGCAGGGCGACTGGACCGGCGGCTGGATCGCGCCCTGATCGGAGACGGTGAGCGGACCCCACCAGATTACGACTCCTACAATCAGCATTAAAATAATTTTTCTGTTTCAATTGCGCGCCATGTGAGGCGGCGAAATAAATGCTCGAGATGAATTTTTATTGATAAAGATCGAAATCGATCGCTCGGCAATCCTGCCGCCGCCTCGATGGCTCGATAATATTACTTGCCGCCGGAAGCAGAAATCAACATAGGTCACTTTGGCTCGAAGGGTATCGTGCCGAGTGGGGCCGTCATGCAACTGATGTCGAAGTTAAGTATTCCGTCGAAGCTTTTCGCAGTTATTGCTCTCATGAGCGCAATTTTCTTCGGATGTGCCTGGTACACGTCGCAGAAGATTGTCGCGATCGACGCGTCATACTCACTTTTGCTTGACAAGGAATCGAAGGCGGTCGTCAAGGTCGCGCGCCTGAACCGCGTCGTGGCGCAGCTCGGCTACGCCGCCCTGCGCACCGCAACCGAAGCCGGCACCGCAGACGGAAGCCGCGTCGGCCGCGGCCTCGACACCCTGGCCGCCGAGGCCGCGAAGTTGATCGACGGCGCTCGCCGGGAAGCGCCCGCGTTCCGGGACCGCATCGAGCAGATCGCCGGGCATTTCGACGCTTATAACCGGGCCCTCCGCGATCTGCGCGACCTGGCCGACAAGGGCAAGGCCGACGAGGCCCTGTCGCTGGCGCGCCGGATCGCGGACGGCGTCCAGTCGGAGACGACCGAGTCCGCCCGCACGCTCGTGGACGACATGGATGTTGCGCAGCAGAAGCGGTCCGACGAGCTGACCGCCGACACCGCCGGGACGCGCACCGTGCTGTTGACCATCTCGCTCCTCGGCATCGCCCTGGGCATGATCGGCGGCATGCTGGTCGTGGTCTACGGCGTCACGCGCCCGATCACCCGGCTGACCGCCGTGCTGCGCCGCATGGCGAACGGGGAGATCGATGCCGAGATCCCCGAGGCCCGGCGCGGCGACGAGATCGGCCTGATCGGCCGCGCCGTGGAAGGCATCAAGGCGCTGGTCGCCCAGAAGGCCGCCGAGCAGGCCGAGATCCGCCGCGTCGCCGACGAGGCCGCCGCGGAGGCGCGCCGCAAGGCCATGCTGGAACTGGCCGACGGCTTCCAGGGCACGGTCGGCCGGATTATCGGCCTGGTCTCGTCCGCGGCCACCGAGCTGCAGGCGACCGCCCAGTCGATGACCGCCACCGCGACCCAGACCGCCAGCCAATCCACCACCGTGGCGGCCGCGGCCGAGGAGGCCGCCTCCAACGTGAACACGGTGGCGAGCGCGGCCGAGGAACTCGGCTCGTCGGTCCAGGAGATCGGCCGGCAGGTCGACGGCTCGGCCAAGCTCGCCCAGGGCGCCGTGGCCGAGGCCGACCAGACCGCGACCCTGGTCCAGGAACTCAGCGGTGCCGCCGCCAAGGTCGGCGACGTGGTCCGGCTGATCACCGACATCGCCGCCCAGACCAACCTGCTGGCGCTGAACGCCACGATCGAGGCTGCCCGGGCCGGCGAGGCCGGTCGCGGCTTCGCCGTGGTCGCGTCCGAGGTCAAGGAACTCGCCAACCAGACCGCCCGGGCGACCGAGGATGTGGCCGGCCAGATCGGCCAGATCCAGAAATCCACCGGCGCGGCCGTGGCGGTGATCGCGGGCATCACCGCGCGCATCAAGGAGATCGAGTCGGTGGCGACCTCGATCGCGGCCGCGGTCGAGGAGCAGGGGGCGGCGACCCAGGAGATCGTGCGCAATGTCGGGCAGGCGGCACAGGGCACCGACGAGGTGACCAGCAACATCGCCGGCGTGGCCTCGGCGGCGGCGGAAACCGGCCGGGCGGCGGACCAGGTTCTGGGCGCCGCCTCGGAGCTGTCGCGCCAGTCCGAGCACCTCAGCGGCGAGGTCGACCGGTTCCTGTCGACGATCCGGGCCGCCTGAGCCAGACGCGGGCTGCGCGCAGCGGCCGGGGAGGGCAGACTTGCGCCGTCCCCCCTGTCGCGCGCGGCCGGTCGGGCGTAAAGCCCCCGGGCCGTCCGCCCGCTCGGGTCGCATGGCGGGTCGACCGGGAAGACTGACGTGGGCCTCGTCTACGCGCTCGCCGCCTATCTGAGCTGGGGCCTCCTGGTCCCGGTGCATTTCCGGATGCTCGGGGCCTTCAGCCCGAACCACATCCTGGCCGAGCGGATCGTCTGGTCGAGCCTGTTCGCGGGGGCGCTGGCCCTGGCGCTCGCCGCGCGCAAGCGGCTCCATCTGCCGTTGCCCCTGCGCCCGCGCCACGCCCTGCTGGCGGTCTCGGCCGTGATGATCGGGATCAACTGGCTGCTGTACCTCTACGCGATCGACCGCGGGCACCTGCTCGACGCGAGCCTCGGCTATTACATCAACCCGCTGGTCAGCGTTGCCTTCGGGCGCATCGTGCTCGGCGAGCGGCTGCGGCCCCTGCAGGCGGTGGCGGTGGGGATCGCGGCCGCGGGTGTCGCCGTGGCGGTGGTCTGGGCCGGCGAATTGCCGATCCTGTCGCTCTCCCTGGCGGTGAGCTTCGCCCTCTACGGGCTGGTCCGGAAGATCGTCGGGGTCGATGCCCTGGTCGGGTTCCTGACCGAGACGCTGCTGCTCCTGCCGGCGGCGGTCGCGTGGCTGATCCTCTCGCCCGAGCCGTTCCTGCCGGCCGAGCCGAAGAACCTCGCGCTGCTGATGCTCACCGGGCTCACCACGGCGCTGCCGCTGATCTGGTTCGCCGCCGCGGCGGTGCGCCTGCGGCTGACGACCCTCGGCCTGCTGCAATACGTCGCCCCGACCTGCCTGCTGTGCCTCAGCGTCCTGGCCTACGGCGAGCATGTGGAGCCGCCCCGGGCGGCGATGTTCGCCCTGATCTGGGTGGCGCTCGCCCTCTACAGCGTCGACGCCCTCCGCGGCCGGCGCCCCGCCGACCCCGTGCCCGAGATCCGGTCGGATCCCGATCCGATGCGTGTATAAGGCATTCCATGCGCCCCGCGGGGCGATGACGGGATACCGGCGGGCCGATGAGCGAATCCGAGGGCGGCCGAGGCGTCGTCACCGATGCCGATTACAGGAATCTCGCCGAGACGCTGCCGCAGCTCGCCTGGATCGCCGAGGCCGACGGGACCATCGTCTGGTACAACCAGCGCTGGTACGACTACACGGGCAGCACCCTGGAGGAGATGCGCGGCTGGGGCTGGCGCGCCGTCCACCATCCCGACCATGTCGAGGCCGTGACCGAGCGCTTTCGGGCGGCGATCATGCTCGGCCGATCCTGGGAGGACACGTTCCCGTTGCGGGGCCGGGACGGGATCTACCGCTGGTTCCTGTCCAAGGCGCTGCCCCACCGGGACGCGGCGGGCAACATCCTGCGCTGGTACGGCACCAACACCGACATCTCCCGCCGCCGCGCCGTCGAGGACCGCCTGCGCGATTCCGAGCAGCGCTTCCGGGCGCTGGTGGACGCCTCCGCGGCGGTGATCTGGAACACCAACGCGGTCGGCGAGCTGATGCCGCCGCAGGTCCGCTGGAGCACCTATACCGGCCAGAACGAGGAGGCCTATCAGGGCTGGGGCTGGGTCGACGCGGTCCATCCCGACGACCGGGCTCACGCGGCCGATGCCTGGGCCGCCTGCGTCGAGGAGCGCAAGCCCTACGAGGTCGAGTACCGCCTGCGCCGCCATGACGGCGTCTGGCGCGCCATGGAGGTGCGCGGCGTGCCGGTGCTCGCCGAGGACGGCACCTTGCGCGAATGGGTCGGCACCTGCGTCGACGTCACCGAGCGCAAGGAGGCCGAGGAGGCGGTCGAGCGGGCCCGCCAGGCCGCGGAGGCCGCCAACCGGGCTAAAAGCCAGTTCATCGCCAATATGAGCCACGAGCTGCGCACCCCGCTCTCGGCGGTGATCGGCTATTCCGAGATGCTCGGCGAGGAGCTGGAGGATATCGGCCAGGCCGCCCTCCTGCCGGACCTGCGCAAGATCGAGGCGGCGGCCCGGCACCTGCTGTCGCTGATCAACGACGTGCTCGACATCTCCAAGATCGAGGCCGGACGCATGACCGCCTCGGCCGAGACCTTCCCCGTCGCGGACCTGATCCAGGATGTCGGCGATTCCACCGGGTCGCTGGTGGAGAAGAAGGGCAACCGCTTCGTGGTCGACGCGGATGCCGACGCGCTGGGCTCCATCCACCAGGACCAGACCAAGATCCGCCAGTGCCTGGTCAACCTGATCGGCAACGCCGCCAAGTTCACCGAGAACGGCACCATCACCCTGGCGGTGCGCCGCCATCAGGAGGACGGGGCGGACTGGCTGTCCTTCGCGGTGAGCGACACCGGCATCGGGCTGAGCGAGGAGCAGATCGGGCGCCTGTTCGAGCGCTTCGTCCAGGCCGACGACTCGACCACCCGCCAGTTCGGCGGCACCGGCCTCGGCCTCGCCATCACCCGGGCCTTCTGCCAGACCATGGGCGGCGACATCGCCGTCACCAGCACGGAAGGGCAGGGCGCGACCTTCACGATCCGCCTGCCCGCGACGCTCAAGCCCGAGGACGAGCCGCCGGAGGTGGCCGAGATCGCGGCCGCGGCGGTCGAGCCGCACGAGCAGCACGAGACGGTCCTGCTGGTGGACGACGACCCGGCCGCCCGGGAGCTGCTCCAGCGCTTCCTCGAGCGCGAGGGCTTTCACGTCCGCACCGCCAATGACGGCCGCGCCGGGCTGACCCTCGCCCGGGCGCTGCGGCCGCGGGCGATCCTGCTCGATGTCGAGATGCCGCGCATGGACGGCTGGGCGGTGCTGCACGCCGTGCGCAGCGATCCGGATCTCGCGGGCACGCCGGTAATCATGACCTCGGTGGTGGCCGAGCAGGGGCTCGGCCAGGCGCTCGGCGCCACCGACTACTTCGTCAAGCCGATCGATTGGGACCGGCTGAAGGGCATGATGGAGCGCTACCGCCCGGAAGGACCGGGGGAGGCGCGCGTCCTCGTGGTCGACGACGACCCGGATGCCCGGGAGCGGTTGCGCCGGTCGCTCGGCCGCGAGGGTTGGACCGTGGACGAGGCCGAGAATGGCCGGATTGCCCTGGAGCGGGTCAGCCAGACGCGCCCGAGCCTGATCCTGCTCGACCTGATGATGCCCGAGATGGACGGGTTCAGCTTCCTGCGGGCGCTGCGCGCCCGTCCGGACGGCGACGTGCCGGTGGTGGTGCTCACCGCCAAAGAGATCACCAGCGCCGAGAAAGCGAGCCTCGGCGCCCAGGCCGACCGGGTGATCGCCAAGGGCTCCATGAGCCTCGCCGAGATCGGCCGGCAGCTGCGGGTGCTCTACGCGCGCTCCGCCGCCGAGCCGGTGCCGGGCCGGCTCCAGGGCCTGATCCAGCGGCTCGCCGAGAACGATGTGGGAGATAAGCCATGAGCGACGACGGGATCGATCCGAACAAGGCGGCGGCGATCCGCCTGCGGGCGCGGCTGGCGGTGGTGGAGCGGGCGGCCTGGTTCGGCCTCGTCCACGCGATGAAGACGCGGCCCGCCGAGACCGAAGCCTACATCGCCTCCGAGCGGGCGCGCTGCGCGGAAGGCTTTGGCGGCACCACCTGGGCCAAGGACCTCACGGATGCCGAGCGCAAGATGCTCGCCGAGGAGGTCGATGCCGGGCTGGCGCAGCTGATCGAGGATGCGCGCGGGGAGGTGTGAGACAGTCTCGGTGGGACGGCACTACCTCTCCACGCATGAACGATCGCGAGCAGAAGCGTCGCAGGGGGCCGTTTGATAGCGGTCGATGCACAAGCGGCATGATGCAGATCGACAAGTGCGCAAGAATATGTTCTTAAATTGAACATACCTTTTATTTTCACTCAAACAAGTCGCAAAAATAATTAATGTTTAAATTATTAATCGATATCAAGTCAAAGTTGATAAATCTAGTCGAATATTGCTATAAAATTGATGCAAAATGCTGATCACGTCATGGTCCGGAATCTCGATTTTCTGCTAAAATTCCTATACGTATGCGTGCAGAGGAGAACTCGCGATGCGTGACCGCGGCGAATCATTGCATCTATCTAAACTTCGTTATGATCTTGCGGCAGCCAGCGTAGTCGTAAAATTCAATCGGCTTAGGTTTGCGCTTAAATATTTTGATCCCAATCAGCCGCGTGTCCCGGCGGGACAGCGCGAAGGAGGTCAATGGTCTAGTACCTCATCTGGGTCTGGAAAACGTCGAACCGACAACGGCGTTCAACCTGTCGCGCAATCGTACAGCTTCGGAATACTTGTCGCCGAGATACCAAAAAAGTAGGGCGCAATTGTGTCTACGAATTCGACTTCGGATTAGTCATGGTTGAAGGCCCAACAAATCTTCGTTGCATTCAGGAACTTCCATCAGCAGCTGTCAGCCATGGAATGTTGCTGAACGACAACTTCAGGAGGTGAGCCATGACGACGAATTCTTATCTCCCAATCAACTTCACGATTTCTCTGGAAGCTTGGGCAGAAATTGAAGCCATCAGAGAATTCTATGACAAAAATCGCGATGACAAAGCCTCTGTTTTAATGATATCCTGGGGTAATACTGTATTAAACGATGGCAAGTCCTGGAGTCACGTCGTCATAGGATTCTATCGGACATCAGAAAGATATAAAATCCGTGATGGCATTCAGATGATTTCTGGCCACGAGGTTGTTTTTTTCATTACACCCGATCTTTATAGTAAATTTGACAGGAAAATTATAAAATTTGAACGGGAAGAAGGCTTTTTCCTGGCGCCAAATTGAAGATACCCGCGATCACGCGCTTCGTGGTCGGTCTCGAAATCTAAGACTCTCGGAACACGTCGCACCAAGCCGGCGGCAAGCCCATGACCGACAGAGGCGCCGCGACAGCGTGGCCCGGCAGGGTCGTCGCGCAATAGACGCCCCGCGCCACGCTCCGCGCCAGCACCCGCGCGGCGGCGTCGCCCAGGCGGGCGAGGTCGGCCACCAGGTCAGTGAGCGGCACGGTGCCGGTCGCCACCGCGAAGACGAGGTCGCCGTCGAGGGGCGTATGGGCCGGCACCAGGGCGCGGGCGAGGCCGTCCTGCGCCGCCACCGCCAGGCGCCGGCACTGGGCCTTGGTCAGCGCCGCGTCGGTGGCGACCACCGCGAGCGTCGTGGCCGCGCCGGGCAGCGTCCGGGCCGGGAAGGCGAGGGCGTCCGCCGGCACCCGGGCCGGGGAGCCCAGCCCGCCGAACTCGTCGTCTACCTCGAACGGCGCGGCCCAGAAATGCGGCCCGTCGCCGATCGTGGCGCTGCCGAAGGCGTTGACCGCAGCCAGCCCGCCAACCGAGAAACTGGTGCCCGGCACCGTCGCCGAGGCCGAGCCGATCCCGCCCTTCAGACGCCCGGTCCGCGCCCCCGTGCCGGCCCCCACGGAGCCGAGGGCGAAGTCGTTCGACGCGGCTGCCGCCGCCAGGAAGCCCAGCTCGCGATAGGGCGGGTAGCGGCCCCACGCCTTGTCGCCGCCGTTGAGCAGGTCGAACAGGATCGCGCCCGGCACGATCGGCACCCGCATCGGGCCCACCGGAAAGCCGCGTCCGGCCTCGGCGAGCCAGGCGGTCACCCCCGCGCCCGCGTCGAGCCCGAAGACCGAACCGCCCGAGAGCACCAGCGCGTCGATCCGCTCCACCGTGCGCTCGGGATCGAGCAGGTCGGTCTCGCGGGTGCCCGGGCCGCCGCCGCGCACGTCGACCGACGCCACCACGGGCGCGTCGAACAGGATCGCGGTGACCCCGCTGGCGACCGTGAGGTCGCTGGCGTGACCGACCCGCAGGCCGGGAATATCCGTGATGCGGTTGCGCGTCATGGATCGAGCTTGCCACGGCCGGCGATCGGGGCAAATCCCGGTGCGCCATCCCCGCCCGATCCGGGTTGGTCGGACGGCAGGGCGCGACGAGGAGCACGGCATGGACGTCGGATTCATCGGATTGGGGCGGATGGGCCGCGGCATGGCCGCGAGCCTCGCGCGGGCAGGCCATCGGGTCCGGGCCTGGAACCGCTCGCCCGAGGGCGCGCAGGGCCTCGACGGGGTGACCCCGGTGGCGAGCGCCGCCGAGGCGTTCGCGGGCGAGGCGGTCATTACCATGCTGGCCGACGACGCGGCGCTCGAGGCGGTGATCGTGTCGGGCGGGCTGCTCGACCAGCCCCAGCGCCCCGGCCTGCATATCGGCATGAGCACGATCTCGGTGGCGCTCGCCAGGCAGCTCACGGCGATCCATGAGCGGGCCGGCGTTCCCTACATCTCCGCGCCGGTCTTCGGCCGGCCGGACGTGGCCGAGGCCGGCAAGCTCAACATCGTGGCCGCCGGCGATGCGGCCCTGATCGCGCGCGCCGCGCCGCTGCTTGACGCGATGGGGGCCAAGACCTGGCCGTTCGGCGAGGAGCCGTCGCGGGCCAACGCGGTCAAGCTCGCCGGCAACTTCATGCTGATCTCGGCGATCGAGGCCATGGGCGAGGCCTGCGCGCTGACCGAAGGCCACGGGGTCGCGGGCGCCGACTTCCTCGACCTGATGACCAACACGCTGTTCGCCTCGCCGGTCTACAAGGGCTACGGCGCCTCGATCGCCCAGAACCGCTACGAGCCGCCGGGCTTCGGCCTCAAGCTCGGCGCCAAGGACGTGCGCCTCGCCCTCCAGGCGGCGGAAGGCGCGGGCGTGCCGATGCCCTTCGCCAGCGTCCTGCGCGACGGGCTGATCGAGGCGATCAGCCACGGGGACGGCGAGAAGGATCTGGCCGCCCTGGCGCGGGTCTCTGCACGGCGCGCAGGCCAGAGTTGAACCTAGCGGCTAGGTCTTTTGCTTCTAATAGCGACCTTAACGATTGATTCAACCCTAAGTCACAGTGTCCGCGCGTAGTTCAAGCGCGGATGCCAGTCCATGACCCGACGTCCTCTTTCGCTACAGGCGATGACCCTGTCCACGAAGGTGATCCTGCTCGCCATGGTTGTGGTGACGCTCACGGCGGGGGCGATCTGGATCACCGTCTCGCGGCAGACCTGGTCGCAGATGGAGGCGGAGCAGCGCAGCAACGGCGAGCGCAACCTGCGCACGCTGGCGCTCGTCCTGGCCGCGCGGCTTCCCGGAACGACGGCCGACGTGACGGAGGCGCGGATCGCCAAGGTGGTGGCGCCGAGCCTCGCGGGCTTCGCGGACGCGTCCGTGGTCGACGACGCGGTGGCCTATTCCGGCGGTGTCGCCACGGTGTTCAGCTACGAGCCGGCCACCGGTACCTTCGTGCGGCGGCAGACGACCGTGCGCGGCCAGGACGGCGCCCGCGCCGTCGGCACCCTGCTCGCCGCGGACAGCCCGGCCCAGGCCGCGGTGCGCGCGGGCCGGACCTACGAGGGCCCGGCGGTGCTGTTCGGGCGCCGCTACTACACCGTCTATCAGCCGACCCTGGACGCGGCCGGCACCGTCAACGGCATCCTGTTCATCGGGCTCCCGATCGAGATGTATTTCGACGCCTACGCGCAGACGATGACGAGCCTCAGCGTGGCCGCGCTGGTCATCGCGGTGCTCGCCTGCGCCCTGGTCGGCCTGGTGGCGGCGCGCCTGTTCCGGCCCTTCGCCGCCATCTCGTCGCGGATCGAGGCGCTGGCGGCGGACGATCTGGAGACCCCGATCCCCCATACCGGGCGCGGCGACGAGATCGGCGCGGTGGCCCGGTCCCTCGAGGTGCTGCGCAGCGCCGGCCTGCGGACCCGGGAACTCGAAGGTCTCCAGAGCGCGGGCGCGGCGGACGAGGCCCGGCGCCGGGCGAATCTCGACCGCGTCATCGAGGCGTTCCGCAGGCAGGTCGTGGTGCTGAAGGGCTCGCTCACCGCGAGCACCGGCGAGATGCGGGCGCGCGCCGACGAGATGGTGGCCACCTCCGCGGAGGCGGAAATCGCCGTGGCCGAGACCGAGCGGGGCTCGCACGAGACCTCGGCGAGCGTCCAGACGGTGGCGAGCGCGGCCGAGGAACTCTCCGCGTCGATCGGCGAGATCGGCATGCAGCTCGACCAGGCCGAGCGGCTGGTCACCACCGCGGCCGTGGAGGCCGAGACGATGAACACCGAGATCACGGACCTCGCGGATGCCGCGAGCCGGATCGGCGACGTGGTCGGGCTGATCCGCCAGATCGCCGGCCAGACCAACCTGCTCGCGCTCAACGCCACGATTGAGGCGGCCCGCGCCGGCGAGGCCGGCAAGGGCTTCGCGGTGGTGGCGTCCGAAGTGAAGGCCCTGGCCTCGCAGACGGCCAAGGCGACGGAGGAGATCGGCAACCAGATCGCCGGGGTCCAATCCTCCACCGAGGCGACCGTGGCGGCGATCGGCCGGATGGGCGAGCGGATGCGGGCGGTCACCGAGACCACGGGCGGCATCGCCTCCGCGGTCTCGGCCCAGAGCGCGGCCACGGCCGAGATCTCGCGCAACGTCGCCGACACGGCGGGGGCCACGGAGGCGATCGCCGGCGGCCTGACCACGGTGGCCGGCGCCGCAAGGCGCTCCGCCCGGATGGCGGCCACCGTCACCGGCGCGGCCCAGACCGTGGATTCGGTGGCGGCCGAGCTGGAGAGCGAGATCGAGCGCTTCCTCGCGCAGGTCGCCGCCTAGGCCGGGCCCGGCTCCGGTTCGGGCTCCCCGTTTTAGAGCCCGAACCGTGCGAAGGCGGCGCGCTCCTCCAGCGCCGCTAGGGCGTCCTCGGCGATCCCGCCCGGCGCCCCGCCCCGGCGCAGCAGGCGGGAGAGGATCCCGCCCCGGGCCTCGGCGACCAGACGCAGGTCGACCGTGTCGCCGAAGCGGACGCGCATCGTGGCGCGGACGTCGCCGAGCGCGTCGACCAGCCCGAGGGCGAGCGCCTGGCGGCCGGTCCAGACCGCGCCGGTGAACAGGTTCTCGGAGGTCGACAATGTCGGGCGCCGCGCCGTCACGAGCCCGGTGAACAGGTCCTGGATGTCGGCCTGGAGGCGCTTCAGGCGCTCCACGTCGGCCGGATCCTCCGGGCGGAACGGGTCGAGCATCGACTTCGCCTCGCCCTGAGTGTGGACCCGGCGCTCGACGCCGATCTTCTCCAGCAGGCCGTGGAAGCCGAACCCGGCCGAGACCACCCCGATCGAGCCGACGATCGAGGTCGGGTCGGCGACGATCTCGTCGGCCGCGCAGGCGATCATGTAGCCGCCCGACGCCGCGACATCCTCCACGAAGGCCACGACCGGCAGTGCCTTCTCCTCGGCCAAGGCCCGGATGCGCCGGTGGATCAGGTGCGACTGCGCCGGCGAGCCGCCCGGCGAGTTGATCACGATCGCCACCGCCTTGATCCCGGGCATCGTGAAGGCCCGTTCCAGGCTGCCCGCGACCCCGCCGATCGAGAGCCCCGGGCGGATCGGCGAGACCGCCCCGATCGTGCCGGAGAGCCGGACCACGGCGACCCGCGGGCGGCGGTCGCGGAAGCGGCGCGGCAGGAAGGCCCGGAGGGCGTCGGGAAGCGCGAACGGCATGGAGTCTCTTGGACGGCGCGGGAAGCGTGAGTGCTGCCGCCCGAATTGGGCGTTCCGGCGCCGCGCGCAAGGGAACCGGGACACGAGGTCCCGGCGCTCATGGCGGTCTGCGCAGTCGCAGCGGATCGAACCGTTTGCCGACCTTGGCGGTTCCTGCCGATGGCGCGGATCGCGCCGGCCCGGATCGGCGGACGGCCTCCGGGTGCTCACACGGGAGAGAGACGATGCGACCCTGGCCTATCCTGGTCCTGCTCGCGGCGCTGATCGGGGGCTTCGCCAACGCCCCCGCGGGAGCGGCGCCCCTGCCGGTCCCGGCCGCCGCCGAGGCGGCTGCGCCCGGCCCCACGGTGCAGCTCGCGCGCTGGCATCATCGGCGCCACTGGCACCGGCGCCATCACTGGCGGCGGCACTGGCATCACCGGCGCCATCACTGGCATCGGCGGCACCATTGGCACCGTCATCATTGGCACCGCCGGCCCGTCGTTTACCGCCGGCATTTCGCCCCCCGGCACCCGACTTTCTACTGACGGATGCAGCCTGCGCCCCGGCCGGACCGGTCCGGGGCGCAGCCTTGTGTGCGGGCGCGGAAAAGCTTATTTAACCACCTGATATCACTGCTGTTCCGCAAGGCCGTCCGGGCGCTCCGCGCGCCACCGGGACGGTCGCCAGCACCGCCCCTCCGGGCCTGATTACGGGTAATTCCTTGGCCGAGACCGATCCGACGGGCACCGCCCCGCCCGCCAGCGACATTCGCCCCGTCTCCATCACCGACGAGATGCGCCGCTCCTACCTCGATTACGCCATGAGCGTGATCGTGAGCCGCGCGCTTCCCGACGCGCGCGACGGCCTGAAGCCGGTCCACCGCCGCATCCTGTATTCCGCCTTCGAATCCGGGCACCTGCCGGAGCGGAAATACGTCAAGTCGGCGCGCATCGTCGGCGACGTGATCGGTCTCTACCACCCGCACGGCGACCAATCGATCTACGACGCCTTGGTGCGGATGGCGCAGGACTTCTCCATGCGCCTGATGCTCATCGACGGGCAGGGCAATTTCGGCTCGGTCGACGGCGATCCGCCGGCGGCCATGCGCTACACCGAATCGCGCCTGGCCAAGCCCGCCACGGCGCTGCTCTCGGACATCGACAAGAACACCGTCGACTTCCAGCCGAACTACGACGAATCGCGGGAGGAGCCCACCGTCCTCCCGGCCCGGTTCCCGAACCTCCTGGTCAACGGCGCCGGCGGCATCGCGGTCGGCATGGCGACCAACATCCCGCCGCACAATCTCGGCGAGCTGATCGACGCCTGCGTGGCGCTGATCGACGATCCGGGCCTGACCATCGAGCAGCTCACCGAGATCGTCCCCGGGCCGGACTTCCCCACCGGCGGCATGATCCTCGGCCGGGCCGGCACCCGGCAGGCCTACGCCACCGGCCGCGGCTCGGTGATCATGCGCGCCAAGTCGCATGTCGAGGAGCTGCGCAAGGAGCGCGAGGCGCTGATCTTCACCGAGATCCCGTATCAGGTGAACAAGGCGACGCTGGTCGAGAAGATCGCCGAGCTCGTGAAGGAGAAGCGGGTCGAGGGCATCTCCGACCTGCGCGACGAATCCGACCGCAGCGGCATGCGCATCGTGGTCGAGATCCGGCGCGACGCCATGGCCGAGGTGGTGCTGAACCAGCTCTACCGGTTCACGCCGCTGCAATCCTCCTTCGGCTGCAACATGGTCGCCCTCAACGGCGGCCGGCCGGAGCTGATGAACCTGAAGGACCTGCTCCAGGCCTTCGTGGACTTCCGCGAGGAGGTCGTCTCCCGGCGCACCAAGTTCCTGCTCGGCAAGGCCCGCGAGCGCGCCCACGTCTTGTGCGGCCTGGCCATCGCGGTCGCCAATATCGACGAGGTGATCCGGCTGATCCGGACCTCGCCGGACCCGAACTCGGCCCGCGAGGCCCTGATGAACCGCGACTGGCCGGCCCACGACATCGCGCCGCTGATCGCGCTGGTGGACGACCCGCGCCACCGGGTCGCCGAGGACGGCACCTACCGCCTGTCCGAGACCCAGGCCCGCGCCATCCTCGACCTGCGCCTGCAGCGCCTCACCGCCCTCGGCCGCGACGAGGTCGGGGACGAGCTGAAGACGCTGGCCGACGAGATCGCCGACTATCTCGACATCCTGCGCTCGCGCGCCCGCATCCAGGCGATCGTCAAGGACGAGCTGATCGAGGTGCGGCAGCAATTCGCCACCCCGCGCCGGACCGAGATCGTCGATTACGATTCGAGCGTCGACGACGAGGACCTGATCGCCCGCGAGGACATGGTCGTGACCGTGTCCCATGCCGGCTACGTCAAGCGCGTGCCGCTCTCGACCTACCGGGCCCAGCGCCGGGGCGGGAAGGGCCGTTCGGGCATGGCCACCCGCGACGAGGATTTCGTCACCCGCCTGTTCGTGGCCAACACCCACACGCCGGTGCTGTTCTTCTCCAGCCAGGGCCAGGCCTACAAGGAGAAGGTCTGGCGGCTGCCGATGGCCGCCCCGAACGCCCGCGGCAAGGCGCTGGTGAACATCCTGCAGTTGCAGGACACCTCCGAGCGCATCACCACGATCATGCCGCTGCCCGAGGACGAGGCGTCCTGGGAGACGCTCGACGTGATGTTCGCCACCGCCAGCGGCAACGTCCGGCGCAACAAGCTGTCGGACTTCGTCCAGGTGAACCGCAACGGCAAGATCGCCATGAAGCTCGATCCGGGCGATCACATCGTCCATGTCGAGATCTGCCGGCCGGACCAGAACGTGCTGCTCACCACGGCCAAGGGCCAGTGCATCCGCTTCCCGGTGGAGGATGTGCGCGTCTTCAAGGGCCGGGATTCCACCGGCGTGCGCGGCATCCTGCTCGCCCCGGACGACCGGGTGATCTCGATGACCATCCTGAACGCCTTCGACGCCAGCGCCGAGGAGCGGACGGGCTACCTGAAGATGCGCCGCGCCGTCACCGGTGAGGCGGAGGAGGGCGCCGAGGTGGAGGCCGAGGATGGCGCCGAGGCCGCCGCGATCTCGCCGGAGCGCTACGCCGAGATGGGCGCGGCCGAGCAATACGTGCTCACCCTGTCCGAGCGGGGCTACGGCAAGCGCTCCTCGTCCTTCGAGTACCGGACCTCGGGCCGCGGCGGTAAGGGCATCACGGCCATGCGGGTCAACGACCGCAACGGCAACCTCGTGGGCTCCTTCCCGGTCGAGGCCACGGACCAGATCATGCTGGTCACCGACCGCGGCCAGCTGATCCGGGTGCCGGTGGACGACATCCGCATCGTCGGCCGCGCCTCGCAGGGCGTGACCGTGTTCAACACCGCCAAGGACGAGAAGGTCGTGTCGGTGGAGCACATCGAGGGCGAGGACGAGGAGAACGGCGAGGGCGTCGCCGAGGCCGGTCCGGAGGGCGGCGCCGAGGAAGCATGAGGCTCCGGCCCGCGCACCGCGAGGTTCCGTCCGGCGCAAAAATGCTCTAGGTCGGGCCTCGATGACCCGCACCGCCCTCTACGCCGGCTCGTTCGATCCGGTCACGAACGGCCATCTCGACGTGGTCCGCCAGGCCTGCCGGCTGGTGGACCGCCTCGTGATCGCCATCGGCGTCCATCCCGGCAAGGCGCCGCTCTTCTCCGCCGAGGAGCGCGCCGCCCTGCTCACCGAGACCTGCGGGCCGGTGGCCGCGGCCGAGGGCGCGACGCTGGAGATCGCGACGTTCGCGGACCTCGCGGTCTCGGCGGCCCGGCGCTGCGGCGCCTCGATCTTCATCCGCGGCCTGCGCGACGGCACGGATCTCGATTACGAGATGCAGCTCGCCGGCATGAACGGCGCCATGGCGCCCGAGGTGCAGACCGTGTTCCTGCCCGCCTCGACGCAGGCGCGCCCGATTACCGCGACGCTGGTGCGCCAGATCGCCGGCATGGGCGGGGACGTCTCGCCCTTCGTGCCCGCCGCCGTCGCGGCCCGCCTCCGGCAGCGCTTCGCCGCCACCGCCTGATCCTCTGACCTCTCTGGAAGGAACCCGATGAATCGCCGCCACGCCCTCCTCGCGCTCGCCCTCACGTTCGGCTCCGTCCCGGCCGCCCGGGCCGCCGACGCCAACACGGTCTATCTCGAGACCAAGGACGGGCGCATCACCATCGCGCTGCGGCCCGACCTCGCCCCGAAGCACGTCAAGCAGATCAAGACCCTGATCTCCCAGGGCTTCTACGACGGCCTGAAGTTCCACCGGGTGATCGACGGCTTCATGGCCCAGACCGGCGACCCGAAGGGCAACGGCACCGGCGGCTCGAGCCTGCCGAACATCCCGGCGGAGTTCTCCCAGACCGCCGAGTTCCGCCGCGGCACCGTCGGCATGGCCCGCTCATCGGATCCGAACTCGGCCAACTCGCAGTTCTTCATCTGCCTCGGCGACGCGCCGTTCCTGAACAAGCAGTACACCGTCGTCGGCAACGTCACCGACGGGCTCGACGTGCTCGACAAGATCAAGAAGGCCGCCCCCGGCGCACCGGGCGGGGCCGTGCAGGACCCGGACAAGATCGTCCGCATGACGCTCGCCGAGAAGGCGAAGTAGCGCGCGCCGATGTGGCGCCGGCTCGCCGTCCTCGGCGCGCTCGCCCTCGCTCCGGCGGCGGCGGCGCGTGCCTATGATGGCGGCTATGCCTATGGCGGCTACGCCGACCAGGCCGGCGGCGGCTATCGCCTGAGCCTGCCGCAGACCTTGCGGGGCACCGTCGCGGTGCCGCTGGCGCAGCCCCCGGCCGGGGCTGCCGACACCCTGGCCGAGCTCTACCCGGTGCTGGCGGCCTGCTGGCAGCCGCCCGCCGGTCTCGGCCGGCCCGCGGCCGGGTCCGAGGATGTCGAGATCACCGCGCGGCTGTCGCTCCGGCGCGACGGCAGCCTGATCGGCACCCCGCGCATCACCTACGCGGCGGGGTTCGCGCGGGACCAGCGCCGCGCCCTCGTGCGGGCGACCCTCGAGGCGCTCGCCGGCTGCACCCCGGCGCGGATCACCCCGGGCCTCGGCCGGGCGATCGCCGGGCGGCCGGTGGCCCTGCGCCTGATCTACCGCCCGCCGGCCTGACCGTTTCGCCGCGCTCGCCGGATCCGGGGAGCGCCGCTACATTCCCACCAACAGGAAGGACCACACCATGGCCGACACCGACACTCTCACCCTCGAGACCACCAAGGGCCGCGTCGTGATCGCGCTGCGCCCCGACCTCGCCCCGGGCCATGTCGAGCGGATCAAGACGCTGGCAGCCCAGGGCTTCTACGACGGCGTGCCGTTCCACCGGGTGATCGAGAACTTCATGGCCCAGACCGGTGACCCGACCGGCACCGGCTCGGGCGGCTCCGAGCTGCCGGACCTGAAGGCCGAGTTCAACGCCGAGCCCCACGTGCGCGGCACCTGCTCGATGGCTCGCACCAACTTCCCGCACTCGGCGAACTCGCAGTTCTTCATCTGCTTCGACGACGCCCGCTTCCTCGACAAGCAATACACCGTCTGGGGCAAGGTCGTGGAAGGCATGGATGTGGTCGACACGCTCAACAAGGGCGAGCCGCCGCGCTCGCCGGACAAGATCGTCAAGGCCAGCGTGAGCGAAGCCGCGTAAGTTGAGACTCGGCCGCCCGTGCTCGCGACAGGTGCGGGCACGGGCGGCCAGAGTGTCATCACCGCCTTCGTTATTGCGGGCGGAGCGAGGCAACCGAGCGCAACGCCCGATTCCCGAACGTGGCGTATTCCTGGGTTGCTTCGCTGCGCTCGCAATGACGATGCGGGATGAGCAATCCGCCCTGACGCCGTCGTAGCGCTAAGCGCTCGGCAGACGTTCGGCCGTACGGCCCGCTCCGTCTGGCTCGCGTTCCGCGGCCGCGGCCAGATCCTCCGGCGTGTTGACGTTCAGGAACGGATCGACCCGCTCCACCAGCCATTCCAAGACAGTGGCACCATGGCGCGCGATGAACGCGCCGACCCGCCGCTCGTCCCGCTCCACCAGGGAGCGGCGCAGATCCCCCCGCAGCCCGACCGGCCAGAGCGCCACGGTGTAGTGCTCGCGCCCACCCGAGGCGGCCAGCGTGATCGGGACATTCCCCGGAGCCGATCCCAGCCGCATCGCGAGATCCGCCGGGAGGAACGGGGCATCCCCGGGCACGGTCAGCACATGGCTGACCTCAGGCCGCTGCGCGGCTGCGAAATCGAGCCCTGCCAGAAGGCCGGCGAGCGGACCCGGCAGGCCCGGCACCGTGTCGGGCAGGACAGGCCCCGGAAACACGCCGAACCGCGCCGGATCGCCGTTGGCGCTGAGCGCCAGCCCCGCCCCGCATTGCGGGCCGACCCGCTCGACTACGCGGTCCAGCAGCGTCCGCCCGCCCAGCCGCAGCAGCGGCTTGTCGACGCCGCCCATGCGCCGGCCGAGGCCTCCGGCGAGGATCAGGCCTAGGATGTGCGGGCGGTCGACCACGAAAACGTCACTCGATGACGATCCGCGGCGCGGTGCGGCCGGCCGGGGCGCCGGTGAGGTTTGCCCACAGGGACGCGGCGATGTCGCGGTAGACCTTGGCGTGCGGCCCGTCCGGATCGGTCGCCACCACGGGACGGCCGGAATCCGAGGTCTCCCGGATGGTCATGTCGAGGGGCACCTCGCCGAGGAACGGCACGCCGAGGCGCTGCGCCTCGATGCGGGCGCCGCCATGCCCGAAGATGTTCGAGGCGTGGCCGCAATTCGGGCAGATGAAGGTCGCCATGTTCTCGATCACGCCGAGGATCGGGACCGCGACCTTCTTGAACATGGTCACGCCCCGGCGGGCGTCGATCAGCGCGAGATCCTGCGGCGTCGAGACGATGACGGCGCCCGAGAGCGGCGTCGCCTGAGCCATAGTGAGCTGGGCGTCGCCGGTGCCGGGCGGCATGTCGACGATCAGCACGTCGAGCTCGCCCCAGAGCACGTCCCGCAGCATCTGGGTGATGGCCGATTGCACCATCGGGCCGCGCCAGATCATCGCCGTCTCGGGCTCGATCAGGAAGCCGATGGACATGACCTTCAGGCCATAGCCGACCATCGGCTCCATGGCCTTGTTGTCGACCACGGTCGGCTTGCCGGACAGGCCGAACAGCTTCGGCACGGAGGGCCCGTAGATGTCGGCATCGAGCAGGCCGACCTTCAGCCCCTGGGCCTGGAGGGCCAGCGCGAGGTTGCAGGCGGTGGTGGACTTGCCGACGCCGCCCTTGCCAGAGGCGACCGCCACGATGTGGCGCACGCCGGCGATCTGCGGCCCCTGGTTCGGCGGTGCGCCGGGCCGCGGCGGCGCGACCGGCGGCGGGGTCACCGGACGCGGCGCGGCGTCGCTCTGGGCCGGCATGCCCGGGCCGCGCTCCGAGGTCAGGCTGGCGAACACCCCCGAGACGCCCGGCATCTGCAGGACGCGCCCCTCCGCCTGCCGCCGCACCGGCTCAAACCGCTCGGCCTCGCTCGGATCGACCAGGATCGAGAACATCACCCGGTTGCTCGGATCGACCACGACCTGGGACAGTCGCCCGGAGCCGGGCAGGGTGGTGCCGGCGGCGTCGACGGTGACGGATTGGAGCGCGCGCAGCACGTCGTCGCGGGTAATCGCCAAATCGTCCTCCACCGGGAGCAAGCAGGTCTAATACCCGCTGCATGTAACCGAGCGCCGCGAGAACGCCAGACCCGTCCTCGTACCTCCGTGACGCGGCCCTGTCTTAAAGGGCTTTGCACGGAGTCACCGCCGTCCCGGTGGAACGGCGATCAGATTGCATTCCTCCATCGGGCCGCGCACCACGGTGCCGTCGCCGCGCCGGTAGAAGCCGTAGCGAACGTGGCGGCAGCCGAGCGGCCCGCGCAGGCGCTTCACCCGTTCGATATGGACGCTGCCGGCGCGGCGCCCGGAGAAATCGTGGCCGCCGATCCGGACGCCCGGCCCGAACCGGACCTCGGCGCGGGCCGGCGCGGCCGCCAGCCAGACCGATCCGATGAGCACGGCCAGCCCCCAGCGGGCCGTCCACCGCCCGTTCGCCCCCATCCCGAAACCTCCTGAACCAAGCGGGCCTTCGCCCGTTGTCGAGGCGACTTGCGGGCGGGGCCTCACCAGAGGGGTCCCCCCGCGCGACTCGAGCGCCACGTCGGCGACAGCCAAGGAGACCGGTTTCATGCATCAGGGCAACCACCGCGACCACGAGGGCGCGAAGAAGCTGTTCGAGCTGATCAAAGACGTGAAGATCGCGATGATGACCACCGTCGATGCCGAGGGGACGCTCAACAGCCGCCCGATGTGGAACAACGACGCCGACGAGAACGGCGACCTGTGGTTCTTCACCAAGCTGCACTCGCCCAAGACCTCCGAGATCAGCAAGGACAACCAGGTGAACCTCGCCTATTCGGACCCGTCGAGCCAGACCTATGTCTCGGTGGCCGGCAAGGCCGAGATCGTGCGCGACCAGGCCAAGATCGACGAGAAGTGGAATGAGAGCCTGAAGACCTGGTTCCCCAACGGCAAGAACGACCCCGAGGTCGCGCTGATCCGCGTCCATCCGGAGAAGGGCGAGTACTGGGACAGCCCCAACAGCACGATGCTGCACCTCTACGGCTACGTGAAGGCGTCGCTCACCGGCGAGAGCCCCAAGACCGAGACCAAGAAGGTCGATCTCGCCTGATCGCGCGACAGCGCGGCGAGGATATCGGGGGCGGCGCGCCGGAGGGCGGGCCGCCCTTCTTCTTGACGCGACCGCGCCCGGCATGCGCTCTGCGCCGGTGACGCGGCGGAAGAGTCCGAAGAGCATGATTGATCTGGCGAAGCGGGTCTACGATCACAGCTTCCGCATCGACCCGATCGTGCGGTCGCTGCTCGACACGGATTTCTACAAGCTGCTGATGGCGCAGACGATCCTGCGTCGGCATCCCCAGATCAGCACGACCTTCGGGATCACCAACCGGACGAAGCGCATCCGCATCGCCGACGAGGTCGATGCCGGGCTGCTGCGCGAGCAGCTCGACCATGCTCGCAGCCTCCGACTCAGCAAGGGCGAGGTGACCTGGCTGCGCGGCAACGTGTTTCGCGGCCAGGGGCGGATCCTCGGCCCCGAATTCGTGGCGTGGTTCGAGGGTTTCCAGCTGCCCGACTACGAGCTCGCGGTCCATGACGGCCAGTACGAGCTGACCTTCCACGGTCCCTGGATCGAGACCACGATGTGGGAGGTTCCGGCGCTGGCGATCCTCAACGAGCTGCGCGCGCGCGCCGTGCTGCGCGGCCTCGGCAAGCTCGACCTGCAGGTGCTCTACGCCCGCGCGATGACCCGGGTCTGGGAGAAGATCCAGCGCTTGCAGAAGCTGCCCGACCTGTCGGTGGCGGATTTCGGCACGCGCCGGCGCCACGGCTTCCTCTGGCAGGATTGGTGCGTCCAGGCGATGGCCGAGGGTCTGGGCGGCGCGTTCCTCGGCACCTCGAACTGCCTGATCGCGGCCCGGCAGGAGGTCGAGCCGGTGGGCACCAACGCCCACGAATTGCCGATGGTCTACGCGGCGCTGGCCGAGGACGACGCGTCGCTCGCCGCCGCGCCCTACCGGGTGCTGGCCGACTGGCAGGAGGATTACCAGGGCAACCTCCGGGTCATCCTGCCCGACACCTACGGCACCACCGGATTCCTGGCCAACGCCCCGGACTGGGTCAGCGACTGGACCGGGATCCGCATCGACTCGAAGGACCCGATCGAGGGCGGCGAGGAGGCGATCCGCTTCTGGCGGGAGCGCGGCTACGATCCCCGGGACAAGCTGGCGATCTTCTCCGACGGGCTCGACATCGACCAGATCGAGCACATCCACGCCCATTTCCACGGGCGCATGCGCATCGGCTACGGCTGGGGCACCCTGCTGACCAACGATTTCCGCGGCCTCCTGCCGGACGGCAAGCTCGATCCGGTCTCGGTGGTCTGCAAGGTCACGGAGGCGAACGGCCGCCCGACGGTGAAGCTCTCGGACAACCCGACCAAGGCCCAGGGGCCGGCCGACGAGATCGCGCGCTACCGCCGGGTGTTCGGGGTCGGCGAGCAGGAGGCTTTGCCGGTCCTGGTGTGAGGCGGTTCCGGCCTCGCATCCGTGAAGCCCGCCCCCTGACGGCCGGCGCGGACAGCAGGTATGGTGTCGACCAACAGGGCCCGCCGCCCGGCCGGCCCGATGGGAGAACGCCATGACCCTGAACCGCCGCTCGCTCATCGGCGCCGCGGGCCTCGCCCTGGCAGCGCCGGCCCTCGACGGCGCGCAGGCCGCCGACGCCGCGAGGCCGGCCGCCAAGGTGCCGCCCGTCACCAAGATCCTGGCGCAGTGGATCCTGGCTTCGTCCTACGACACCCTGCCGGAGAATGTCCGGCGCGAGGGCGTGCGCAGCTTCCTCAACTGGGTCGGCGTGGCGATCGGCGGCTCGCACCATGAGACCGTGGACGTCGCGGTCTCGGCGCTGCAGCCGTTCTCCGGGCCGCCGCAGGCCGGCCTGTTCGGCCGGTCGGAGCGGTTCGACATCATGAACGCCGCCTTCCTGAGCGGCGTGGCGAGCCACATCTTCGATTTCGACGACACCCACCTGAAGACGATCATCCACCCGGCCGGCCCGGTCGCCTCGGCGATCCTGGCCTATGCCCAGATGAAGCCGGTCTCGGGGAAAGCCTTCCTCGACGCCCTGGTGGTCGGGATCGAGACCGAGTGCCGGATCGGCAACGCGGTCTACCCGAACCATTACGATGCCGGCTGGCACATCACCGGCACCTGCGGGCCGTTCGGCGCGGCGGCGGCGGTCGGCAAGCTGATGGGGCTCACCGAGCCGCAGATGGTCTACGCGCTGGGGCTCGCCGCCTCGCAGCCGGTCGGCCTGCGCGAATCGTTCGGCTCGATGAACAAGAGCTTCAACCCGGGCCGGGCGGCCTCGAACGGCCTGTTCGCGGCGATCCTGGCGGCCAAGGGCTTCACCTCCTCGGACGGCATGATCGAGGCCAAGCGCGGCTGGGCCAACACCATCTCGACCAAGCAGGACTGGTCCGAGATCACGGACGGGCTGGGCACCCGCTACGAGGCGCTGCTCAACACCTACAAGCCGTTCGCCTGCGGGATCGTCATGCATCCGACGATCGATGCCGGGGTGCAGATCCGCGACCAGGACCATGTCCGGCCGGAGGACATCGCCCGGGTCGACCTCAAGGTCCATCCGCTGGTGCTGGAGCTCACCGGCAAGACGGCGCCGAAGACCGGCCTGGAGGGCAAGTTCAGCATCTACCACGCGGCCGCGATCGCGCTCGTTGAAGGTGCGGGCGGCGAGAAGCAGTTCAGCGACCGGGCGGTGAACGACCCGCGCGTGGTCGCCCTGCGCCAGAAGGTGGTGCCGGTGATCACCCCGGGCATCGACGCCGCGCAGGTGGACATGACCGTGACCTTGACCGACGGGCGGAGCTTCCACCGCCGGATCGAGCACGCGATCGGCAGCGTCGAGACGCCGATGTCGGATGCGCAGCTCGAAGCGAAGTTCACCGACCTCGCCGCCGGGGTCTTGCCGGAGGCCCAGGCCAGGCGGGTGATGCAGATGTGCTGGTCGCTGCCCGAGCTGGCGGATGTGGGCGAGGTGGGGCGGGCCGGGGTGCAGGGCGCGTAAAGACGACGGCCGGCCGACGTTGACGGTCCGCCGTTCCGGCACCAAGATCCCGGGATGCCCGACCTGCCGATGAAAGACATTCGAGAGATCAGTCTTGAGGCCGTTCGAAGCATCGCAGGCTCTCAAGCCGGTGAAGCTGAAGTCGGGATCGGCCTCGATTCGTCCGACGAGCCCGTCTATCACATCACGCTGCAACTCGATCGCGGCCAGCAATCCATCCTGTCTTCGGCGGACAGGCTCCAGATCCGCCAGAGGATTCGGGATGCCCTGATCGAGGCCGGCGACGAGCGCTATCCGTTCGTCCGTTTCCTGTCGCAAGACGACTGGGACGCCCGCACCCGTGCTCGATCCCCGTGAGTTGCTTCAGGTCGCGCGCGCCCTGGCGGCCGGACCATCGCCGGTCGATGCCGAACTCCGTCGTGCGATCTCGTCCGCCTACTACGCGCTGTTTCACGCGACCCTGAAGATGGCGACCGAGCGCTTCGTGGGCGCGCCGCACCGGACCACGTCGGCCTACGCTCTGATCTATCGCGGCTTCGTCCACAATCGAATGAAGGACGTTTGCCGGGCGATCGACCGGCCGATCCTGGGACAGCGGCATCAGACGCTGTTGCAGCGAACCCGCGTCTCCCCCGAGGCACGGACATTCGCCAACGCCTTCGTGAGCCTGCAGGCCCTTCGGCACAGGGCCGATTACGATCCGCAAGTCGCCTTCCGGCGATCGGACGCCGTCGATGCCTGCGATCAGGCCGAGAGCGCCGCCCAGGCTTTGGCCGCCATCGATCCGGTGGAGCTCACCGATATCCTCGCCCTGCTCTTGGTCGAGGCGCGGGTGTAAGGCCCTCTCAGTCCCCGCGCCATAGCCCGCACGGCATTCCGGCCCCGGATCGGCGGAGCCTGCGGGATCGTTTTCCGGCCCCGTGCCGTTCCCCTGCCGCGAGGCCCCGTGACCCCGGCGGGCGCCCGCTTGTGGCGTTCGGGGTGTGGACTCGCAGCATGGGCACCAGAACCCCGGTCGGGGCGCAGCCTGGACACGCGCTGGTTCCGCCGCGGCCGGCCCGCGTGACCGCGGCCGAGACCCCGCGGACCACCTTGGCGTCGCCGATCCTGGTCGGGGCCACCATCGTGGCGGTGCTGTATTTCGGCCGCGAGATCTTCATCCCGATCGCGATCGCGCTGCTCCTGTCCTTCGTGCTGACGCCGCTGGTGAACCGCCTGCGGCGCCTGCGCCTGCCGCGGCTGATGGCGGTGGGCGTGAGCGTCCTGCTGACCCTCGGGATCGTGGGCGCGATGGCGACCCTGATCGGCATCCAGGCGGCCGATCTCGCCGGCGACATCCCGCGCTACCGCGCCACCATCGAGCGCAAGATCGAGGGCCTGCGCGCCTCGCCGGTAGGACACGTCACCGATTACATCGCCAATATCGGCCGGGCGCTCCACAACGGCGGCAAGGAGCCGGGCCAGGACCAGGCCAAAGAGCCGGCCAAGGAGCCTGCGAAAGAGCCACAGCAGGCCGCGCCGCAGGCACCCGAGGCGGCGCCCGGGCTGGACCCGGCGCGGCCGGGGCAAAAACCCGTCCTGGTCGAGGTGTCGTCGACCCAGCCGGGGCCGCTCGAGACGCTCGGCACCCTGCTGTCGCCGGTGCTGCAGCCGCTGGCGACCGTCGGCATCGTCTTCGTGGTGCTGCTGTTCGTCCTGATGCAGCGCGAGGATCTGCGCGACCGGATGATCCGGCTCGCGGGCTCCAGCGACCTGCACCGCACCACCGGGGCGATCGACGACGCGGCCGGGCGCCTGAGCCGCTACTTCGTGGTGCAGCTCGCCCTCAACACCGCCTTCGGGGTCGTGATCGGGATCGGCCTCTACGTTATCGGCGTGCCGAACCCGGTGCTGTGGGCGATCTTCGCGGCGCTGATGCGGTTCGTGCCCTATCTCGGGGCGTTCCTGTCGGCGCTCCTGCCGATCACGCTCGCCGCCGCGGTCGATCCCGGCTGGAACATGATGATCGCGGTGGCGATCCTGTTCCTGATCCTGGAGCCGCTCACCGGCCAGGTGTTCGAGCCGATCTTCTACGGCCAGTCCACCGGGCTCTCGCCCTTCGCGGTGCTGGTCTCGGCCCTGTTCTGGACCTGGCTGTGGGGGCCCGTCGGCCTGCTCCTGTCGACGCCGCTCACCGTCTGCCTGGTGGTGCTGGGGCGCCACGTCGAGCACCTCGAATTCCTCGACGTGCTGTTCGGCGACAGGCCGGCGCTCACCCCGGTGCAGAACTTCTATCAGCGGATCCTCGCGGGCGATTCCGAGGAGGTCCTGGGCCATGCCGAGCTGATCCTGCAGCAATGCTCGCTCTCGTCCTACTACGACGAGGTCGTCCTCAAGGCCCTCGAACTCGCCGCCCGCGACGCGGCGCGCGGGGTGCTCACCGCCCAGCAGAAGGGGGCGATGCGCACCGCGCTGGGCGAGCTGATCGCCGACCTGTCCGACCGCAGCGACGCCAGCACCGAGGCGGCGGGCGAGAACGGCGAGAACGCCTGCAGCCCGATGCCGATCGGCCCGGCGCCCGACGCGCTGCCCCAGGCCTGGACCCGCCAGGGCGCGGTTCTATGCATCTCGGGGCGCGGCTTCCTCGACGAGGCCGCAGCTATGATCCTGGCCCAGATCCTGGAGAAGCGCGGCATCGGCGTCCGCACGGTGCCGTTCTCGGACGCCTCGACGGCGCGGATCGGACGGTTCGAGCCGGGCCCCGCCCGGATGGCCTGCGTCGTCTCGCTGGCGCTGAACGGCGAGCCGACCCACCTGCGCCGACTGGTCCGGCGCCTGCAGGATCGGATGCCCGGCGTGCCGGTCCTGCTCGGCCTGTGGCTCGCCCAGAACGGCCAGTCGGACAAGGTCGCGCGCGCCAAGGACGGCGCGACCGCGGCGACCGATCAGGTCGCGTCCCTGCGCGAGGCGATCGAAGCGGTTCTGGCCGCCGTCCAGGCGGACATCGCGGCCGTTCCGGAGACCGGGGCGGCGGCGCGCGAGCCGGAACCGGCGGACGCATGAGCGGAGGGGACTTGACGGCCGGGGTGCCGCCCCGGTTTCGTCGCGCACCGGCCGGGCTGCCGGACGGGTCGCGGACAGATCAGGGGACAGGGCCGATGAGCGTCGTCGAACTCGGGCGGTTCATGGACGATCTCGCGGACGCGTCCGGCAAGGCGATCCTGCCGTTCTTCCGCGCCCAGTTCGGCCTCGACGACAAGGCCCGCGGCGGCGCGCCGTTCGATCCGGTCACGGAGGCCGACCGGGCCGCCGAGGTCGTGCTCCGGGCGATGATCGGCCAGACGTTTCCCGGCCACGGCATCCTGGGCGAGGAGTTCGGCGCCGAGCGGCTGGACGCCGAATGCGTTTGGGTGCTCGACCCGATCGACGGGACCCGCGCCTTCATCGCCGGCCTGCCGACCTGGGGCACGTTGATCGGCCTGACCCGCAACGGCGTGCCGGTGCGCGGGCTGATGCACCAGCCCTATCTCGGCGAGCGCTTCACCGGCGACGGCCGCCACGCCCGCCTGCGTGGCCCGGCGGGCGAGCGCACCCTGCGGACCCGCCGCTGCGCCGAGCTGGGCCAGGCGATCCTGGCCACCACCGACCCGCGCCTGTTCGCCTCCGGCGACGAGGCCGAGCGGTTCCGCACCCTGGAGGGCCAGGTGCGGCTGTCCCGCTACGGCGCCGATTGCTACGCCTATTGCATGCTGGCGGCCGGCCAGATCGACCTCGTGGTCGAGGCCGGCCTGAAGCCCTACGACATCGTCGCGCTGATCCCGATCGTCGAGGGCGCCGGCGGCCGGGTCACGGCCTGGGACGGCGGCTCGGCCGCCAAGGGCGGGCGGATCGTGGCGGCCGGCGACCCGCGCCTGCACGAGGCGGCGCTGAAGGTCCTGAACCCTTGAGGGCGCACCGTCTCACGGTCCATCGGCTCCGAGATTCGCATGCGCGCGGGAGCCTGTCCGCGTGCTGCTGAACGCGCTCGTCCTGTTGACGGGCCTGATGCCCGCCGTGGAAGATCGGGCGGCCACGCTCATGGCCGCGCCGTCGGCGGCTGTCGCCCCCACTGAGGCTGCGCCGCCGCGTTTCGATCCGGCGACACGCTCCGTCTCCAACTGGCACGTGCAGGCGGGTGAGAGCCTTCTGCCGCGCGCCCTGGCCCTGACGGCCCGGCTGGCCGAGGATCCGCCCTACGTCGCCCGCTGCGTCCGGCTCAACAACGGCTGGTGCATCAAGTCCGCCCGCTGGCCGGGGGAGATCGGTGCCGATGCCGAGGGCCACACCGCCTTCGCGACCCTGGCCGACGGGGCCGATGCGGCGGCGAGCCTGCTGCGCCGCTACTTCCGCGATTACGGCCGGCGCAACGCGCTCGCCATCGTGCGCCGCTGGGCGCCGTCCGAGTGCCGCGTCGCGACGCCGGCCCGCGCGGGCAGGGGGATCGCGATCGGGGTCGCGACGCCGGCGGTCTCGGCGACCCTGGCGCCTCGGGGGCTCGGCCGGACCCTGCGCGCTCGCTTCCTCGCCGCCCACCGGCCGGGCGGCGTGCCCCGGGCGCGGGCCAAGGCCCTGCGGGTGCAGCCCTGGTCGCCGCTCGCCCGGATGGCCGGCCGGCCCGGGGCGCGTCCGGCCGCCGCCCGCGTGCCGCACGTGGCGACGCTCCAGCCGGTGCCCGACATCGCTGCCGGGATCGCCGCCTCGGCCGAGTCCCGGCTGGCGGCCGCGCCCCGGGGCGCCGCGGATCCCGCAGCGCTCCTCGACCGCAAGCTGCCGAGCCCGGACCGGATGGTCGCGGAATCCGCCCAGCTGCCGGCCATCGCGGCCGGGCTGCCCCTGCTCGACCTGCGGCTGCCGGCGCCGCTCTGCACCGGCGACGAGGTCCGGATCCAGGCCTATGCGGCGCGGATCAGCGGCAGCGTCGGGCTGAAGCCCGGCGACGACCTCGACCTGTTCGGGCCGGACGGTACGCCGCGGCCCAACCTGGCGCCGGTCATGCTGGCCATGTCGGCGGTGGAACTCGGAACGCTCCGGGCCGGCCCGGATCTCGTCGCGGGGGCCATCGCCCGCCTGAAGCCCATGACACCGACACCCTAACGTCCTGGTTTCAAAAGGCCCGAGACCTTTTGCGGGTCCAGGGCGGAGCCCTGGCCTCTCGTGGGCTCCGCCCCCGAACCCCGGCAAAGGGCAAAGCCCTTTGGAAAGCCCGAGCCGGCCAAGCCTTGCGGTTCGGCCCGAACCGCGCCACCTGTGCCCGGCCTGTTTCCCGAGACGACGAGCCCGCCCGTGCCCCTGACCGACCTTGCCGCACGCGCCGGCTCGGCCGTCAAAGCCTTCGCCGAAGCCTCGCACGACCTGCTGATCCAGCCGACCTTGCGGCTCGGGGTCACCGGGCTCGCGCGCTCGGGCAAGACCGTGTTCACCACAGCCCTGATCCACCACCTCGTGGAGGCGCATGCCCTGCCGGCCTTCGCGCCCGCGCAGGAAGGCCGCCTGCGCCGCGCCCGGCTGGTGCCGCAACCCGACGACGACGTGCCGCGCTTCCCCTTCGAGGAGCATTTCGCGACGCTCACCGAGGCGAGGCGCTGGCCGCGCTCCACCGACCGGATCAGCCAGTTCCGCCTGGAGATCGCCTACGAGCGCGCCGCCGGCTGGCGCAGCGGCCCGGCGACCCTGATGCTCGACGTGGTCGACTATCCCGGCGAATGGCTGCTCGACCTCGCGCTGATCGAGACGAGCTACACCGCCTGGTCGCGCGCCACGATCAACGGCACGCGCCGGCCGGGCCGGAATGCCGTAGCGGCGCCCTGGCTCGAGGCGCTCAAGGGCTTCGATCCCAACGGCCCCCTCGACGAGGTCGCGGCCGAGCGCGCCAGCGACGCGTTCAAGACCTATCTGGCGGCCCTGCGCGCCGGCCCGGAATCGGTCGCCACGACGCCCCCGGGGCGCTTCCTGATGCCCGGCGATCTCGCGGGCTCACCGGCCCTGACCTTCGCGCCGCTGGACAACCTCACCGGCAGCATCGCCCCGGACAGCCTCGCCGGGCTGATGGAGCGGCGCTTCGAGGCCTACAAGGCCAAGATCGTCACGCCGTTCTTCCGCGACCATTTCCAGCGGGTCGACCGGCAGATCGTGCTGGTGGACGTGCTCGCCGCGGTCGATGCCGGGGCCACCGCCCTGGCCGAGCTGGAGGAGGCCCTCGACGCGGTGCTGCTCAGCCTCAATATCGGCCGCAACACGGTGCTGTCGAAGCTGTTCGCGCCGCGGGCCGACCGGGTGCTGTTCGCCGCCACCAAGGCCGACCACCTCCACCAGACCAGCCACGACCGGCTCGACGCGCTGCTGCGCCTGCTGGTCTCCCGGGCCATGCGCCGGACGGAGGCCGCGGGCGCCCGGGTCGGCACCGTGGCGCTCGCCTCCGTGCGCGCGACCCGCGAGACCACGGTCCATGACGGGCCCGAGATCCTGCGTGCGGTCGCCGGAACGCCCGAGGCCGGCGAGACGGTGGGCGACGAGGTGTTCGACGGCAACAGCGAGGCCGCGGTCTTCCCGGGCGAGCTGCCGGCCCGCGCGGAGGCCGTGCTGGAGGGTGCCGTCGCCCCGGGCTCGCTGCGCTTCCCGCGCTTCCGCCCGCCGCTGATCCGCCCCGACGGCCTCGGCCGCCCCGGCCACTTGCCGCAGATCCGCCTCGACCGGGCGATGCAGTTTCTGATCGGCGACAGGCTCGGGTGATGGGGAGGGTGGCTGTCTTGGTCGGCCATGAGGCTCGCGGACCGCGTTCCGGTCTATGCGAGGCTCGACAAGATGCCCGGTCCAGCCATGGCGTGCGCCATCCCTCCCCCCTCTGCGGGGGAGGGTGGGCCGGCCGTCAGGCCGGGTCGGGAGAGGGGCAGCGCGACGGTTCAGAATCTCACGCCTGTCGCGATGTCCCCGGAATCGTCGCTCCCCTCTCCCGACCCGCTTCGCGGGCCACCCTCCCCCGCAGAGGGGGGAGGAAGAGGCGCATGGGAGCGACCGCGGGCCCCATTCGTCGCCTGACGCTCCAACAGCCCACCGCCGTGAGGGCAGACCCGAAAAACCCCCTCTGGAGGCCGTAAGCATGTCGTCAGGCCAGAAGCCCCGCGCCTTCCGGATCAATCCCGAGCCGCTTCCGGGTGCGGGGGTGACCACGACGCCGCTCGCGGCGCGGCCGGAGCAGGCCCGGATCGTGGAGGAGCCGTTCGAGATCGTCGACGCGGCCGACGGCGTCGCGGTGCCGGTGGCGCCGCGGCGGCGCTCGCCCTGGGGGGCGCTGTTCCTGACCGCGGCCGGCGGGCTGGTCTCGCTGGGGATCGGGCTGTCGATCGAGCGGATGATCGCCGACCTGTTCCAGGCCGCGCCCTGGCTCGGCTGGGTAGCGCTCGCGCTGCTGGGCCTCGCCGGGCTGGCGCTCCTGGCGATCGTCGGGCGGGAGCTCGCCGGGCTGCGGCGCGAGCGGAAGATCGAGCGGCTGCGGCAATCCGCGATCGATGCGCTCGCCACCCGCGACCATACCGGCGCACAGGCGGTGGTGCAGGCGCTCTCGACCTTCTACGCCGACCGGGAATCCCTGGCGCCGGGGCGCGCCCGGATCGATGCGGCCGCCGACGCGATCCTCGACGTGGACGACCGGATCGGGCTGGCCGAGCACGAGCTGCTGGCGGGTCTCGACCGGCAGGCGCGCAACGCCATCGCGTCCACCGCCAAGCAGGTCTCGGCGGTGACGGCACTGTCGCCGCGGGCGATCGTCGATGTCGCGTTCGTGGTCTTCGCCGCCGTCCGCCTGCTGCGCCGGATCGCGGCCATCTACGGGGGCCGGCCGGGCTTCCTGGGCTTCCTGCGGCTGGCGCGCGCCGCGGTGGCGCATCTCACCGTCACCGGCGGCATGGCGGTCGGCGAGAGCGTGATGCAGCAGGTGCTGGGGCTCGGGATCGCCGCCCGGGTCTCGGCGAAGCTGGGGGAGGGTGTGCTCAACGGGCTGATGACCGCCCGATTCGGGCTGGCCGCCCTCAATGTCTGCCGGCCGCTGCCGTTCGTGCGCGAGGCGCCGCCGCGCCTCGCCGATGTGGCGGGCGAGCTGCTGCGCGCGGCAGAGCCCGAATCGAAATAGGCCGGCCCGGTTATTTGGCGGCGGTGGCGGCGCGGCGATTCGCGATGCGGGAGAACATGTTGCCGGTGTAGTCGGCGACCTTCGGCTTCTCGGGCTCGCCGACCTTGGCCTCGAACGCCTCGATGCGCTTCAGGAGCGCGGCGTCGTTGAACAGGGAGCTGTTGAAGTTGATGTGGGCCCGGGGCCCGAGGGCGGCCTGCACCAGGTCGAGTCGTTCCAGAAGCTCTTTACGCGTCACGGTGCTCTCCACGGGCGCCTTCGGGGCGAAGGACCGCCCAAGCCCATACTGGAAGCCGCGAGGGTAAACGACGCGTTAACGCGAGCGCGCTGTCCTACAGCCCCTTCAGGAATCCCGCGAGGCGCATCAGGCCCTCGGGCCACGGTCCATGCCCGCTGGCGACGTTGATGTGGCCCGATTCGCCGGCATCCACCGTCAGGGCGCCCCAGGCATGGGCGAAATCGTCGGCCCGGTCGTAGCGGCAATACGGGTCGGTCCGGCTGGCGACCAGGAGGGACGGGAAGGGCAGGGGCTCCCGCGGCACCGGCGCGAAGGCGCGCACAGTGTCGGGCAGGCCGGGCGCCTCCTCGACATCCGGGAAGGCCACGAACAGGGCGCCGCGCACCACGCCGGCGTCGAAGCGGGGCGCCGCCTCGACGCTGGCGACGACACCGAGGCTGTGCGCGATCAGGATCACCGGCCGGGTCGCGGCCGCCACCGCCTCGGCGATCCGCCCGCACCAGGCCTCGGGGGTCGGCGCGTGCCAATCGTCCTGGGTCACCACCTGCGCGGTGGCGAGGCGGCCGGCCCAGCGGGCCTGCCAGTGGTCCTCCTCCGAGCCTCCGAGCCCCGGGACGATGAGGATGTCGCAATCGGCGGTCTTCATGCCGGCTGCCTAGCGCATGACGCGGAAAAGTGGAATCCGGTTTCCCGAAATCATCATGCGGGAACAAGGCGCTAGCGCCGCCCTCCGGGACGGGTGTCGGGACCGTCGCTTACTCGGCGGCGATCGGGGCGGCCCGGGCCGCGTCGGTGATGTGGCGGGCGATCTGGGTCGAGGCGTAGTTCTTGGCCTTGGCCTCGATCTCGAAATCGGCCCAGACCATGTGGCGGGCCACGAGATTGTTCACCGCCCGGTTCCACATCATGTCGGAATGGGCGGCGAGGTCCCGGACCGCGTGGCCGGCGGCGCGCAGGGCCGGGAAATCGGGCAGGGCATCCGGGTCGCAATCGGCCGAGACCGCCTCGCGCGAGACGCTGATATGCGCCACCGGCCGCACCCCGCGCCAGGACTCCCGCACCCGGGCGACGCGGGGATCGTCGGGCTCGAGATATTCGCCGCCGCTCTGGACCCAGTGATGGTGCAGGTCGAGCACCACCGGCACGATGTCGGCGAGCTGGAGCACCGCCTCGACGCCGAAGACGTTCTCGTCGTTCTCGACGGTGATGAGGTCACGGGCCACCTGGCTCGCCCGGGGCAGGGTCTCGCGGAACCCCGCCACGCCCGGATCGCCGGCGCCGACATGGATGTTGATGTGGCCGCCGTGCGGGTGCCAGCCGCCGCCATAGCCCATGCGGTCGAAGATCTCGGCGTGGTAGTCGAGCTCGGACAGGCCGTTGGCGATGGCCGCCGGGTTGCGGCTCGCCAGCAGGCAGAACGGCCCCGGATGGAAGCTCAGCCGCACGCCGAGCCGGCGCGCCAGCGCCCCGGCCTCGGCCAGCCCGCGCGCGACCAGGGCCTCCATCTCGGGCTCGGCGTAGATCGGGCGCGCGATGGCGTGGGTGTAGCCGGGCAGGACGTTGCTCGCCATGCGCAGCAGGCGCTCGATCGGCGGCCGGGCCCCCACCCAGGCGATCTGGCGGGCCAGCGCATCGAGGTTGTGCGCGACGAGACCGGCGAGCTTCGCATGCCGGGCGACGGGGTCCAGCTTGGCGAGATGCGCCATGGTCACGCTGGTCAGGTTCATGTGGAGCGTCGCCTCGCGCTCCGCCTTGAGGGTGGCGTGCGTGTCGAGCGGCTCGTCCAGAACGAACTTGCAGCAGAAACCGAGGCGGGGCTGATCGCGCATAGGGTGCACAACGCGCGAGGACGCCACGCGTGCCCGACATCGCGCGCGGAACGGCCGCGCTTCGCCGACGTTTGAGCCTTCGAGCGCGGCAGTTCCGCGCGGACGGCCGTCTCGTACCTCCATGCCCGCGTCGCCCCCCCGCCCGAGTTCCGCGCCGGAAACCGGCTCGCTCCTCTGGATCCTGATGCTGGGCTCGGCTCTGGTGGCGCTCGCCGCCGCGCCCGCCCGGCGGCGCATGCCGGACCTGCCCGAACGGCCCGAGGCCCCGGCCGACCGCCCCCCGTCGGATGCGGACCAAACGGCCCGCGACAAGGCGGCCAACGGCGGCGCGCGCTCGATCACCGGCCGCGCCGCGCAGCTCACCGCGGCGACGCAGCCCGAGCGCGGGCGCGCGGCCAACAGCCCCGCCGAGATGACCCCGGCCGGCTGGAAGGACATCGCGGTCCGGGTCTACCTGGAATTCAACAAGGACCGGGTGCTGGCGGTGGCCGCCGGGGTGACCTTCTACACCCTGCTGTCGCTGTTCCCGGCCATCGCGGCGCTCGTCACCTGCTACGGCCTGTTCGCGGACGTCAACGCGATCAACGAGCACCTGGCGCAGCTGCACGCGGTGCTGCCCTCGGGCGCGGTCGAGCTGATCGGCGACCAGATCAAGCGCATCGCCGCCAAGGGCAGCAGCTCCTTGAGCCTTACCTTCTTCACCAGCCTGCTGCTGTCGCTGTGGAGCGCCAACGCCGCCATGAAGGCGATGTTCGACGCCCTGAACGTGGTCTACGAGGAGGAGGAGAAGCGCAACTTCTTCTGGCTCAACATCCGCTCGCTCACCTTCACGGTGGGCGCGCTGCTGTTCATCATCATCGCGCTCAACGCGATCGTGGTGGTGCCGGTGGTGCTGAACTTCCTCGGCCTCGGCTCGGGCGCGTGGCTGCTCGCGGCCCTGCGCTGGCCGGCGGTGCTGCTGGTGCTGCTCGCCGGGCTCTCGGTGCTCTACCGGTTCGGGCCGAGCCGCGAGCATGCCCGCTGGCGCTGGGTTGGCGTCGGCAGCATCGTGGCGGGGCTGCTCTGGCTGATCGCGTCGCTGCTGTTCTCCTGGTACGTGGCGAGCTTCGGCACCTACAACGAGACCTACGGCTCGCTCGGCGCCGTGATCGGCTTCATGACCTGGATCTGGATCTCGTCGACCATCGTGCTGCTCGGCGGCGAGATCAATGCCGAGCTGGAGCACCAGACCGGGCGCGACACCACCACGGGCGCGCCGCTGCCGATGGGCCACCGCCGGGCCCGGATGGCCGACACGGTCGGGGCGGCGGCGTAGCGGCACGTCTGCCGGCGCCCGGCGACAGGATGCCGCCGGTGCAGCCGTTTTCAGGGGTGCGGGACTGCCGGGCCTCGCGCGCGATGCCTATATCTCCCGTCGAAAAGGGAGATGTTCATGGCCGATAGCGCGACCACCAACCCGGATACCCGCAGCGACGCCGAGTGGCGCGCGACGCTCACGCCCGAGCAGTACCGGGTGCTGCGCGAGCACGGCACCGAGCGCGCCGGCACGAGCTGCCTGCTCGCCGAGAAGCGCCCGGGCACCTTCACCTGCGTCGGCTGCGGCCAGCCGCTGTTCGAGCAGGGAACCAAGTTCGAGTCCGGCACCGGCTGGCCGAGCTTCTTCGAGCCGCTGGAAGGCGCCGTCGAGACCACGGTGGACCGCAGCCACTGGATGGTCCGGACCGAGGTCCATTGCGCCCGCTGCAAGGGCCATCTCGGCCACGTCTTCGACGACGGCCCCGCCCCCACGGGCCTGCGCTACTGCATGAACGGCGCCGCGATGAACTTCGAGCCGGCGGCCTGAGCCGCCCGGCGCCGGTTTAATCTGGATTGGGAAAACGGCGCTGAAAGACGGGATATCGGGGACAGGCGGGGATCCGGGCGAATCACAACCGGGTTCCGGTCTTGATTTCGTCGTGTTTTTGCTTAGCGGTTAACCGTCTCATGTTGTCGCCGTCCGGTATTGGCGGTGGATGCGGTCCTGTCCGAGCCAATACGGCGTTGCGGCTAAGCTTATACGCCGTCAGTGCTGGTTCGACTTACCAGATCCATCCGGGCCGGCGGCCCTGAGGGCAGTCCGCCGGATCGGCGCACCGCCGACGAAGCGGGAGGGGTTTTGAGTTCATGAGCACCATTCGCCGATTCCTGGTCGCGCCATCCCTGGTCCGCCTGATCCGCAAGGAGCGCGGCGGCGCCCGGATCACCGAGGGCCACTTCGCCGCGCAGGGGGGCCGCAGCTCCTACGTGCGCGTCGACGGACAGAACTGCCAGCTGGTGCTGGTGAACAAGGGGCCGGACGGCATCCCGGTCGAGGAGCGGACCGACGTGCCGCGCGCCCACGGCGACGCGCTGCTCGACGTCTGCCCCGGCAAGGCGGCCTACGACCGCACGGTCCTGACCATCGGCGGGCGCGAGGTCACGGTCGACCGCTACGTCACGCCGGGCAATCTCGACCTGATCAGCGTCGCCTTCGACAACGACGGCGATGCCTCCGCCTTCCAGGCGCCGACCTGGTTCGGCCGCGAGGTCAGCAGCGAGCCGGCCTTCGAGCGCCAGGCGCTCGCCATCCAGGGCGTGCCGGCGGCCGAAGAGGTGCCCCTGAGCAACGCGGCCCTCGACGCGGTCCTCGACCTGATCGAGCCGCGCTTCGGCTTCGGCCGGTACGGCAGCACCGCGCGCGCCAGCGAGCCGTCGGAAGACGGCGCGATGAACGCCATGCGCCGGATCGTGACCCCGGCCGCCGCGGCAGCCCCCGTCGCGGCACCGCCCGCCCCGCCGGCCCCGGCTCCGGCCCCCGAAGCCGTCGAGCCGCCCCCGGCGGCCCCCGTCGCCGAGGCTCATCCGGAGACCGAGCATCATCCGGAGCCCGAGCCGGCCCCCGCCCCGGAGCCCGTGCATCACGCTGCGCCGGTCGCCCAGGAGCCCAGCGCCGCCCCGACCCAGGCCGCGCCGCAAGAGACCATCCACAGCGATGCCCGCATCGACGACGTGATCGAGAGCCTGTCCCAGGCGCTCGGCGCCGCGATCCACCAGCAGCCGGAACACGCCACCACCGAGGCCAAGGACGCGAAGTCGGACGAGGCCGCGGGCGTGTTCGAGCGCTGGACCGTCCGTCCCCGCCGGACGCAGCAGCAGACCTGATCCGCCGAATGTCCGGGAAGGCCGCGGGGGCAGGGCGCCACCGCGGCCTTTTTGCTGCGCGCTCCCCATTCGCGTCATCCGTTCTGGGATGCGGTTCGACAGCGGCGATACAAACCGCCGTGTCATTCAGGGGGCCATAGGTGGGTGGGGCCCTGATGGCCCATGTCCGATGAGAGCGGACCCAAATTCCGGCTTTTAGCTGCCCAAGGCGCACCGAACGCAACGCCGACAAATAACCACGGCGAGAAGACTTTCAGCCGGGGATCGACAGGCTTTTGTCACACTTGGTTCGCCGGTGATGACCGGGCCGCCGTTGAGGCGGAAGGCGATTATCGCTAGCGTGCCGGCACATTGGGAGGATGCACGGCAACCGTGCACGGGATGGATATGGCACAAGCAACCCACGCGACGACCGCGCCCGGCGCCCCCCGCGAGCCCTGGTACAAGGTCCTCTATATCCAGGTCCTGATCGCCATCGTGCTCGGTGTGCTGCTCGGCTGGTACGACCCGGCCACCGGCAAGGCGATGAAGTGGCTCGGCGATGCCTTCATCGGCCTGATCAAGATGATGATCGCGCCGATCATCTTCTGCACCATCGTGCACGGCATCGCGTCGGTCGGCGACCTCAAGAAGGTCGGGCGCGTCGGCGTGAAGGCGCTGGTCTATTTCGAGGTGGTCTCCACGCTGGCGCTGCTGATCGGCGTGCTGGTCGGCGAGGTGATCAAGCCCGGCGCCGGCTTCAACGCCGACCCGTCGAAGCTCGACGCCAGCAAGGTCGCGACCTACGCCAACAAGGCGGCGGCCGATTCCACCGTCGCCCACATCCTGGCGATCATCCCGAAGAGCTTCTTCGATCCCTTCGCCACCGGCGACCTGCTGCAGGTGCTGCTGATCTCGATCCTCACCGGCGTCGTCGTGACGAGCCTGGGCGAGCGCGCCGCCGCGGTGAACAGCGCGATCGACACCGCCGGGCAGATCTTCTTCAAGATCATCGGCATCGTGGTGAAGCTCGCCCCCGTCGGCGCTTTCGGGGCGATGGCGTTCACGATCGGCGAGTACGGCATCCAGAAGGTCTACGACCTCGCCTGGCTGGTCGGCACCTTCTACGTCACCGCGATCCTGTTCGTGCTGGTGGTGCTCGGGAGCATCGCCAAGGTCGCGGGCTTCTCGATCCTGCGCTTCCTCGCCTACATCAAGGACGAGCTGCTGATCGTGGTCGGCACGTCGTCCTCCGAGACGGTGCTGCCGCAGCTGATGACCAAGATGCGCCGGCTCGGCGCCTCGGATTCGGTGGTCGGCCTCGTGGTCCCGACCGGCTACTCGTTCAACCTCGACGGTACCAACATCTACATGACCCTGGCCACGCTGTTCCTGGCCCAGGCCGTGGGGGCGGACCTGACCTTCGCGCAATACGCGACGATCATCCTGGTGGCGATGCTGACCTCGAAGGGCGCCTCGGGCGTCACCGGCGCCGGCTTCATCACCCTGGCGGCCACGCTCTCGGCGATCCCGAACAGCCCGGTCCCGGTCGCGGCCATGACCCTGGTGCTCGGCATCGACAAGTTCATGT
Source organism: Methylobacterium brachiatum (assembly GCF_900113845.1). Lineage (NCBI taxonomy): Bacteria > Pseudomonadati > Pseudomonadota > Alphaproteobacteria > Hyphomicrobiales > Methylobacteriaceae > Methylobacterium > Methylobacterium brachiatum. The sequence continues at coordinate 349,052 of NZ_FOQW01000004.1, read as the reverse complement.
CCGAGTGCCGCGCGCTCACCAACCTCGTCGGCAACGGCGTCGCCTGCGTGGTGGTCAGCCGCTGGGAGGGCGAGCTCGACATGGTCAAGCTCAACGAGGTCATGGCCCATCCGGTCTCTATCGGCACCGACATCGCCGACCACGCGCCGCAGCCGATGGGGACCGACGGCAAGGTCACCAAGGTCGCCGCGGCGGAGTGATGCCTGCGCCCACCGGGCGGGCACGCCTGGGCATCGATCTCGGCGGCACCAAGATCGCCGGGATCGTGCTGGATTCACGGGGCGCGACCCTGGCCGAGGCCCGGATCCCGGCGCCGCGCGGCGCCTATCGCGACACCATCGAGGCCCTGGCCACCCTGGTGGCCCGCCTGGAATCCGAGGCCGGCGCGCCGTGCAGCGTCGGCATCGGCATGCCGGGCAGCCTGTCGCCCGCCACGGGCCTCGTGCGCAACGCCAATTCTCACTGGCTCAACGGCCACCCCTTCGGGATCGACCTCGCGCAGCGGCTCGACCGGCCGGTGCGGATCGAGAACGACGCCAATTGCCTGGCGGTCTCGGAAGCGGTCGACGGCGCCGGCGCCGGCGCGCGCGTCGTCTGGGCGGTGATCCTGGGCACCGGCGTCGGATCCGGCATCGCCATCGACGGCCGCGTGCTGACCGGCCGCAATGCGATCGCGGGGGAATGGGGCCACGGCCCCCTGGCCGCGCCCCGGGCCGACGAGCAGCCCGGGCCCGCATGCTATTGCGGCCGCCGGGGCTGCGTCGAGACCTGGCTGTCCGGCCCGGGCCTGGCGGCCGACCACGCCAGGCGGCACGGCGGCGCCCTCACCGCCGAGGCCATCGTGGCGGCCGCGCGTGACGGCGACGCGCAGGCGCGCGATACGCTCGCGACCCATCTCGACCGCCTCGGCCGCGCAGCCGCCCAGGTCGTCAACCTGCTCGATCCGGACGTGATCGTGATCGGCGGCGGCCTGTCGCGGATCCCCGAGCTGATCGCCGGCCTGCCCGCAGCGATCGCCCCCCATGTCTTCTCCGACGCCTTCGACACGCCGGTTAGCGCGAGCCTGCACGGCGATGCCTCGGGCGTGCGCGGGGCAGCCTGGCTCTGGGACGCGGACTGAGCGTCCGATCGGCGCATCGACCGACGACGCGGCCCCGATCGCGCACGAGCCGAAGAGTTTCGCGCCGCGCGGGCACAAGCCCCAACGACCGTAAGCAGGCGTCGGCACTCCGGTCCCATGCCGGATGCGCAGGGATGCGGGTCCACTGGCAGCAGCGCCGGATTTGCGGCTTGCCTCCAATCCATCCCAAGCATAAGATTGCCGCGCCGAAGATAAACGACTCAATTTTACTTGGAACAGATAGTAATATTTGGTCACTTATCTGCGGATTGAGACTATAAATAACAGAAAACAGATAAGATATTCGTCTTAAAATTGGACGTATACAGGGAAGAAATCCGAGACGGGACTCGAATCAGCCTTCGACGTCTTGGATACCCGTAATGCGCGTCCTCCTGGTTTCGTCTGCGTTCAACAGCATGACGCAGCGATTTTTCGTCGAATTGTCCGATGCCGGATACGAGGTCGCGGTCGAGATCTACGGCGGCGACGAGCAGCGCCTCGAAGATGCGTTCGCCGCGTTCCGCCCGGACCTGACGATCGCCCCGTTCCTGACCCGCGCGATCCCCGAGCGGATCTGGCGCGAGCATCTGACGCTGATCGTGCATCCGGGCATCGAGGGCGATCGCGGCGCCTCCGCCCTCGATTGGGCGATCCAGGAGAAATGGGCCCAGTGGGGCGTGACCCTGCTGCAGGCGGAAGCCGAGATGGATGCCGGCCCGATCTGGGCGACGCGCAACTTCCCGCTGCGCCAGGCGCCCAAGAGCAGCGTCTATCGGCGTGAGGCGATCGACGCCGCAATCTCCTGCCTGTGGGAGGCCCTCGCCAATTTTCAGACGCCGGGCTTCCGGCCCCGGCCGCTCGACTACGCGGCCCCGACCGCCCTCGGGCGCCTGCGGCCGTCGATGAAGCAGGCGGATCGCCGGATCGACTGGAGCCGGTGCGAGACGGCCGACATCCTCGCCCGGATCCACGCGGCCGACGGCGTGCCCGGCGTGCTCGACGAGGTCTACGGCCTGCCGGTCTATCTCCATGCCGCCTGCGCGGAGCCCGAACTGCGCGGCGCCCCGGGCGCGGTGATCGCCCGGTCGGAGAGCGGCGCGATCTGCCGCGCGACGGTCGACGGCGCGGTCTGGATCGGCCGCCTGAAGCCGAAGCTGGAGGGCGGCGGCGGTATCAAGCGCAGCGCCCTGGACACGCTGGGCGACCGGATCCCGGCCGACCTGCCCGTCGCCGTCCCGGCGGGCCTCGCGCATCCCAATCCGGTCGAGGAGGTGAGGCTGGAGCGCAGGGGCGACATCGTCCACCTCCACTTCGACTTCCACAACGGCGCGATGAGCACGGTGCAGTGCCGTCGGCTCCAGGCGGCGTTCCGCCAGGCCGCGGAGAGCTCCGCCAAGGTCATCGTGCTGGAGGGCGGTGACGACCTGTTCTCGAACGGCATCCATCTCAACGAGATCGAGGCCAGCGCCGACCCGGCGGCGGAATCCTGGGCCAACATCGTCGCCATGGACGATCTGGTGCGCGAGATCATCACCGCGACCGGCACGGTCGTCGTCGCCGCGCTCGCGCGCAATGCCGGCGCCGGCGGCGCGATCCTGCCGCTGGCCGCCGACTTCGTGCTGGTCCGGCAGAGCGTGGTGCTCAACCCGCATTACCGCAACATGGGCTGGCTCTACGGCTCGGAATACTGGACCTACCTGCTGCCCCGCCGGGTCGGCTGGGAGCGCGCCGTCCAGTTGACCGAGGCGTGCCTGCCGATCAGCGGCCGGCGGGCCGCCGAGATCGGGCTGGCCGACGAGGCCATCTCGGGCGATGCCGATCAGTTCGCCCGGGCCGTCCAGGCCTTCGCCGCCGCGCAGGCGGAGCGGCATGCCGCGCTCACCGACCGCAAGCGCCTGCAGCGCCAGGAGGACGAGGACCGCCGGCCGCTCGATGCCTATCGCCGGCACGAGCTGACGCAGATGTACCGGAACTTCCACCAGCCGGACGCGCCCTATCACCGCGCCCGCAGCGCCTTCGTGCACAAGCGTCCGGCCTGCTGGTCGCCGCTCTCGGTCCGCATGCTGACGGAGCTGAAGCGGCTCGAGACGAGCGCCACGCCGGAGGTCATCCGGAACGCTGCGGCTTAGGAGGCTGCCGCCCGGCAGAGCGCATTGGAAGACGGATGGGGGCGGGGTTCTTCTCGCCTCTTACAGGACAACCGCCTGCGCCCCGTGATTCCGGAGCAGCGGAGCCCGGAATCCGCAACCGCAGCGGGATCAGGGTCCTGCACTCTCGGCGGCTCTGCGTTGCCCCCTCCGGATTCGACCGCGCCTGCGGTTCATCGGAGTCACGCCGTGGCTTCTCCGGCCGCTATCGCATCGCGAACTCGATACGCGGTCACAAGAACTACAATCCGACACCGATAAGCTGTCGTCGCTGGCGAACGGGCTGCCGTCGCACAGGCTCCGGCACATGACGCGGCACCCGCACGGTCACGTGTCCGGGTCCACCCTTGTCGAGGCGCGAGGGGCAGGGCAGGGAGGGCCCGTCCCAGATCCGATGGCCCGATGATCGTCCGCACCCGGCCCAACCTGTTCACCCTGCTGTTCACCATGCAGGGCTCGATCCTGCCGCGCGTGGCCTGGAAGCTCGTCGGCATCGTCGCGGTCGCCTGCCTGGTGGTCTGGGCGGAGGCGCGCTGGCCGGCCGTCTTCCCGGTGACCGCGGGGGTCGCGCCGTTCACGCTGGTCGGCCTCGCCCTGTCGATCTTCCTGAGCTTCCGCAACAATGCCTGCTACGAGCGCTGGTGGGAGGCCCGGAAGGTTTGGGGCAGCCTGATCGGCGAGGTGCGCAACCTGGCCCGCCTCCTGCCGGCCCTGCTGCCGCCCGCCGAGGCGGCGCCGCAGCTGCGCAGGCTGTCGGCCTTCGCGCACGGCCTGCACGCGCGCCTGCGCGGCCTCGACGAGGCCCTGGCGGTGGACGGGAAGGCCCCCGGGGCGGATCTCTGTGGTCCCAATCCCACCGATTCGGTCCTGGCCGCCCTGACCCGCGATCTCGCCGGGCTGATGCGCAGCGGGCGCCTCACCGATATCCAGTTCGGCCTTATCGAGGCGCGGATCGAGGCGCTGTCCGGCGTTCACACCGCCTGCGAGCGGATCGCCAACACGCCGCTGCCCTTCGCCTACACGCTGCTCGTCTACCGCACCGCCTGGCTCTACTGCCTGCTCCTGCCGGTGGGGCTCACCGGCTCGCTCGGCTGGGCGACGCCCGTGGTCGTGGCACTGGTCGGCTACACCTTCTTCGGCCTCGATGCCCTGGGTGACGAGCTGGAGGAGCCGTTCGGCACCGAGCCGAACGACCTGCCCCTCGACGCGATGGTCCGTGCCGTCGACCGCATCGTCCAACACGCCCTCGGCGAGCCGATGCCGGCACCGCTGGCGCCGGACGGGTACTGGCTGCGGTAGGGCAGGGGTCAGCCGTTCCAGCCGCGCAGGACCGGCTCGCTCCGGTCATGCTCGTAGCCCAGCACGCTGACGCTCGCGGTGCCGAGCACCAGCAGCGCGCCGCCCTCCGGTGGCAGGCCGATCCAGCGGGCGGCGAGCACGCGCAGGACATGCGCGCTGGAGAACAGGATCAGGTCCGCGTCCAGGGCGCGGAGCCGGGCGATGACCCGGTCCGCCCGGGCGCCGACATCGGCAGCATCCTCGCCGCCGGGGCAGCCGTCCCGGAACAGGCGCCAGCCTGGGCGCTCGGTGAGAATGTCCTTGGTGGTCCGTCCTTCGTAGGCGCCGTAATCCCATTCGGCCAGGTCCGGCTCGATCACGCGACCCGCTCCGAAACCGGCAAGGGCACAGGTGGTGACCGCCCGACTCGACGGGCTCGACCAGACCGCCGCATAGGTCCGTTCCGCCAAGCGTGGCGCCAGGGTGCGGGCCGCGTCCTCGCCGGCCGGCGTCAACGGGATGTCGCTGCGCCCGGTATGCTGGCCGGACCGGCTCCAGGCGGTCTCGCCGTGGCGGACCAGGGTGATCTGCGGGAGCTGGGTCTCGGACATGCACGCCTCCGGCTGCCCATGTTCAACGCATCCGGGCCGATCCGGCACCACGCGGCCCAATCGCCGCACCGCAGCCCCAACATCGCCCTTGCGCGGCTGGATAAACGGACATAAACATATCTTTATGTCTAACGCTGAGAGTCGCGCGGCGGGATCGATCCCCTTTCCGGAAGCCCTGGGCGTTCTGCGCGCGGCGGCCGAGGAGACGCGCCTGCGCATCCTGGCGCTGCTGACGGAAGGTGAGCTGTCGGTCTCCGACCTCACCGACATTCTCGGCCAGTCGCAGCCGCGCATCTCGCGCCACCTCAAGCTGCTGGTCGAGGCGGGCCTCGTCGAGCGCCATCGCGAGGGCGCCTGGGCGTTCTTCCGGCTGTCCGAGGCGCGGGCCGGCCTAGCCGACCCGCTCCTGTCCGGGCTCGACCGGACCACGCCGCCGCTCTCGGAGGATCGCGCCCGGCTCGATGCGGTGCGTACCCAGAGGGCCGAGGCGGCCCAGACCTTCTTCGCCCGGCTGGCGCCGAAATGGGACGAGCTGCGCTCTCTGCACGTCCCCGAGGCCACCGTCGAGGCGGCGGTGCTCGACGCGCTCGGCGAGCGCCCGCTCGGCAGCCTGATCGATCTGGGCACCGGCACGGGCAGGATGCTCGGCCTGCTCGCGCCGCGGGCCGGCCGCGCGACCGGGCTCGATTCGAGCCACGCCATGCTGTCGGTCGCCCGAGCCAACCTGGAGCGTCAGGGCCTGTCGCGGGTCGACCTGCGCCAGGGCGACATCCACGCGCCGCCCTTCGCCCGGGCGAGCTTCGACCTAGTGGTGGTGCATCAGGTGCTCCACTATCTGGACGATCCGGCGCGCGCCTTGCGGGGTGCCGCGCGCCTCGTCGCACCCGGGGGCCGGCTCCTGGTGGTTGATTTCGCGCCGCACGATCTCGAATTCCTGCGCAGCAGCCAGGCCCACCGCCGCCTCGGCTTCTCCGCGGACCAGGTTTCCCACTGGCTGGCCGAAGCCGGGCTCGCCACGGTCGCGACCCGCGATCTGGTGCCCCGGGAGGCCGGGCAGCTCACCGTCACGCTCTGGCTCGCCCAGGACATGGGCGTCGGCCGCGAGGCGGAACCGCTTCAGCGCGCGGTCGCCTGACCTCCGGGCCGGACGACCTCCACGCAACCCTGTTCACCCATATCGTCTGAACCGATCGACATAGAGGACGAGACCCGATGCGCCGTTCCACCCACCGCGCCAGCCGCGACGGCTACCACCCGATCCGCGTCTCGATCGAGTTCTTCCCGCCGAAGACCGACGAGATGGAGAAGATCCTGTGGTCCTCGATCGAGCGGCTGGCCCCGCTCCAGCCGAAATTCGTCTCCGTGACCTACGGGGCCGGCGGCTCGACCCGGGAGCGCACCCACAACACCGTCGCCCGGATGATCCGCGAGACCACCCTCAAGCCGGCCGCGCACCTCACTTGCGTGGATGCCAGCCGTGAGGAGATCGACGCGGTGGTGCAGGCCTACTGGGATGTCGGCGTGCGCCACATCGTGGCCCTGCGCGGCGACCCGGCCGACGGCGTCGGCCACGCCTACAAGCCGCATCCCGAGGGCTACGCCACGACCGCGGAGCTCGTCGAGGGGATCAAGCGCATCGGCGACTTCAAGGTCTCGGTCTCGGCCTATCCCGAGAAGCACCCGGAGGCCGCCACCCTGGAGGCGGACATCGATGCGCTGAAGGCCAAGGTCGATGCCGGCGCCGACCAGGCGATCACCCAGTTCTTCTTCGAGAACGAGGTCTACCTGCGCTACCTCGAGAAGGTGCGGGCCGCCGGGATCACGATCCCGATCATCCCGGGCATCCTCACCGTGCAGAACTTCAAGCAGGCGGCGAACTTCGCCCGCCGCACCGGCGCCTCCGTGCCCTACTGGCTGGCGGCCCGGTTCGAGGGTCTGGACAACGACGTGGAGACCCGCCGGCTCGTCGCCGCCGCCGTGGCGGCCGAGCAGGTGCTCGACCTGGTGGACGAAGGCGTGCAGGACTTCCACTTCTACTCGATGAACCGCTCCGACCTCGTCTACGCGATCTGCCACCTGCTGGGCCTGCGCGCGCAGGCGCCGAAGCTGGCAGCGGAAAAGGCGGCGGCCTAGATTCAGCTGCACCCACACGGCGCAGCAGGGGGCAGGACGATGGCCGAACCGCAGGATATGATTCTTCCGCTTCTTCGGGAGATGCGGACCGAGTTGCAGACGGGCTTCTCCGATGTTTGCCGGCAATTCGTTGCGGTCGATGCGCGCTCGGCAGGTTGGAGCGCCAGTGCGACGATCTCCGTAAAGCCATGACGGGCGACTCGATGCTCGGTCGCTGCGCGGCCGCGGGGGTCGGGAAGCGTCTCGACGGGATCGAGAGGCGGCTCGTCATCCTGGAAAAGACGGACTGACGCGGACCATTCCCGGGCTGGTTCGAAACAAAAACTCTCACCCTCCGGCTCATCCTGAGGTGCCCGCGCCAGCGGGCCTCGAAGGAGGGCTCCAGGGATCGACACGACATCTGGGGGCCTCCTCCGAGGCCCCCGCTTCGCTACGGCACCTCGGCTGAGGTGGTCTGTTGGGACCGATCATGACTGACTTTCCCCCCGTCGACGGCACCGAGATCGCATCCGCGCTGCGGACCCGCGCGTCGGAGAAGATCCTCGTCCTCGACGGGGCGATGGGCACGGTGATCCAGCGCCTCGGGCTGACCGAGGCGGATTTCCGCGGCGACCGCTTCAAGGATCACCCGAACGATCAGAAGGGCAACAACGACCTCCTGATCCTGACCCAGCCGGACGCGATCCGGCAGATCCACCTGGATTACTTCCTCGCCGGCGCCGACGTCTGCGAGACCAACACCTTCTCGGGCACCACGATCGCGCAAGCCGATTATGGCCTTGAATCGATCATCCACGACTTGAACCGGGAGGGCGCGCGCCTCGCCCGCGAGGCCGCGCAGCTCGCCGAGAAGCAGGACGGCCGCCGCCGCTTCGTCGCCGGCGCCATCGGCCCTACGAACCGCACCCTGTCGATCTCGCCGGACGTGAACAATCCCGGCTACCGCGCCGTGACCTTCGACCAGGTCAAGACCGCCTATATGGAGCAGGTCCGCGGCCTCATCGCCGGCGGGGCCGAGCTGATCCTCATCGAGACGATCTTCGACACGCTCAACGCCAAGGCGGCGGTGGCCGCGGCCTGGGCGGTGTTCGAGGAGACCGGGATCCGCCTGCCGATCCAGATCTCCGGCACGATCACCGACCTGTCGGGCCGGACCCTCTCGGGCCAGACCCCGGCGGCGTTCTGGAACGCCCTGCGCCACTCCGATCCGCTGACCTTCGGCCTCAACTGCGCGCTGGGCGCCCGCGAGATGCGCGGCCACATCGCCGAGCTGTCGCGGATCTGCGACACCCTGGTCTGCGCCTACCCGAATGCCGGCCTGCCCAACGAGTTCGGCCTCTACGACGAGAGCCCCGAGGCCATGGGCAAGCTGGTCGGCGAGTTCGCCGAAGCCGGCCTCGTCAACATGGTCGGCGGCTGCTGCGGCACGACGCCGGACCATATCCGGGCGATCAGCGAATCGGTCGCCGGCAAGACGCCCCGGCAGATCCCCGAGATCCCGCGCCTGATGCGGCTCTCGGGGCTGGAGCCCTTCGTCCTGACCAAGGAAATCCCGTTCGTGAACGTCGGTGAGCGCACCAACGTCACCGGGTCGGCCAAGTTCAGGAAGCTCATCACCAACGGTGACTACGCCGCCGCCCTGGACGTCGCCCGGGATCAGGTCGCCGCCGGCGCCCAGGTGATCGACGTCAACATGGACGAGGGCCTGCTCGACTCGCAGAAGGCGATGGTCGAGTTCCTCAACCTCGTCGCCGCCGAGCCCGACATCGCCCGGGTGCCGGTGATGGTCGATTCCTCGAAGTTCGAGGTGATCGAGGCTGGCCTGAAATGCATCCAGGGCAAGGCGATCGTGAACTCGATCTCCATGAAGGAGGGCGAGGAGAAGTTCATCGAGGCGGCCCGGGTCTGCCGCTCCTACGGGGCCGCCGTGGTGGTGATGGCCTTCGACGAGCAGGGCCAGGCGGATACCTACGAGCGCAAGGTCGAGATCTGCACCAAGGCCTACCGGATCCTGACCGAGCAGGTCGGCTACCCGCCGGAAGACATCATCTTCGATCCGAACATCTTCGCGGTCGCCACCGGCATCGAGGAGCATAACGGCTACGGCGTCGCCTTCATCGAGGCGACCCGGACGATCCGCGAGACCCTGCCGCACGCCCATATCTCGGGCGGCGTCTCGAACCTGAGCTTCGCGTTCCGCGGCAACGAGCCGGTGCGCGAGGCGATGCACGCGGTGTTCCTGTACCACTGCATCCAGGCCGGGATGGATATGGGCATCGTCAATGCCGGCCAGCTCGCCGTCTACGACGAGATCCCGGCGGAGCTGCGCGAGCTGTGCGAGGATGTGGTCCTCAACCGCCGCGACGATTCCACCGAGCGGCTGCTGGAATCGGCCGAGCGCTTCAAGACCGGCGCCTCGGCCCAGGCCAAGACCGCCGACCTGACCTGGCGCGAGGCCCCGGTGGCCAAGCGCATCGAGCACGCGCTGGTCAACGGCATCACCGAGTACATCATCGCCGACACCGAGGAGGCGCGGGCCGGCGTCGAGCGTCCGCTCCACGTCATCGAGGGCCCGTTGATGGCCGGCATGAACGTCGTCGGCGACCTGTTCGGCGCCGGCAAGATGTTCCTGCCCCAGGTGGTGAAGTCCGCCCGGGTGATGAAGCAGGCGGTGGCCTATCTCGAGCCGTTCATGGAGGAGGAGAAGCGCGCCAATGGCGGCGACGGCAAGCGCCAGGCCGCCGGCAAGGTGCTGATGGCCACCGTGAAGGGCGACGTCCACGATATCGGCAAGAACATCGTCGGCGTCGTGCTGGCCTGCAACAACTACGAGATCATCGATCTCGGCGTGATGGTCCCGGCCGCCAAGATCCTCGACGTGGCGCGCAAGGAGAATGTCGACATCGTCGGCCTGTCCGGCCTGATCACCCCGTCGCTCGACGAGATGGTCCATGTCGCGGGCGAGATGGAGCGCGAGGGCTTCTCCGTGCCGCTGCTGATCGGCGGCGCCACCACCAGCCGGGTGCACACGGCGGTGAAGATCCACCCGGCCTATGCCAAGGGTCAGGCGGTCTACGTCACCGATGCGAGCCGCGCCGTCGGCGTCGTGTCGAGCCTGCTGTCCAAGGAGACCCGCGACTCGACGATCGAGACCGTGCGCGCCGAATACGCCAAGGTCTCGGCCGCCCATGCCCGCTCGGAGCTCGACAAGCAGCGGCTGCCCCTGGCCAAGGCCCGGGCCAACGCCTTCAAGATCGACTGGTCGGGCTATGCCCCGAAGAAGCCGGCCTTCACGGATGCCCGGGTATTCGGCTCCTACGAGGTCGCCGACCTCGTGCCGTATATCGACTGGACGCCGTTCCTGCAGACCTACGAGTTCAAGGGCCGCTTCCCGGCGATCCTCGACGATCCGGACCAGGGTCCGGCCGCCCGCGCCCTCTACGAGGACGCGCAGGAGATGCTCAAGCAGATCGTGGCCGAGCGCTGGTTCAACCCGAAGGGCGTGATCGGCTTCTGGCCGGCCAACAGCGTCGGCGACGACATCGTGCTCTACAAAGGCGAGAGCCGCAGCGACCGGCTCGCGACCTTCCACGGCCTGCGCCAGCAGCTCTCGAAGCGCGACGGGCGGCCCAACACCTGCCTGTCGGATTTCGTGGCCCCCGCGGAGACCGGCATCGCCGATTACGTCGGCGGCTTCGTGGTCACGGCCGGCCTGGAGGAGGTGCGGATCGCCGAGCGATTCGAGCGGGCCAACGACGATTACCGGGCGATCCTTGTGAAGGCGCTCGCCGACCGGATCGCCGAGGCCTTCGCCGAGCGCATGCACGAGCGCGTCCGCCGGGAATTCTGGGGCTACGCGCCGGACGAGCATTATTCGCCCGCCGAGCTGGCGAGCGAGCCCTATGACGGGATCCGTCCGGCGCCGGGCTACCCGTCCCAGCCCGACCACACCGAGAAGACGCAGCTGTTCGACCTGCTGAAGGCCGAGCGGCGGATCGGGGTGAAGCTCACCGAGTCCTACGCCATGTGGCCGGGCTCCTCGGTCTCGGGGCTCTACCTGGCGCATCCGCAGGCGCACTATTTCGGCGTCGCCAAGGTCGAGCGGGACCAGGTCGAAGACTACGCCCTGCGCAAGGGCATGGATATCCGCGAGGTCGAGCGCTGGCTCGGGCCGATCCTGAACTACGACCCGACGCGGTACTTGGCCGAAGCGGCGGAGTAGGGGGACTCGGCAAGCATCGGTTGTGAGGGACGCCTTGCGGCGCCTGAACACCTGCGTCGTCATTCCGGGGCTCGCCGCAGGCGAGAGCCCGGAATCCAGAACCACAGGCGAGCCCGAACGATGCGACGCGGGTTGCTCAAAGCCGGCAAGCTCGGCGGCTCTGGATTCCGGGCTCCGCTGTGCGGCCCCGGAATGACGACGCGTTTCGGCTCTTTCGAAGGAACTCCGAGCGACCCGCGTCAGCAGGTCCCGGCGCCGCGCGTATTGACGTAGAGCGCGTAGACCGAGTGCGAGGCGGTCATCAGCAGCAGGTTGCGGTTGAGGCCGCCGAAGCAGAGGTTGGCGCAGCGCTCGGGCAAACGGATCCGGCCGATCGGCTTGGCCTGGGGCGAGAGGATGAGCACGCCGTCCTCGGCCTCGCTCATGCCCCAGCCGCACCAGAGGTTGCCGTCGACATCGATCCGGAAGCCGTCCGGCGTGCCGGTGCCGGCGTCGTAGAACACCCGTCCGTTGGCGGTCCTGGTGCCGGTCTCGACCACGTCGTAGACGCGGATCAGGCGGTTCGGCTTGGCGCGCGCCTCGATGACGTAGAGCTTCGACTCGTCCGGCGAGAAGGCCAGCCCGTTCGGTCCCGCGAGACCGGCCACCACCACGCTCGCCTGCCCGGTCGCCGGGTCGATCCGGTAGACATTGCCCGGGAGCTCCGGCGCCGCCATCGACTCGTGCGGGTTGGGTCCGAAGGCCGGATCGGTGAACCAGATTGCGCCGTCGGAATGGCACACGACGTCGTTGGGTGAATTGAGCGGCTTGCCGTCGAACCGGTCGAGCAGCGTGGTGATCGAGCCGTCATGCTCGGTCCGGCTGACGCTGCGGGACTTGTGCTGGCAGGTGACGAGGCGCCCCTGCCGGTCCCGGGTGTTGCCGTTGGCGTAGGCGGACGGCTTGCGGAACACCGTGAGTGCGCCGGAGGCCTCGTCCCAGCGCATGATCCGGTCGTTGACCACGTCGCTGAATAGCAGCGCGCCCATATCGCCGAACCAGACCGGCCCCTCGGCCCAGCGCAGGCCGGTGGCGACACGTTCCACGGTGGCGGAGGGGATGCGGTACTTGGCGAAAGCCGGGTCGAGCACCTCGACGGCGGGATCGGGCACGCGCTGCGACGGCTCCCACCCGGCTCCGGCCGCCCGAGCCGCCCCGAGCAGGGCCGCGCCCGCGAGCAGGCCTCTGCGTGCGATCGTCGCCATGTATCCTCCCTGTCCGGTCAGCCGCCGGCTTCGTCCACGATTCGTGGATCATTGTTTGGCCGTGCTGCCTTGCCCCGGGCTGAGACGTCGGTCCGCGGGGAGCGCGCGGGTCAGTGAATTTCCGGCTCGGGAATGCCTCCGGCGCCCTCGAGGAAGTCGAAGTCGCAACCCTCATGCGCCTGCCGCACGTGCTGGGCGAACAGGCGGTTGTAGCCCCGGGGATAGGCCCGGTCCGGCGGCACGAACGAAGCGACGCGCGCGGCGATCTCGGCCTCGTCCAGATGCAGGTGGATGCGCCGCTCGGACACGTCGACGGTGATCAGGTCACCGTTGCGTACGGCCGCCAGCGGCCCGCCGGCCGCCGATTCCGGCGAGACGTGCAGGATGCAGGCGCCGTAGCTGGTGCCGCTCATGCGCGCGTCCGAGATCCGCAGCATGTCGCGCACGCCCTGCCGGAGCAGGACCTTCGGGATCGGCAGCATGCCCCATTCCGGCATGCCCGGGCCGCCGATCGGTCCGGCATTGCGCAGGACCATGATGTGGTCCGGGGTGACGTCGAGGTCGAGGTCGTTCACCGCCGCGCTCATGGCGTCGTAGTCGTCGAACACCAGGGCCGGCCCGGTATGCTTGAGGAAGCGCGGATCGGCGGCCGGCGGCTTGATCACGCAGCCATGCGGCGCGAGGTTGCCGTACAGGATCGCGGTGCCGCCGGATTCGACGATCGGCTTGTCCAGGGGGCGGATGACGTCGTCGTTGTAGACGCTCATGCCGGCGAGCCCGTCGCCGATCGTGCCGCCGGTGACCGAGCGGGCGTCGAGGTGGAGGAGGGGGGACAGCCGCACCATCAGCGCCCGGATGCCGCCGGCGATATGGAAATCCTCCATCAGCCAAGCGCCCGAGGGCCGCAGGTTGGCGATCACCGGCACCTTCTGGGCGAAATCGTCGAACTCGGACAGCTTGATCGGGATCCCGGCCCGGCCCGCCATCGCCACCAGATGGATCATCGCGTTGGTCGAGCCGGCCAGGGCGTTGTGGACCACGAGGGCGTTCTCCACCGAGCGCCGGTCGAGGATGTCGGACGGTTTCAGGTCCTCCCAGATCATCTCGACGATGCGCCGGCCGCAGGCGCTGGCCATGCGGGGATGGTCGGCATCGGCCGCCGGGATCGAGGCCGCGCCCGGCAGCGACAGGCCGAGCGCCTCGGCGATCGAGGTCATGGTCGAGGCGGTGCCCATGGTCATGCAGGTGCCGAAGGTGCGGGCGATGCCCGCCTCCATGTCGTTCCACTGCTGCGTGGTGATGGTGCCGGCTTCCTTCTCGGCCCAGTATTTCCACACGTCGGAGCCCGAGCCGAGGATCTTGCCGCCGGAATGCCCGCGCATCATCGGCCCGGCCGGCAGGAAGATCATCGGCAGGTTCATGGAGATGCCGCCCATCACCGTGCCCGGCGTGGTCTTGTCGCAACCGCCCATCAGCACCGCCCCGTCCACCGGGTGCTGGCGCAGCAACTCCTCCACCTCCATGGCCAGGAGGTTGCGGTAGAGCATCGTGGTCGGCTTGACGAAGTTCTCCGAGAGCGAGAGCGCCGGCAGCTCGATCGGGAAGCCGCCCGCCTGCCAGACCCCGCGCTTCACCTGCTCCACCCGCTCGCGGAAGTGGAGGTGGCAGGGGTTGATGTCGCTCCAGGTGTTGATGATCCCGACGATCGGCTTGCCGGTGAAGTCGGCGCGCTCGTAGCCCATCTGGAGCATGCGCGAGCGGTGACCGAAGCTGCGCAGGTCGGTGGCGCCGAACCAGCGCTGGCTGCGCAGATCGCCAAGGGTCTTCTTGTGTGCGTTCATCAGACGGTCTCCGGTCTCACGCGCTCGGTCGCGGCGGCCGGTCGGCCCGCCGTGCCGCCCCGGCCCGCCCCCGTCGCGCCCGGCCGGACCGCCAGGAAGGTAATCGTCGCGGAGGCGAGCGCGCAGGCGGCGAGGAAATACAGGCCGGCCTCATAGGTGCCGGTGGCGTCCTTCAGCCAGCCCAGGACGTAGGGGCCGACGAAGCCGCCGAGATTGCCGATCGCATTGATCAGCGCAATGCCCCCGGCCGCGGCCGGTCCTGACAGGAACTCGCCGGGCATCGCCCAGAAGGCGGGCTTGGTGCCGTAGAGCCCGACCGCGGCCACGGACATCGCCGTGAGCGACCAGAGGCTGCCCAGCATCGGCCCCGCGGCGATCAGCCCGAGCATGGCGATCACCCCGGCGACCACGAAGTGCCAGCGCCGCTCGTCGTTCCGGTCCGACGACCAGCTCCAGGCGACCATACCCACCGTGCCGACGACGTAGGGCACCGCGGTGGCCAGGCCGGTCTCCCAGTCCGTGAGCTTCAGGCTCTTGAGGATCGGCGGCAGGAAGAAGGTGATGCCGTAGGTCGCCGTGCCGATGAAGAAGTAGATCGCCGCGAGCGCCAGCACCCGGCGGTCGGTCAGCGCCTGCTTGAGCGTGAAATGCCCGTGCGCCTGGACCGTGTTCCGGCGCTCGGCCTCCAACGTGTCCTCAAGCCAGGCTCGCTCCTCCGGCGCGAGCCAGGCAGCCTTGGCGGGGCGGTCGGTCATCAAGGCGAGCACGACGAAGGCCAGCAGGATCGAGGGCACCGCCTCCAGGATGAACAGCCACTGCCAGCCGTACAGGCCGAGCACGCCGTCGAGCTGGAGCAGCGCGCCGGAGATCACCGCCGTGAGGGCGTTCGAGCCCGGCACCGCCAGGAACAGGGCCGCCACCACCCGGGCCCGGTAGCGCCGGGGAAACCAGTAGGTGAAGTACAGGATCATGCCCGGGAAGAAGCCGGCCTCGGCCACCCCGAGCAGGAAGCGCATCGTCAGGAAGCTCACCGGCCCGGTGATGAAGGCCATGGCGCCCGCGACCAGGCCCCAGGTGACCATGATCCGGGCGATCCAGAGCCGGGCGCCGTTGCGCTCCAGGAGGAGGTTGCTCGGTATCTCGAAGATGACGTAGCCGAGGAAGAAGATCCCCGCGCCCCAGCCGTAAATGGTCGCCGAGAAGCCGAACTCCCGGTTCAGCCCGAACGAGGCGAAGCCCACATTCGTGCGGTCCATGTAGGCGATGAAGTAGATCAACACGATGAGCGGCAGCAGCCGCCACGAAACCTTCGCGACCGTGCGCCGCTCGATCTCCGGCAGCGCCGAGACCGCAGGCATGCCCCCCGACATAGCCCCCTCCCAATCTTGCGTTTTCGATGCCGGCTTCCCGCCGATCGGTATCGGGCGCCGTCAGCGCCCGTTCTGCTTCCGCCACGCGGCGAAGTCGGCGAGACTCTGCTCGTCGGTGGCGGGATAGAGGCCCAGGATGGAGCGGCCCTTGCGGACCTCCTCGGTGACGAAATCCTCGTAGGCGGTCATCTCGACGGCCTCGTCGGCGATCTCGTCGGCGAGGTGGGCGGGAATCACCGCCACGCCGTCGCCGTCACCCACGATCACGTCGCCCGGGAAGACCGGGGCGTCGCCGCAGCCGATCGGCACGTTGATGTCGATCGCCTGATGATGGGTGAGGTTGGTCGGCGCCGAGGGACGCACATGGTAGCTCGGCATGTCGAGTCGGGCGATCTCGTCGGCGTCGCGAAAGCCGCCGTCGGTGACGAGACCGGCGCAGCCGCGCACCATCAGCCGGGTCGCCAGGATCGAGCCGGCCGAGGCCGCGCGCGCATCCTTGCGGCTGTCGATCACGAACACCGCGCCGGGCGGGCATTCCTCCACCGCCTTGCGCTGCGGATGCGCCCGGTCCCGGAACACCGTGATCGGGTTCAGGTCCTCGCGGGCCGGGATGTAGCGCAGGGTGAAGGCCTCGCCGACCATCGTAGCGCCGCCGGCTTTGAGCGGGCGCACGCCCTGGATCATCTGGTTGCGCAGGCCGCGCTTGAACAAGGCGGTCATCAGCGTCGCCGTGCTGACGGTCTTGAGCTTGTCACGCGTCGCGGTGGATAGCCCGGGCATCCGCATCATCCCCCTAAAAGCGGTCGCCGTCGAACCCGGATCATCGAGGATCCGGCCGGCGCGGATGCGCCCTGGGCGACCAGTGATATCTCAGGGCTTGAGTAGGACGCCCACCGGAGCCATTGTCAACCGGAGCAGGCGGGGGCTTCGGGACAGACGGGGGACAGCTTGGCCGGGGAGCGGATTTTGTCGGCGGGCGCCGACGCGTTCGGAATACAGGTCGATGCCAGGCGGCCGCGTTCCCTGTCCGAGACCGCCTACGACGCGATCGAGCAGATGATCATCAGCCGGCGCCTCGCGCCGGGCGCGATGGTGTCGGAGGGGGAGCTCGGTGCGGAACTGGCCCTCGGGCGCACCCCGGTCCGCGAGGCCCTGGCGCGCCTCAAGGCGATCGGCTTCGTCGAAGTCCATCCGCGCCGCGGCGTGCTGGTCACGCAGGTGGACATCATCAAGCACCTCGAGCTGCTGGAAGTCCGGCGCCCGCTCGACGAATTGGTCGCCCGCTGCGTGATCGCCCGCGCCTCGGACGACGACATGGCGACCTTGCAGGCGCGCACCGAGGGCCTGCTCGCGGCCGCCGCGGCCCGGGACCGCGAGGTCTATTTCCGGCTGAAGCGCGCCCTGCACGAGGCGATGGTCGCGGCGGCGTACAACACGACCCTGACCGGCACGATGGGCCCGCTCCACGCCCAGTCGCGGCGCTTCTGGTACGCCCACGAACCCACCGCCAGCTTCCTCGACTGCGCCGGCATCCACGCGGCGATCGTGGCCGGGATCGCCGCTCGCAACATCGAGCGGGCGCTTGCCGAAATCGGCAGGCTGTTCGACCTCCTCGACCGGATGACGCGCCGGGCCCTCGACCGCCAGCCCCTGGTCTGACAGGTTGACCACGCCGCCCGCAGCCCTATCTTGGGACTGAGATATCAGTCGCATCCCAGGAAACGGCATCGGTCAGGCCAAGGCCGCGACAGGCCGGCCGGCTGCTCCTGGGGACATGCTCCGGGGCGCCGTCAACGCCAGGGAGAAACGACTTGAGCGGATTGCCCCAACGCACCGGCGCGCAGGTGCTCGTCGATCAGCTGATCGCCCAGGGCGTGGAGCGGGTCACCTGCGTCCCCGGCGAGAGCTACCTGGCCGTGCTCGATGCGCTGCGCGACAGCGGCATCGACGTGCTCGTCTGCCGCCAGGAAGGCGGCGCCGCGATCATGGCCGAGGCCGCCGGCAAGCTCACGGGCCGCCCCGGCATCTGCTTCGTCACCCGCGGGCCCGGGGCCACCAACGCCTCGGCGGGCGTCCATATCGCGCGCCAGGATTCGACCCCGATGATCCTGTTCGTCGGCCAGATCGCCCGGGCGATGCGGGACCGGGAAGCATTCCAGGAGGTCGATTACCGGCAGATGTTCGGCGGCCTGGCCAAATGGGCGGTGGAGATCGACGACGCGGCCCGCATCCCGGAGATCCTCGCCCGGGCCTTCCGGGTCGCGCTCCAGGGCCGGCCGGGCCCGGTGGTGATCGCCCTGCCGGAGGACATGCTCGACGATGTCGCGGCGGTGGCCGACGCCCCGCGGGTCGTCCCGGCCGAGCCGGCGCCGGCGCCGGGCGATGTGGAGCGGCTGGGCGCGCTGCTCGCCGCGGCGCGGCAGCCGATGGTGCTGCTCGGCGGCTCGCGCTGGACCGAATCGGCCCGCACGGCCCTGGCCGCATGGGCGGAGCGCCACGACGTGCCGGTGGCGGTGTCGTTCCGGCGCGCCAACCTGTTCGCCGCCGACCACCCGAATTTCGCCGGCGAGCTCGGGATCGGGCCGAACCCGGCCCTCCTGGCCCGGATCAAGGAATCCGACCTGCTGCTCATGGTCGGCGGGCGG
This sequence comes from Methylobacterium brachiatum, assembly GCF_900113845.1. Taxonomy (NCBI): domain Bacteria; kingdom Pseudomonadati; phylum Pseudomonadota; class Alphaproteobacteria; order Hyphomicrobiales; family Methylobacteriaceae; genus Methylobacterium; species Methylobacterium brachiatum. The sequence goes on along the minus strand of NZ_FOQW01000004.1, from coordinate 330,438 downwards.
CTGTCCGAGATGCCGGCCCAATCCTACGGCCTCCTCGGCATCCCCAATCCCGGCCTGCCGCTGGTCCATGTCCACCCGGACCCGGCGGAACTCGGAAGGGTCTACCAGCCGGCGCTGGCGATCCAGGCCACCCCGGAGGCGTTCTGCGCGGCCCTGCCGGCCTATGATGCCCCCCGGACCGGTCGCGCCGCCGAGGCTCACGCCTCCTACCGCGCCTGGTCGGAAACCCCGGAGCCGAAGCCCGGCTCATTCCAGTACGGCGCGGCGATCGCCTGGCTGCGCGAGCGGCTGCCGCCGGACGCGGTGATCTGCAACGGCGCCGGCAACTTCGCCACCTGGGTGCACCGCTACTACCGGTTCCGCGCCTTCGGCACGCAGCTCGCCCCGACCTCGGGCTCGATGGGCTACGGCCTGCCCGCCGCCGTGATGGCCAAGCGCAGCCTCCCCGAGCGGATCGTCGTGACGCTCGCCGGCGACGGCGACGTGATGATGACCGTGCAGGAATTCGCCACCGCCGTGCAGTACGGCGTCGCCATCATCGTCGTGGTCCTCGACAACGGCATGTACGGCACGATCCGGATGCACCAGGAGCGCGAGTATCCCGGGCGCGTCTCGGCGACCGAGCTGCGCAATCCCGATTTCGCCGCCCTGGCCCGCTCCTGCGGCGGCCACGGCGAGCGCGTCGAGCGGACCGAAGAGTTCGCCCCGGCCTTCGAGCGCAGCCTCGCCGCCGGCCTGCCGGCGATGATCCACTGCCTCGTCGATCCGGAGGCGCTGACACCGACCATGACCCTCGCGGCGATCCGCGCGAAGGCCCTGGCGGCACGCGAGGGCTGAGAGGCCTTCCCTGAACACCGACCCGGTGCGGATCCTCCGTACCCCTACGAACAGGAGTCGACGATGACCGTGCGTGGCGAAAACCTGATCGGCGCCCAGGCCCAGCGAGGCACGCAGGCGGCATTCCGGGCCGTAGAGGCGGCCACCGGCCAGGCCCTGGAGCCCGAGTTCCCCGGCGCGAGCCTCCAGGATCTCGACCGGGCCTGCGCCCTGGCGGAGGCCGCCTTCGACACCTACCGCGAGACCGATCCGGAAACCCGGGCGGCCTTCCTCGAGACGATCGCCGCCAACATCCTCGATATCGGTGACGACCTCGTCACCCGCTGCATGCAGGAGACCGGGCTGCCCCGGCCGCGGATCGAGGGCGAGCGCGGCCGCACCGTCGGCCAGCTGCGCCTGTTCGCCGGCGTCCTGCGCGAGGGCAGCGCCTTCGAGATCCGCATCGACCCGGCCCTGCCGGACCGCAAGCCGCTGCCGCGGCCGGACCTGCGCCTGCGCAAGGTCGCGCTCGGACCGGTGGCGGTGTTCGGCGCCAGCAACTTCCCGCTCGCCTTCTCGGTGGCCGGGGGCGACACGGCCTCGGCGCTGGCGGCCGGCTGCCCGGTGATCGTCAAGGCCCATCCGGCCCATCCCGGCACCTCGGAGCTGGTCGGCCGGGCGATCCAGAAGGCGGTGGCCGCGAGCGGCTTGCCCGAAGGGGTGTTCGCGCTGCTGTTCGATGCCGGCCAGTCGATCGGGCAGGGGCTGGTGGCCGATCCCCGCATCGCCGCGGTGGGCTTCACCGGATCGCGCCGGGGCGGCACCGCCCTGATGGAGATCGCGGCCAAGCGCCCGCGCCCGATCCCGGTCTATGCCGAGATGAGCAGCATCAACCCGGTCCTGCTGTTCCCGGGCGCCCTGGCGGCCCGGGGCGAGGCGATCGGCCGGGCCTTCGCAGCCTCCCTGACGCTCGGCGCCGGCCAGTTCTGCACCAATCCGGGCCTGATCCTGGCGGTGCCGGGCCCGGGCCTCGACGCCTTCCTGGCCTCGGCCACGGCCGCCCTGCGGGAGACGCCCGCCGCGACCATGCTGACCCCGGGCATCCACAAGGCCTATTGCGAGGGCGTCGCGCGGCTCGCCGGCCACGCCGCGGTCACGCGCCTCGCCGAAGGACCGGAAGGCACCGCGACCCAGGGCCGGGCGGCCCTGTTCGCCACCGATTCGAGCGCCTTCCTGGCGGAGCCCGAGCTGCAGGAGGAGATGTTCGGCGCCGCGGCCCTGGTGGTGCGCTGCCCCGACCTCGCCGCGATGCGGAAGGTCCTGGAGCATCTCGAAGGCCAGCTCACCGCCTCCCTGCACATCACGCCCGAGGACCATGCGGCCGTGCGGGACCTGCTGCCGCTGCTGGAGCGCCGGGTCGGCCGCATCCTGGTCGACGGCTTCGGCACCGGGGTGGAGGTGGCCCACGCCATGGTCCATGGCGGCCCGTATCCGGCGACCTCCGACGGGCGCACGACCTCGGTGGGCAGCCTCGCGATCGACCGGTTCCTGCGGCCGGTGAGCTACCAGGACCTCCCCGACGCGCTGCTCCCCGCGGCCCTGAAACAAGCCAACCCCCTCGGCCTGCCGCGCCGGATCGACGGCGTTCTCGAGCGCCGCTGACGCGACCGGGCGCACGGGGACGGGCCGGCCCGTCCATCCCCGCGCGCCCCAATCTCGAACGGCGCAGTTTGCGCCCGATCGAGCGCTTGCAACGCCGAGACTCCCCGTCTAGACAGCCCCAGCCCACGGTGGGGCGTCGCCAAGTGGTAAGGCAGCGGTTTTTGGTACCGCCATTCCCAGGTTCGAATCCTGGCGCCCCAGCCAAATTCCTGAAGGATATCAAAGCCCTCAGGTCCGGGACATAACGGACACCCCGGAACAGAACGTGTTTTTCCGGCGCACAAGAGTCGGCACAGTTTCTGAGGGACGGCCAACAGGCCAGTTCCGAACCTCGTACAGCTGCCAAAATTCGGACGCTGGGATCGACGCCGCTGCTGACGCAACACCTGCCGCCTTCACGAACGAGGCCTCGCCGCAAGAACGCGTAGCAGGCTGCTTCATTTCGCCCAGAGGATTTGAACGGACGCCAGAACGCCAAAGGCATCATGTCGACCCGAAGACGCGGTATGATATGCACCGCGAATCCGCTGACACGGCCGGTGCAAAAATGCCTGAAAGCCACGATCCGGTCGTCGAAGCCGTCGAGGCGTTGCGGTCCAGTGACTGTATCATCGAGCCCGATGTCAAGTTCGAGCGATGGCAAGTCGACGGTAAGTGGATCACCAGCGGCGATCTAATGACGCTGGCCCTGCGTCTGGGCCTGATGGAGGGGCCCGTTCGCTTGCAGTAGCTCGACCGAATTCGATTGTGGTCTCGCCGGCTTACCGGCCACTCAATTCAACGTCTGCCTCGCCAAGCCAGGGGCGGCTCGACCGCTGGCCATAGTTGCAACCTACGCCCGCCAGCGCCTCGGCCCGCCCCGGTGTCACACCCCGATCTGCTGGCACCTCACAGGCTTGGAGGAAGAGTCAGCCCCCACACGAATCAACGTAAAGACTTGGCCTGAAGAGCGTTTTTGCCATTTATAACACTCGCACGTGCCCCCATCGCCTCCATCATCCGAAGGGTCGAAAGGCAATTCTCGGTGCAAGGCAAAGCCAGGAATGCTCTTAAGAGTCGGGGTAGCATTACAGCCCTTCGAACCACCTGTGAAAATCTTGACCTATCATCCGGCGCGGGACGATCCCTTCTGGCAAAGAATGTATTTGCATCAGTTCCGGTGATTTCTGCGATTTCCTGCAGCAATTCCCATGTTTTGCGATCCTGACGCATCAAAAATCTCCGATATTCAAACCATGATCAATGGAATATTAATTAATTTGTCATTAAGCTCAGAGTATCATAGGAATTCTGCGGTCACACGACATTAACGCACGTCTTTCCTTATCATAGAAGCCATCAGCAGATGTTGTCCGCTCGAGAAATATGTTTTGATATTATAGCAGGCTTCAGAAACTCCAAGTGCGTTGCCGATATCTCAAATATACTAAAAAGGAGCGGAGGAGTTTTCGGCTACGACGCCTTTGTTGCTGGCTATCTCCCGAGATCACAGCACCAGACCTTGCAAGATTGCGTGATGGTCTCAGGGTGGCCCACCGAGTGGGAGCGTCGTTACCAGGCAAAGGGCTATATCCACATCGATCCCGTCCTCCGTCACATGAGAGATGTGATTGATCCATTCCTCTGGCAGGAAGTTGCGGAAGCGCCCGAGATGGCCAGCGGCCAAATCGTGTTCGACGAAGCGCGCGCCTTCCGTCTGAGCAAAGGTTTCTGTGTTCCGCTTCATCATTATGACGGCGGCGAGGCCTGTATCAGCTTCGGCGGAGAACGACTGGAACTCTCGCCGGATGAGCGCGCGGCACTGCACCTCGTGGCCATCTACGCCCTGTCGGCGGCGCGCAAGATCGTCCATTGCCATGCAGGCCACATTGCGAATGAAGAACCGAAAGGCCCACTGACAGCTCGGGAAATCGAATGCCTGAAATGGTCGGCTGCTGGCAAGACAGCATGGGACATATCAGTAATTCTCTCAATCTCCCGCAGGACTGTCGAGCATCACTTGGAAAGCGCCAGTAATAAATTGCAAGCGGTCAGTCGCGTTCAATGCGTTGCTGAAGCTATACGACGCGGCATCATAACATAATTCGCCCGTAATTTCGTTAGGGTAATTTTACCCATACCCAGACCACAGCCAGCAGGAGATCTATTGCACTCCCTTGATAGGTATGTGCAATGTTTAGACTTGTTCCTGGACACATCGACCTCACCGATCTGCAGCTATCTGATCGGATATACAAATTTCGGCATTCATACTTTGTCGAACGGCTCGGATGGGAAGCGTGCCGAAAGCCTGATCATCGCGAGCGCGATCAGTTCGATGCCTCGGATACATTCCATGTGCTCGGAGAGGAGCACGGGGAGATCGTGGCGTATGCCCGCCTCCTGCCGACCAGCCGCGCCCATCTGCTCTCGGATCTCTACCCCGAGATCATGCAGGGCGTGAAGGCACCAGCCGGCCCACGGATCTACGAATGGACGCGCCAGTCCGTTGTCCCCAAGCGGCGGGAGTTTGCGGACGGCAACACATTCTCGAACGCGTTCATGGGCGCCGTCGCCCAGGCAGCAGAGGCGCTGGATCTAGAGGGGTTGCTCGTCCAGACGCATCCAGCCCTAGTCGCGCGCCTGATCGAGACGGGCTGGGAAGTAGAGCCCCTCGCATTGCCGACAATCTATGCGGGAGCGCTACTTGTCTCCGTCTACGCGCGCCTGACATCACAAACCCTGAAAGCGGCGCAAGCAGCTTTGGCAGCTTTACCCGGCGCGCACCTCGATGTGCCGAGCGATCTCCGCCTCCGCTCGGTATCCGACAGGCCCGCTTATGCCGCTCAACAGAATTGATTCTGTAGAAGGGGCTCATCCGATGCCATCATCAGCTGCGCGGAGCGTCTTGTTCTTCCGAGCCTATAAAGAGGTCGCCTTTCCGCTCTACGAGGCACTCATCACGGAACTCTGCGGTTCTCCGCATCTGCCCTTCCAACTGGCGACCACGCTGGAGGATATCGGGCAGGCGTTCATCAGGCTGGCCGAGCAGGTGAATACCACGTTGAAGCGACGGGGCATCCTCGACCTAGAGGTCGAGGCTGATTCGACCATCGAGGCACAGATCGAGGCTATATTGATCAGACTGGCGAAAGAGGAACGCCTGATCCGGTCGCCGGTCAGAGGGCAAGCGATCCCCGCGCTGACGAATGAGACCGTCCAGCAGGCAATCAGGATCGCCCTCCTTATGACCCACGATCTGCCGATTGCGGGGGAGGCAGCACGGCGCGCGCGTTAGCCAACTAGGCTACGACGGCCATCGCCGTGGCTCATCCTGGCCGAGCGTAGGCCGTCGGCAACTCGCTGACCTGCGTCGTGTAGCGGGGGATACGCATCTCGAATTTCGCACCCCACTCGCGCCGAGCGACGAGCCTGGCCCGAGCCGGCACCACGAGCATTGCAAGCGTCCAGGGCCGCCATCAGTGGTCCTGATCGCGTGCGGTCCATCTGCCCGATCAGCGGCTGCGTAGGTCTCGTAAGCCGCCAAGCCGTATGGTGGATTCCTACGTATGGATGAGACCTACATCAAGGTAAGCAGGCAGCGACGTTATCTCTAGGTGTTTGATCCCACGGTCTGATGTGGCGGATCGAGCCTGAAGCGTTCGGGCCCTTTCGTTCAGACCTGCAGGATATGCTCGTAGGGCGTGAGGCCGCGCAGGGTCTTGAGCCGGCGGCCGCAGTTGTAGGCATCCACGAACAGCTGCAGGTGCTGCCGGAGCTCGTCATGGCTGGCGTAATGGTAGCGCTTGACCGTGGCGTCCTTGATGGTTCGGTTCATCCGCTCGACTTGACCATTCGTCCACGGGCAGCGCGGCTTGGTCAGGCGATGCTCGATCTTGGTCTGCTCGCAGGCCCAATCGAACGAGTGCCAGCGGTAGATGCGCGGCCGATCCTGGGGCGCCCAGTAGGCAACCGCCTTGGCCTCGGCCTCCTCGTCCACCGGATGATTGTCGGCGAACGGGATGCCATTATCCGTCAGCACCGTGTGGATCGTGTACGGCACGGCAGCGACCAGATCGTGGAGAAAGGCTGCCGCGATCCGCTGTGTTGCCGTCTCATGCCGTTGAACGAAGGCAAACTTGCTCGTGCGGTCGATGGCTACGAACAGGTGCAGCTTGCCCTGTTGGGTGCTGACCTGCACGATGTCGATGTGGAAGTAGCCGATTGGGTGGGCCTTGAAGCGCGAGCGCTTGGGCTTGTCGCCGTCAACATCCGGCAGGCGGCTGATGCCGTGACGCTGCAGGCAGCGATGCAGCGACGAACGGGTCCGATGCGGCAGGCTCGGCTGCAGGGCGTAGAGGCAGTCGTCGAGCGGCAACAGGGTATGCCACCGGTCCGGCGACGATCACCGCCTCGTCCTCCAGGCTGAGCACGCGGGAGCGGGGCTCCTTCGGTCCCATCCGCACATCCGTGCTGGTTGGACTGCGCGCCACTTCTGCACAGTCGTTGCGCTGCCTTGGAGAACCTGTCCCATAGCGCGTCCCTCCAGGCGGCATCATTCGTACCACCACACAGCGCGACCAAACATCCGCCCAACCCAGGCATCCGAACCCGCATGGCAACCTCGCCGGAGCGGGCGTTTAGAGCTGAGGGCTCGGCAGCCCTACGCCCGCTTCGCTTCGAGAATGCTGGTCGCCAAGGCGACCCAGTACGCGGCGCCGATGGGCAGGGCGTCGTCGTTGAAGTCGTAGCCGGGATTGTGAAGCGGGCGGCCGGGCTGAGCACCGTCAGTGCCCAGCCAGACATACGCCCCGCGGCAGGCTTGCAGCATGTAGGCGAAGTCCTCCGAGGCCATCGACGGCGCGACGGTTCCGTGCCGGGCCGGGATGGTCGGCACGCGCGCCGCGGCGGCGAGGGCGAGCGGGACGGCGTCCGGGTCGTTGACCGTGGCGGGGTATCCGGTGTGGTAGTCGATTTCGGCGTCGCCGCCATGCGTACGGGCGATGCCCGTGGCGATCTCCGTGATCAGAGCCGCGACCGTGCCGCGGACGCTCTCGGACAGGCAGCGGACGGTCCCCCGGATCGTGGCGAGGTCCGGGATCACGTTCCAGGCGTCGCCGCCGTGGATCTGGGTGATGCTCACCACCGCGGGATCGAGCGGGGCGAGCCGGCGGCTGACGATGGTCTGCAGGGCCAGGACCGTCTCGGAGGCGATCACCAGCGTGTCGATGCCCCGCTCCGGCATGGCGGCATGCGTGCCCGAGCCGCGCACGCGGATCTCGAACGTGTCGAGCGAGGCCATGATCGGGCCCGGGCAGGTCGCGAAGGCCCCGAGCGGCAAGCCCGGCCAGTTATGCAGGCCCCAGACCGTGTCGCAGGGGAACAGCCGGAACAGGCCGTCCTCCACCATCGCCCGGCCGCCGCCCTCGCATTCCTCGGCCGGCTGAAAGATGACGTGGATCGTGCCGCGCAGGGTCTCGGCGCGCGCGAGCTGGCTGGCGGCGCCGAGCAGCATCGCGACATGCCCGTCGTGTCCGCAGGCATGCATCACGCCCGGGGTCCTGGAGGCGTGGGGCAGGCCGGTCGCCTCTTGGATGGGCAGCGCGTCCATGTCGGCGCGCAGGCCGACGGCCGGGCCCTCGCCCCGGCGCAGCGTCCCGACGACGCCCGTCCGGCCCAGGCCCCGATGGACCTCGAAGCCGCAGGCGGCGAGCTCGCGCGCGACCAGATCCCCGGTGCGCACCTCCGCGAAGGCCAGCTCCGGATGGGCGTGCAGGTCCTGCCGCCAGGCGACCATGCGGCCGAGGATGTCCGCGTCTATGCTCATGCCGTCCGCTCCCTGGCCGTCACAGGTCCGATCCCGGCCATCCCTGCGCGTCGGTCGATCCGCGTCTCACGTCACCGGGACGTGCATCCAGAACTGCGCGATCAGGGTCGCGCCCAGGAATGTACCGGCATTCGCCATGAACGAGACCACGACGATGCGCCAGCCCAATTGCCGGAAGGCGGGGATGTCCTTGGCTATGGACAGGCCGGCGAATGTCAGGATCGGGGTGGCCAGGGCGAGGAAGTTGATCTTGCCGGTCATGGCGGCGATCTCGGCCGCGTAGGGCATCGCCGGATAGGTCAGCGCCATGCCGATCAGGGAGACCCAGATCACCGCGGGAAGCTTCCGCGCCGAGAGCACGTAGAGGCCCCAGCCGAGGATCACGACCCCGATGATGATCGCCATCCCGCCCACGACCGCGGCGTCGGGGATCACGCCGTAGGTCAGATAGTTGCCGATGAGCCCGTAGGCGCCGATCAGCACCCACGCCACCAGCATCTCGGCGAACCCGATCGCTGTTTCCTCATGCGCCGGGGCCAATGCGGCGGCCGATGGTTCCCGGACGGTGTCGCGCCGGTTGCGCCCGAGGATCGGTTCGAGCTTGCCGTAGGCCCAGATCGTGAAGGGCAGTGACAGGAACAGCGTGAAGTAGGTTCCGATCGTCGTGGTGATCAGGTTGCTCGCCGCCGCGAAGGTGGCGACGTCCTTGGCCACCTCGGGCGTCTGCTGCGCCGCGATGGCCCCCGACGCGGCGGCCATCATGCTGCCGGACCCGACGCCCGCCCCCATGGCGAGGGCGAGCGGATTGAAGATGTTCAGGCTGGCGACGAGACCGGCGAGGACGGCGATGAAGACCGCCCCGAACACCGTACCGGTGAGGTATTCCGCGAGCACGCCGCGCCCTTCGGGAGAATCCATCCCGTAGCGCTCGCCGATGATGGCCAGGCTCGGCTCCCGGCCGACCGAGAAGGTCGCGCCGATGGCCTCCCGCTTGATGCCGAGCAGGAGCGCGACCGGAAGGCCGAACACCATGGTGCCGAAGAAGTGGCCGAACTCCTGGAACACGAGCGACCATCCCGACGCGAAGATCTTCGGCAGCGAGCCGCCGACCAGCAGGCCGAGCTTCGCGATGAAGATGAGGAGGGCCGGCTGCAGGAAAGCGGCCGCGGCCGATTGCGTCGAGGACCTGAGGCGCAGGAGGGCCGGAAGCCGGGGGCTCGCCAGGCCGAGGGCTCCGCCGAGCAGGAGGGCCCAGAGCAGGGGCAGCAGGACGATCTTTCCGGTCCCGACGGGGATGTTGATGTTGCCGATGGCCTCGGCGATGACGACGATGACCAGCGCAATGAGGAACAGCCGGGCGCGGCTCGGTCTCTCGGTCGGGGCGGCCTCGAATGGGATCGGCCCGCGATGGATTGCTTCCTGTGCCATGGCTGTTGTCCTCCCTGCGACGGGTCGCGGCGCGTCTGGTTTTGATTGTTGTTCTTGATTGTTGTTCTTGTTCGTTGTTCTTGCGCCGCCGTCGGCTCCCGCGGACCTCGTGAGGGGCCCGCGGGGGGACGGAAGCGTCGATGCGGCGGCAGCGTCTTGGCGGCCCCTTTCGGCGTCAGCCGACGTAGCCGAAGGCCACGCCGGGCTGGGCCGCGGTCTCGACCCACACGCTCTTGGTCTGGGTGTAGGCCATCAGCGCCTCGCGCCCGGAGGACCGGCCGAAGCCGGAGCGGCCGAAGCCGCCGAAGGGCGAGGCGACGTTGATCGTCTTGTAGCCGTTGACCCAGAACGTCCCGGCCCGGACGGCGGCGGCGACCCGGTGGGCGCGGCCGACATCGTTCGTCCAGACCGCGCCGGCGAGGCCGAACGGCGTGGCGTTGGCGATCGCGACCGCCTCCTCCTCGGTCTCGAACGGCAGGACGGTCAGCACCGGGCCGAACACCTCGTCCCGGGCGATCGCCGCATCGGGCGCCACGCCGTCGACCACGGTCGGACCGAAGTAGAAGCCGCCGGTGTCCCGCAGGTCGGCCGGGCAGGCGCCGCCCGCGGCGATGCGGGCGCCGGCATCCGCGGCCTGGCCCACCATCGCGGCGATCTTGTCCCATTGCCGGCGGTTGTTGATCGGCCCGATCTGGGTCGTCGGGTCGGTGGGCGCGCCCACCGGGATGCGGCCCGCGGCGTAGGACAGCCGCTCGACGAAATCCGCGTGCACCGACCGGTGGACGAGGAGGCGCGAGCCGGCGACGCAGCTCTGCCCGGCACCGCCGAAGATCGCCGCCTGCGCGCCCACCAGGGCCCGGTCGAGATCGGCATCCGCGAACACGATGTTGGCCGACTTGCCGCCGAGCTCGAGCACGCTCGGCACGATGTTGCGGGCGGCGGCCGCCGCGATCTGCGCCCCGGCCTCCGCCGAGCCGACGAACACCACGAGGCGCGTGTCGGGATGGGCCACGGCCGCCGCCCCGGTGGTCGGGCCCGCGCCCGCCAGCACCGAGACGAGGCCGCGCGGGATCCCCTCGGCCCGGTCGCACAGCATCCCGAGGGCCAGGGAGGTCAGCGGCGTCAGCTCGGAGGGCTTCAGGACGACCGCGTTGCCGGCGCAGATGGCCGGGGCGATCTGCCAGCCGGCGGTGAAGATCGGGGCGTTCCACGGCGTGATCTGCACCACGGTGCCGAACGGTTCGGCGCGGGTGTAGTTCAGGTGCGAGGTCGGGACCGGGATGACCTCGCCGTGCAGCTTGTCGCACCAGCCGGCATAGTATTCGAACATCTCCGCGACCTTGCCGACCTCGCCGCGCGTGTCGCGGATCGGCTTGCCGGCCGACAGGGTCTCCAGCTCGGCCAGCGCCTCGGCGTTCTGCCGGATCAGGGCGGCCACCGCCCACATCGCCCGGCAGCGGGCCGCCGCCGTCATGCCCCACCAGGTCCGCTGGGCGGGCCGGGCCGCCGCCATGGCGGCATCCACGACTGACGCGCCGGCATCCGCGAAGCGCGCCACCACCCGGCCGTCCGCCGGGTTCACGAGATCGAGGGTTTCACCCGTTCCCGCATGGACCTCGCCGGACACGACGCTGCCGATGGGGCCGCCGAGGGACAGGGCGGACAGGAGTTCCGAGATGCGCTGCGCCGCATCGCCTGGCACGGTGGTCGACATCACTTCGCTCCGTTCGTGGTGCGGTAATCGGCCATGCGGGTGAAGTCCGCGGCGTCCGGGATGGCCTCGCGGGTGGTCGCCCAGATCTGCGCGACATGGGCGGACAGCGGCAGGTCGGCGCCGCTCTCGGCGGCCAGCTCCATGGCGAGGCGCACGTCCTTGCGCATCAGTCCCGCGGCAAAGCCGCTGTCGAAGCTGTTCGACAGGATCCAGCGGGGAAACATCACCTCGCTGATCGCGCTGCGCCCCGTGGCGGTGTTGACGACCTTGATCGCCTCCTCGGCCGACAGGCCGGCCGCCTCCGACAGGCGCATCGCCTCGCCCGTGGTCACGAGGTGGGCGGCGACGAGGAGGTTGTTCACGAGCTTGACGATGTTGCCGGCGCCGGACGGCCCGACATGCGGGGCGCGGGCCGACATCGCCGACAGGACCGGCTCGGCCAGGGCGTAGTCGGCCTCCGAGCCGCCGACCATCATCGTCAACGTGCCTTCGGCGGCCCCCGAGGGGCCTCCGCTGACCGGCGCGTCGAGCAGGGCATGACCGGCCTGTTCGAGGCGGGCGGCCAGCCGCCGGGTGGTGCCGGGATCCGAGGTGGAGGTATCGACGACGACGACCTTCCGGTCGGTCCGGGACAGCAACCCGCCCTCCGCCGTCACCACGGCCTCGACATCGCGGGCCAGGGGCAGCGAGAAGACCAGGGCATCCGCGCGACGCAGGACGTCGGTCAGGTCCGGGACGAATGAGACGCCGGCCGCCTCGATGGCGGCACGCCGGGCGTCGCTGATGTCGTAGCCGATGACCTTGAAGCCCTTCCGGGCCAAGGTCGCCGCCATGCCGAGGCCCATATTGCCGAGCCCGACGACGCCGACCGTCTCAATATTCATCGCGATACCTCCCGTTTAGGAAATGGTATCGATCGCCGATGCGGTCGCTACAAGAATTGCTTTTCGAACAAATCGTTCTTGTTAAAGCAACACTCAGCGCTGCGGCTGGAAGGCGACGAGGTGTTCGGTGAGCCAGCCCAGCAGCCGGCCCATCGCTTCCGGCAGCCGCCGTCCCGAGCGCACGACGAGGTGCGCGCTCGCCTCGGAGAGGACCGGGTCGAGCAACGGGAGGACGGTGACGGCGTCGGTCTGCAATTCGGCCGCGACGGCGAAACGCGGCAGGAACGCGACGCCCAATCCCGCCGTCACGAAGCGCCTGTGCATCTCGAACGACGCGGTCTCCAGGCGCGCGACGAGCCGGAAGCCGCCATCGGCCTCGACGCGTCCCAGGAGCTGGCGCACGCCGTGGTCGGAGGGAAGCAGGACGACCGGCTCGGAGGCGAAGGTGCGCAGGCCCACGGGGGTCGAGGAGCCGGCGAGGGGATGGTCCTTCGGGAGGACGGCCAGCAGCGGCTGCCGCGCCGACACGACGCCGCGCACGTCCGGATGGGCCGGCGGGTTGTAGGCGAGACCGATATCCGTATCGCCCTGGGCGACCGCTGACAGCACGCTGTCCGTGGTCCCGAGGGAGACCTGGAACGAGATTCCGGGATAGGCGGTGACGAAGTTGGCCAGGCCGTTATCGAGCAGGTCGACCAGGAAGCCTGCGCCGCAGGTCAGCCGGATCGTTCCCTGCTGGACGCCGCGCAGCCGTTTGAGGTTGTCCTCAAGGAGGGCGGCCTCGTCGGCCTGGCGCTGGGCGTGCTGGGCGACGATGCGCCCGGCCTCCGTCGGCACGACGCCGCGCGGCAGCCGCTCTAGGAGATTCTCGCCGCACTCGGCCTCCATCTCGCTGATGTGGCGGCTGACCGCGGAGGCCGCGACGTTGAGCGCTTCCGCGGCGCCTCGGACGGAGCCGGTCCGGACGACGGCCAGGAAGTATCGCAGCGCTCGATCGTTCATCGCCGGGCAAGCGTGCGCTTTGGTCCCCCGCATATCAAGGCATGCGCAGGCATCGGCAGGCCCGAACCACGGCTTCTGCCCAACGACCTTCGCCTGTCCGGCGCGGCCGGTGGCCTATGGTCGAGGCCCGCCGCCCGTCCCTCACGTCGGGGCGGCGGCGTCCGCCCCGTGGAGGTATCGGCGGTCGAACCGATCGCCCAGGCCGGTCAGCACCTCGTAGCCGATGGTGCCGGCATCGGCCGCGACCGCGTCCAGGGAGCGGTGCGGGCCGATGATCTCGACCGCGTCGTCCTCGGCCAGCGCCCCGGCCGGGAGCGCCGAGGCGTCCACCACGATGCTGTCCATCGACACCCGGCCGAGAATGGGCAGCGCGACCCCGCCCGCCCAGGCCGCGCCCCGCCCGCTGGCGCTCCTCAGGAACCCGTCCGCATAGCCGATTGCCACGGTCGCGAGGCGCGACGCGGTCGCGGTCCGTGCGGTGTAGCCGTATCCGACCGCCGTGCCGGCCGGCACGTCGCGCACCTGCAGGACGCGGGCCTCCAGCTTGACCACGGGCTTCAGCGGGTTGGGACGCCCCGCAACGGGCGCCACCCCGAACAGGGCCGCGCCCGGCCGCGCCACATCGTAATGGTAATCCGCCCCCAGGAAGATCCCGGAGGAGGCGGCGAGGCTGGCGCGCATGGGCGGGAGCCGCCGCCGCGCATCCTCGAACCGGGTCCGTTGCGCCGGGTTCGCGTCGCTGTCGGGGGCGTCCGCGCAGGCCAAGTGGCTCATGACCAGACGCCAGTCCACGGCATCGGGCTCGCCCGCCCGATCCGCGACGGCCGCGATTTCGGCGGGAGACAGGCCGAAGCGGCTCATGCCGGAATCGACCTGCAACAGCCCCGGTAGCTTGCAGGCGCGCGCCCGGGCCAACGCGGCCCAGCGCGCGAGCTGGCCCGGCGTGTTGATGACCGGGACCAGCCCGTGCGCCAGGCATTCGGCCTCAGCGTCGCGCGGGGCACCGTGCAGGACCCACACGGCGGCCTCCCGGGGCACGTGCCGCCGCAGCGCGATCCCTTCGTCGAGATGGGCCACGAAGAAGGTTCGGCAGCCGGCCGCGGACAGGACGGGGGCGACGCGCGCGGCGCCCAGGCCATACGCGTCCGCCTTCAGCACCGCCGCGCATTCCGCCGTCCCGAGGCGCCGGGACAGGAGCCGGTAATTGGCCGCGATGGCGTCGAGGTCGACCGTCAGAATCGCCCCCGCATGCGGATTCCCGCCCTTGTCGAACGCCTGCACCCCCGTCGTCTCCCGATCCCGCACGCGCGCGTCCACCGGGCCTCAGGCCGCGTAACGGCTGACGGCGAGGTCGTCGTGGGCGATGTCGGGCGCCCGGCCGGACATCAGGTCCGCGAGGAGCCGGCCCGACCCGCAGGCCATGGTCCAGCCGAGGGTGCCGTGGCCGGTATTGGTATACAGGTTGTCGTACCGGGTCGCGCCGACGATGGGGGTCCCGTCCGGCGTCATCGGGCGCAGGCCGGTCCAGAAGGTCGCCCGGCTGAGGTCGCCCCCGGCCGGAAACAGGTCGTGGACGCAGCGCTCCAGGGTCGCGCGACGGGGCGGGCGCAGGGCCTGGCTGAAGCCGGCGAGCTCGGCGGTGCCGCCGACCCGTATGCGGTCGCCGAGCCGGGTCAGGCCGACCTTGAAGGTCTCGTCCATCACCGTGGACACGGGAGCCGCCTCCGGATCCGTCACGGGGAGCGTCAGGGAATAGCCCTTGACCGGGTAGATCGGCAGGTTCAGCCCAAGCGGTCGCAGGAGCGCCGGGGTGAAGCTGCCCATCGCGGCCACATAGGCGTCGGCGTGCAGCACCTCGGACCCGCAGGCGACGCCGGTCACGCGGCCGCCCGAAGCCTGGAGCCCCGTCACCGTCACGGTGTAGCGGAACGTGACGCCGAGCTCCTCGCAGATGGCGGCGAGCCTCTGCGTGAACAGGTGGGCATCCCCGGTCTCGTCCCCGGTGAGACGCAGCCCGCCCACGATCTTGTCCTTCACCCGGCCGAGCGCCGGCTCGGCGGCGACGCAGCCCGCCGGGTCCAGGACCTGATAGGCGACGCCGTAGGCGTCCAGGACCTTGGTGTCGTCGCCGACGTGATCGAGCTGCTTGCGGGTGCGGAACAGCTGCAGCGTGCCGCGTTCGCGGTGGTCGTAGGCGATGCCGGTCTCGACGCGCAGGTCGCGCAGGACGTCGCGGCTGTATTCCGCGAGCCTCACCATCCGCCCCTTGTTGCGGGTGTAGGCCTCCTCCGTGCAGTTCGCCAGCATGCGGGCGAGCCAGCCGTAGAGGCGGGGCTCGACGGAGGGCCACAGGACCAGGGGGCGGTGGCGCATCATCAGCCACTTCATCGCCTTGACCGGAATGCCCGGCGCGGCCCAGGGGGCGGAATAGCCGGGCGAGACCTGCCCGGCATTGGCGAAGCTGGTCTCCAGGCCCGAGGCGGGCTGCCGGTCGATCACCGTGACCTCATGGCCGGCCTTGGCCAGATAATAGGCGGAGGACACGCCGACCACGCCGCTTCCCAGGACCAAGACCCGCATGTCCGCTCTCCACGGCGCCGAACATCCGCATTCGGCGCTCACCCGCCGCCCGAGCGCCGCGATCGCGGAATGCTCGGCGGGGTCCGCGGGACCCGCGTCGCGCGGTCCCGGGCCGAGGTGTATCGAACATCGAAACCCGCGCACGATGCTGCGAACATGTTGCATGGTCTGCGAAAGCGATGCCATGCAACAACAGGATTTGCGACCGGGCGACAGATCGTTGCGCCATGCCACAGGATGCGATCGATACCGCCATCATCCACGCCCTGCGCGAGGATGCCCGGATGCCCAACGCGGCCCTGGCCAAGCGCGTCGGCCTATCCGCCTCCGCCTGCCTGCGCAGGCTGCGGACGCTGGAGCGGGACGGGACGATCCGGGGTTACACCGTCCTGCTCGACGCATCGGCCGCCTCGGGCCTCGTCGTGATGACCCAGATCGAGCTGGAGCGGCAGACGGAGGATTACCTGAACCGGTTCGAGGCCGCCGTCCGCCGCTGCCCGGACATCCAGGATTGCTACCTCATGACCGGCAGTTCGGATTACCTGCTGAAGATCCGGGTGGCCGATGCCGGGGAATACGAGCGGCTCCACCGATCCGTGCTGTCGAAGCTGCCGGGCGTGTCCCGGATCCAATCCAGCTTCACGATCCGGAGCGTCGTCGGGCGCTGACCTTGCATCGTGAAGCAACCGCTGGCCCTGATCGGCGCCCCCGGCTGCGCGAGCCGCGGGGCGCCGGGTCGATCACGCGTAGATCGGGAAGCGGGCGCAGAGATCCGAGACCTGCCCGTGGATCGAGCGGATGAGGGCTTCGTCGGACGGAGCCTTGACGATCTGGGCGATCCAGGTGCCGATCGCACGAAACTCCTCGGTCCCGAAGCCGCGTGCGGTGCCGGCGTTGCTGGACAGGCGCAGGCCCGAGGGTGCCTCCGGGGGGCGCTCGTCGAACGGGATCTGGTTCTTGTTCACCGCCAGCCCCGCATGCTCCAGCGCCTTCGCGGCGATGTCGCCGGTGATGCCCTGGTTGACGAGATCGACGAGCATCAGCCCGCAATCCGTGCCGCCGGCGACCAGGCGGATGCCGGCTTCCGACAGGGTGGCGGCGAGCATACGGGCGTTGTCGAGCACCGCCTGGTTGTAGCCCTTGAATTCCGGCCGGAGGGCTTCGCCGAAGCAGGCCGCTTTGGCGGCCACGATGTGCAGCATCACCGAGCCCTGGACGCCCGGGAAGATGCCGTAATTGATCTTGTCGCTCAGCGCCGCGTCGTTCCACAGCACCAGGCCGCCGCGCGCACCGCGCAGGGACTTGTAGGTGGTCGAGGTCACGACGTGCGCGTGCGGCAGCGGATCGGGATAGATCCCGGAGGCCACCAGCCCGGCGAAATGGGCCATGTCGACGACCAGGTAGGCGCCGACCTCGTCGGCGATCGCGCGCAATCCGGCGAAGTCCAGGACCCGGGCGTAGGCGGACCCGCCCGCGATGATCATCCGGGGCTTGTGCTCACGGGCGAGGCTGCGCAGCTCATCGAGGTCGACGAGCTCGGTCTCGCGGTTCACGCCGTACCGGACGATGTTGTAGTCCCGCCCGGTCAAGGTCGCGGGGTGGCCGTGGCTGATATGGCCGCCGGCGGCGGTGTTCATCGACAGGATGGTGTCGCCGAGCTTCAGCAGCCCGAGGAAGACGCCGCCGTTGGCGTTCGATCCGGAATGCGACTGCACGTTCGCGAAGCGCGCGCCGAAGAGTTTCTTGGCACGCCGGAGGGCAAGGTCTTCCACCGCGTCGGCGAATTCCGCGCCGCCGTAATAGCGGGCGAAGGCGAAGCCCTCGACGGTCTTGTTGGTGAGGACCGAGCCCTGCGCCTCGAGCACGAGGCGGGACACGATGTTCTCGGACGCGATCAGCTCGATCCCCTCCTGCTGGCGGCGCAGCTCCCCGCGGATGGAGGCGGCGAGCTCGGGATCGGCGTCGAGCCCTTCCGTGAAGTAGCCCTTGTGGAGGTATGTCATGTCGCCAGGCCCATGCTGCGCGGGAACAGGGGAGGATGCGGGTCGGCGATCCGTCGCGGCGCCCCGAGGGCGTGCCGGCGACCGCCGTTCCGCGATCCGTGATCGCCCCCGGGATGGGGGTTTTGCCGAGGGCCCGCAAACGAAATATCCTGCGGGCGAGACCAAGCTCAGCTAGGCCTTCAATGTCCCTCTCGCCGCCGCGGCCGTCCCTCCCGTCGCTCAACGCGCTGCGCGCTTTCGAGGCGGCCGCCCGCCACGAGGGCTTCGTCGGCGCGGCGGACGAACTCTGCGTCACCGCGGCCGCGATCGCGCAGCAGGTCCGCGCGCTGGAGGACTGGGTCGGCAAGCCGCTGTTTCACAGGAAGGCGCGGGGCCTGCAGCTCACGAGCGAGGCCCGGGCGATGCTGCCGCGCCTGGTCGCGGCGTTCGATGCCCTGGCCGGCGCGGCGCACGGGCTCCGTCGGCATGCCGATCGCCAGGAGGTCCAGATCGCGGCCCTCCCGTGCGTGGCGCAGCTGTGGCTCTCGCCCCGTCTCGGGGCGATGCGCAAGGCGTTCCCGAACCTCGCATTCTCGGTGGTCGCGCTGGAGGATCCCCCCGATTTCGCGCGGGACCCTTTCGACTTCGGCCTGTTCTTCGCGGACGCGGATGTTCCCCACTGCAGCACCCAGACGCTGGTGGAGGACGAGCTGTTTCCGGTCTGCGCGCCCCAACTCCTGGCCGACCGCGAGGGCAGCCTGGATCTGGCGGGCCTGGCCGACATGACGCTGCTGCACGATGCGCGATGGCGCAACGACTGGGCACGATGGCTGAGGCATGCCGGCGGCAGGCAGGTCGACGCCCGCCGCGGATCGACCTTCTCGCTCTACAGCATGGCCGTGGAGGCGGCGATCGAGGAGGCTGGAATCCTGATCGGCCATAGCAGCCTCCTGCAGGCGCCCCTCGGGGACGGGCGTCTGCTGGCACCGATCGATGGGGCTGCCCTGCGCGGTCCGCCGCTCTCGCTGATCCTGCCCGAGGGGCGCAGGCGCGATGCCGGGACGGAAGCCGTGGTCGCATGGCTGCGTGAGACGGCCCCGGCGCCCGCGGGGCGATGAGCGTCGGCGGAATCCGATCGCCGGCCGGACCAGGTCCGGCCTCAGCGATCGCGCATTCCTCGGACCGCCGCCGCGACGCTCCGAGCACGGCCGGGTGCGATCCGGGCGGCACGATCCTGGCGCGGATCCCGGAACCACGCGCCCCAGCCGGCTCGGCACGTCACCGACGGTTAGCGGAGGGATACGAGCGCTCATCCGGGGATACGTGCGGAGCTATCGCCCCTGCCGACCGGATCATCCCCGCCATCCGTCGTCTGCGTGCGCCCGCCGGCGGACCGTCAGAACCCACCTCGACCGGTCGATGGCGGCGTTCTCCGCTCCGAACGGCGTGCCGCCTGCTCGCCGATCACCCACGATGAACCGGGACACCCCTAGCGTGCTGCCGCCTCGCCGGCGCCCCGCAGGTATTTGCGCGCCTCTTCCGGGGGAACCATGCTGCCGCCCGTCGCCCAGATGATGTGCGTGGCGGCGTCCAAGCGGTCGCGGTCGAGGTTCATGCGGGCGCGATAGGCGGCGTCGGCCACGATCCGGGAGGGGCCGGGTGCGCCCGCTACGGCGGAGGGCTCCAGCATCAGGTCCTCGCTGGCCTTGAGCAGGGCCAGGAGGTCGAGCAATTCCTGGTCGGTGACCGTCAGATAGCCATCCACGAGGCGCTGCATGGCCCGACCGACGAAGCCCGACGGCCGCCCCACCGCCAGCCCGTCCGCGACGGTCGCGTTGGAGATCCCGAAATCCTGGACCGAGATCTCGTCGTGCAAGCCCGTATAGACGCCGAGCAGCATGCAGGGCGAGGGCGTGGGCTCTGCGAAGAGGCAGCGAACCGCATCGCCGAACACCAGCTTGAGCCCGAAGGCGACCCCGCCCGGACCGCCGCCGACCCCGCAGGGCAGGTGAACGAAGAGCGGATGCTGCGCATCGACCGGCACGCCGAGGGCTGCGAGCTGCGGCTTCAGCCGCAAGCCCGCGACCGCGTAGCCCAGGAACAGGTCCTTGGAGTGCTCGTCATCGACGAAATGGCAGTTCGGATCGGCCTCGGCCTCGGCACGCCCCTGGGCGACGGCCGCTCCGTAATCGCCGATATGCTCGACCACCGTGACCCCGGAGGCGCGCAGGCGATCCTTCTTCCAATGCCGGGCATCCGCCGACATGTGGACCGTGGTCCGGAAGCCGATCTTGGCGCTCATGATGCCGATCGACAGGCCGAGATTGCCCGTCGAGCCGACCGCGACGCTGTAATCCCCGAAGAAGGCGCGCACGCTGTCCTCGCCGAGCGCCGCGTAATCGTCGCCGACCGCGATCAGCCCGGCCCCGAGGGCCAGGGTCTCGGCCCGCTTGAGCACCTCGTAAATGCCGCCGCGCGCCTTGATCGAGCCCGAGACCGGCAGGTGGCTGTCCTTCTTCAGCAGAAGCCGGCCCCCGCCCGCATAGCCGTAGCGCCGACGGAGGGCCTCCGCGAAGGCCGGCACCTCGACGAGGTCCGATTCGATGATCCCCGCGGTCGCGGCGAGGTCCGGGAAGAACCGAACGAGCAGCGGCGCGAAGCGCGCCAATCGCGCGCTCGCATCCTCGACATCGGACATCGTGAGCCTGGCATCGGCGAGCCCGGTCGCGGCGGGCGCGATGCCGGGGTTGAACCACGCGGTCTCCCGGCCGGCGATCAGGTCGCCGATCAGGGGATGGGTGGCGAGCCACGCGTCGAGGGGCCGTCCTTGGATCGCGGGGGCTTGCCGGGTCATCGTGAGGGTCCTGGCTGGTCGGCGCTCCGGCCCGGCGACCTCCGCGGCCGCCGAGCCGCAGCCGGCGGGTCAGGCCGTGTCATAAACCGGGACGCCGCGAGCGCACACCTTCCCGTTGATCGGTGCGGCCTGCACACCGGCCTGATGCTCGCGGCTCCGAAGTCAGACGGCCCGAGCGCCGCCGACCCGATGGTGTTCGTCCTGTCCCGGGCAGCACAGAGTCCCGCCTCGAGGGTGACCCGCACGCCCGGCGTCGCTCGGTGAAAGCCTCCGACTGCTGTTGGGGGATGCGACCGGCTTCAGGCAGCGACGGCGGGCTCGCGCGCCTCCGGCATGACCGGTCCCTCGGAGAGCTCGCCCTCCCATTTCGCCACCGCCGCCGTGGCCACGCCGTTGCCGATGACGTTCGTCATGGTCCGCCCCATGTCGAGGAACTGGTCGATGCCGATCAGGAGCGCGAGGCCGGCGGTCGGCAGATCGAACATCGGCAGGGTTGCGGCGGCGACGACCAGGGATGCCCGCGGCACGCCGGCCACCCCCTTGCTCGACACCATCAGCACCAGCAGCATGGTGATCTGGGTCGAGAGCGGCATGTCGATGCCGTAGGCCTGGGCGACGAACAGGGCCGCGAAGGTCTGGTACATCATCGAGCCGTCGAGGTTGAACGAGTAGCCCAGCGGCAGGACGAAGCCGGTGATGCGCTCGGACACGCCGAACCGCATCAGCTGCTCGATCATCTTCGGGAATGCGGCCTCGCTGCTGGAGGTCGAGAAGGCGATCATCATCGGCTGGCGCAACAGGCGCAGGAGCCGGCCGATCGACTTGCCCAGCACGACGCTCCCGGCCGCGATGATGACCGCCCAGAGCAACGCGAGCCCCAGGTAGAACGCCCCGATGAACTTGCCGTAGGTGATCAGGACGCCGAGACCCTGCGTGGTGATGACGGAGGCCATCGCGGCGAAGACGCCGATCGGGGCGAACCGCATCACGTAATCGGTGAATCGCAGCATCACCGGGACCAGCTCGTCGATCGCGGTCGCGATGGTGCCGGCCACCGTCCCCTTCAGGCCGGCGAGGGAGAAGCCGAAGAACGTCGAGAAGACCAGGATCTGCAGCACCTCGTTCGTGGCCATCGCCTCGACGATGCTGCTCGGCACGAGATGCGAGGCGAAGCCCTTGAGCGTCAGGCCGGTGGCCTGGATGTTCGGGTTGGTGCCCACCTCCGGTACCGCGAGGCCGAGACCGTGGCCCGGCTGCACGACATGCGCGATGACGAGGCCGACGAACAGGGAGACGAGCGAGGCGGAGATGAACCAGCCCAGCGCCTTCGCGGCGATCCGCCCGACGGCTCCCCCGGAGGCGCCGAGGCTGGTGATGCCGGACACGATGGTCGCGAAGACGAGCGGCGCGATCACCATCTTGATGAGCCGGAGGAAGACGTCGGACAGGACCGAGAAGTAACCCGCGATCGTCTTTGCCGCGGCGGCATCGGGAGCCAGGGCATGGCAGGCATAGCCGCAGATGATCCCGAGGACCAAGCCGACCATGATGTACAGGGTGAGCCGGTTCGGATCCCGATCCGGGCGGGCATCGACCTGCATGGGCCTGTTCCTCGGTTCTGTGTGCATCGTCTTCATCGCGATGCTTCTACATCCCGGCACGGGTGACCGAGCCGGGGCCGCCGAATCTCCTGGGGATGGCTCCCGCCCGGAGCGCGCGGGAGCGATCCGCTCAGAGCTTGGCCAGGGCGCTCGTTCGCGCTTCCGAGGCGGCGGGGTTCTCCCGGTGGCGGATCGCCTCGATCAGCCGGTCGATGTCCGCGGGCGTGTTGAACATGCCGAGGGACACGCGGATGCCGTCGCGCTCGGGCGAGACGCGGATGCCGCTCTGGGTGAGGTAGTCCAGCCAGTGATCGGCCGGCAGGGCGATGACGTAGATGTGCGGCGCCCGGTGCTGCCGCTCCCGCGGGCCGACCAGCCGGATACCCTCCCGGTCGAGTTGCTCGATCAGGTAGTCGCCCAGTGCGAAGCAATGCGCCTGGATCTTCTCGACGCCGACGGAGCCGATCAGGTCGAGGGCCGCCCCGAGACCCTGGATCGCCGGCAGGTTGAAGTTGCCGAGCTCGAACCGCCCGGCGGAGGCGGCCAGCGCCATGTTGTCCGGCCGGGCGATGAAGTCCGCCGGCGGCTCGGCCAGGCTGATCGCCGCCATGTAGGCCGGCTCCAGCTCGGTCCGGCTCGCGTCCCACCAGAGCAGGCCGAGCCCCTGGGGCGTGAGCAGCCCCTTATGCGTGCCCGAGCCGACGAAGGTGGCGTTGAGCGCCTTCACGTCGAGCGGGACGACGCCGATGCCCTGCATGACGTCGACCACGAAGTAGAGGCCCTTCTCCTTGCACAGCCGGCCGACGCTCTCGACGTCGAAGCGATGCCCGGCATGGAAGGTCACCTGCGACATGGAGATGACGCGGGTGTTTGCGTCGATATGCGGGCGGAAGCTCTCGGCATCGATGACCTCGGTCATCGGGATGAACGCGACCGTGACGCCCTTCTTCTTCTTCAGGTTGAGGAAGGCGTAGGCGTTGTTGGGATGGTCGCCGTCGATCAGCAGGACCTTGTCGCCCGGGCGCAGCGGCAGCGCGTTGGCGGCGATGTTCATGCTCTCGGAGGTGTTCTTGGTGAAGGCGACCTCCTCGGGCCGCGCCCCGATGAAGCGGGCGAGCTTGGCGCGGGTCTCCTCCAGGCGGTTGAGCCAGACCTGCTTGGGGCCGGCGGTCTCATAGCCCTCGCGCAGGAAGCGCTCGTAGGCCTCCTTCACGGGGCGCGCGAGCGGCGTCTGGAAGCCCGAGTCGAGGTAGACGATCGAGTCGGCGGCGGGAAACTCCTTCCGGACGGCGGCCACGTCGTAATGCTGCGTCATGTCTACACTCCTGCATGAAGTCGATGAAGGTCGGCTGACGGCACGCGAGCCGGTCGGGCATGCCCCGGCGCTGTCCCTGGGCGCGGGATCGCAGCCGCGAGCCGGGACGGTCGAGGCGCGCGAATTCCTGATCGTTCTCGCTCCGCTCCCGGGGGGGGGGAATCGGTGGACGCGCATGGGTCGCCAAATGCCGAGCGGTCGATGACGACGTCTGCGATCGAAGAATGACGTGGGCTGATAACTGGGCTGATCCTTCAGCGGGACCAGCCTCCATGCCGGCAAGCCCTAATATCACCGCCGCCGACCTGCAAAGTCTTTCTTTCGACTATCTTCAGCGCTGTATCAATTTATGAGATTCCAATCGGATTTCGAGACAGGGCGCATTGAAGCCGCTCCGTCGATGGCGCAGATTTCAAGGTTTCGCATCGTAGCATTCAAATGGTTCTCGCCTGTGCACCTGCGAATTAATTCACCGCCGAATGGTTGCCGGCTGGGCAAAGGGCTCGGTCGCGCGCCGAGCCTCACCGCGAGACAGTCTCAAAATACGGACAGATTTTATCTCGCTCGATCAGAGGCTTGAGGACGTGACGGCTCTAAAACTCGCGCTGCCGGTCCGCAGTGCATGAGACAAAAAATATCATTTTCCGAGACCATATTGACGGCACAATAGCTCTTTCGCCATAACTGCGTCGAGGTGCTACTTGGTCCCGCCGCAGTAATTCACGACTCGTTCCGGTCGCGAACGCTTGGAATTATTCTCGTCCAGAGATCGAAAGCCCGTCAGCGATCCGAGGGTGGGTCCGAATCTCTTGGATTGCTGTTGAAATTCGGAGATGCGCATGTACGCCCGTAACCAATTCGTTAAGCTGTCGTGCGCGATAGCTTTTGGTCTGTTGACGACTGCCGCGCAGGCGGAAAGTCCGACGCTGGCCAAGATCAAGCGCACCGGGACCGTCACGCTGGGCTATCGCGAATCTTCGATCCCGTTCTCGTATCTGGGGGCGGATCAGAAGCCGGTCGGGTTCTCGCTCGACCTGTGCGCGCAAGTCGTCGACAAGATCAAAGAGGACATCAAGCTCGATAAGCTTGCCGTCACCCTGCAATCGGTGAATTCGTCCAACCGCATCCCGCTCATGCAGAACGGGACCGTCGACATCGAATGCGGCGGCACCTCCAGCAACGCGGCTCGGCTGAAGCAGGTCGCGTTCACGGTCGCGACCTTCGTCAGCTCGGCCCGGTGGATGACGAAGGCATCGTCCGGGATCCAGGACGTGAAGGGGCTCGACGGCAAGACCATCGTGGTCACGCAGGGCTCGAACGCCGTCGGCTTCGCGCAGGGAATCAAGGCCAAGGGCGCGACCTTCGCGATCGTCCAGGCCAAGGACCACGCCGAATCGATGCTGATGCTCCAGAGCGGGCGGGCGGCCGCTTTCATGGAGGACGACATCCTGCTCGCCAGCCTCCGGGCGCGTGCCCCGGACCCGGCGGCCTTCGCGTTCCTGCCCGAGACCTACGAGAAGGTGCCGTACGGCCTGATGCTCCCGAAGGACGATCCGGAGTTCAAGGCCCTCGCGGACGGCGTGCTCAAGGGCCTGATGGCCTCGGGCGCCTTCACCAAGCTCTACGCGAAGTGGTTCGAGAGCCCGATCCCGCCGAACGGCGAGAATCTCAACTTCCCGATGAGCGACGCCCTGAAGGAGCGGGTCGCGCATCCGAGCGACGCCCTCGACTTCTGATCGCTCCCGCCCGCCGCGCACCGTCACGAAGGCGACGCCGATGTTCTCCGTGCTCTTCGAGGAGGCCCCTGACGGCCAGCGTTACATCGACTGGCTGATCTCGGGCCTCCAATGGACCGTGACGCTCGCCTTCTTCGGTTGGTGCATCGCCTTCGTGATCGGGGTCGCGGTCGGGGCGGGCCGCACCTCGCCGAGCCGGGCCATCGCGATCCCGTGCCGGCTCTACACGGAGTTCTTCCGCAACATCCCGGTGCTGATCCAGATGTTCCTCTGGTACTTCGTGGTGCCGGAGTTCCTGCCCTTCGGGCTCGGCGACGCGATCAAGCAGATGCCGCCGCCCTGGGGGGCCTTCTGGCCGGCCCTCGTCTGCCTGAGCCTCTACACCTCGGCCCGCGTCTCGGAGCAGGTCCGGGCCGGGATCGAGGCGCTGCCCAAGGGACAGCGCGAAGCCGCCAACGCCCTGTCGCTCTCGACCTGGAAGACCTACCGCCACGTCCTGATCCCGCAGGCGCTCCGGCTGATCGTGCCGAGCCTGACCTCGGAGGTCATGGGCATCTACAAGAACACCTCGGTCGCCCTGACCATCGGCCTGCTCGAACTCACGGCGCAGGCGCGGCAGATCAGCGAGGCGACGTTCCAGACCTTCGGGGCCTTCGCCAGCGCGACCCTGATCTACCTCGCCCTCGCCCTGGTCACGTTCCTGATCATGACCGCGGTCGAATACGCGGTCCGCATCCCCGGCCAGGAACCGGTGACGGGCCGGAAGCTGCCGCGCAAGCTCGCTCTCGCCCAGGAGCCGAAGCCGTGAACAGTCTCGACTTCTCCATCGTCTGGCAGGCGCTGCCCTATCTGCTGCACGGGCTCGCCTTCTCCCTCCAGCTCACGGTCTTCGCCTTCCTCACCGGCCTGGGGCTCGGCATCGTGCTGGCGCTCGTGCGGCACCTGAAGGTGCCGGTGCTGGCGCAGCTCGTGGTCGGCTACATCACGCTGATCCGCTCGATCCCGCTGATCCTCGTCCTGTTCTGGTTCTTCTTCCTGGTGCCGATCCTGCTGACCCCGTTCTCGGTGGACGGGCGGCCGATCCCGGTCGGCGCCGGCCCCACGGCCTTCGTCACCTTCAGCCTGTTCGAGGCGGCCTACTATGCCGAGATCATCCGCACGGGCCTGCGCTCGCTCAACAAGGGCCAGTTCGAGGCGGCGGCGGCCCTCTCGCTCTCGACCTTCAAGACCTACCGCTACGTCATCATCCCGCAGGTGATCCGCGTGGTGAGCCCGATCCTGCTGACGCAGACCATCATCCTCTTCCAGGACACCTCCCTGGTCTACGTCCTGTCGGTGGTCGATCTCACCGGCGCCGCGGTCAAGATCGCCCAGCTGAACGGGAAGCTCGTCGAGATGTATCTCGTCGTCGCCCTCGTCTACCTCGCGATCTGCTCCACCGCCTCGCAGGCCGTGGCCATGCTGCGCGAGCGCCAGATGCGCACCGTGCGGACACGATAGGGAGACCGTCCATGCCCCCGGCGCGACGCCCCGGCGTAACCGTCTCTCCCGACGTGCCCGCCCCCATCGGACGGATGCTCGCGATCGTCGAGCTGGTCGCCGTGACCGGGACGATCTCGGTGGCGCAGGTCGTGGAGACGCTCGGCATCCCGCGACCGACGGCCCACCGGATGGTCGCGATGCTGGAAGCCGTCGGCTACCTGCAGAAGCTGCCCGGGCGCACGGGCTACGGTCCGGCCCCGAAGCTGGTCTCGCTCGCCTCCGACATCATGGCCTCGACGGTGGTCTATTCGGCGCTCAACACCACGCTCACGGAACTCGCCGCGCGCATCGGCGAGACGTGCAGCCTGGCGATGCTGTCGGGTGGCGACGTCGAGTACATCGCCAGCGCGTTCGGCGGCTCGCCGCTGACGCTGCAGTTCCAGGCCGGGCAGAAGACGCCGATCCACTGCACGTCGAGCGGCCGGATCTTCCTGGCCAACCTGTCCGACGAACGGCTGGAGACCTTCCTGGCTTCCGGCCCTTGGCAGCCGGTCACGCCCCAGACCCTCACCGATCCGCGCAAGCTGCGCGAGGAGCTGAAGGTCATCCGTGAACAGGGCTACGCCCTCAACGATTCCGAGTTCATCGTCGGCGTGGTCGGGGCCGCGGTCCCCGTCCGCAACACCGAGGACCGGGTCCTCGCGGCCCTGACCGTCTCGGCCCCGAAGAGCCGCATGCCGCTCGATAAGCTGAAGACCTTCATTCCCGCGCTGAAGAGCGCGGCGGCGCGCATCGCCCGATCCCTGTGAGGAGACCGACCATGGCCGCGACCCAATCGATGGCGGGGCCCCCCGCGGGCGCCGAGGCGGTGACGATGATCGACGTGACCAAGTGGTACGGCTCGTATCAGGCGCTCACCGACATCCGGCTCAACGTCGCCCCCGGGGAGAAGATCGTCGTCTGCGGACCGTCCGGCTCGGGCAAGTCGACCCTCATCCGGTGCATCAACCGCATCGAGACGCATGACGGCGGCCGGATCATCGTCAACGGCACCGAGCTGACCGCCGAGACCCGCAACATCGACCACGTCCGGCGCGACGTCGGCATGGTGTTTCAGAGCTTCAACCTGTTCCCGCATCTCAGCGTGCTCGACAATTGCACGCTCGCCCCGGTCAAGTCGCTCGGCATGGCAGCCAAGGAGGCGCGGGATCTGGCGATGCACTTCCTGCAGAAGGTGCGCATCGCCGATCAGGCGAAGAAGTACCCCGGGATGCTCTCGGGCGGCCAGCAGCAGCGCGTCGCCATCGCGCGGGCGCTGTGCATGAAGCCGAAGGTGATGCTGTTCGACGAGCCCACCTCCGCGCTCGACCCCGAGATGGTCAACGAGGTGCTCGACACCATGGTCGCGCTGGCGCTCGAGGGCATGACCATGATCTGCGTCACCCACGAGATGGGTTTCGCCCGAAAGGTCGCCGACCGGGTTGTGTTCATGGACCAGGGGCAGATCGTCGAGGTGGCTTCCCCCGAGGCGTTCTTCCAGGCGCCGAAGACCGAGCGCGCGCGGAACTTCCTCGCGCAGATCATTCACTGATCCCGGCGGGACCAGCGTGACGAAGGCCGCCGCCCCACCGCATGGCGCGAAGCGTCGCCGTCACGGGCGGCGAGCCTCCATCGGCACCAGCGAACGGATGGACAGCGTGAGCACCGATATGGCGCAGACCAGCCTCCCGCCCGAGACCCCCGTCCAGGATTCGACGACGGCCGACGACCTCGCGCTCGCTACAGTCCGCACCGTCCCGATGGAGGGCACGCGCACCCGCCGGGAGCACGACCTTCTCGGCGACGACGAGGTCCCGGCCGAGGCGCTCTGGGGCATCCACAACAAGCGGGCGGTGACGAACTTCCCGATCACCGGCGTCCCGGTCGGCCATTTCCCCGAATTCGTCCGCAGCCTCGCTCTGGTCAAGCAGGCCGCCGCCCGGGCCAACCGGCGCCTCGGCTATCTCGACCCTGCCAAGGCGGACGCCATCGATCGCGCCTGCGCGCTCGTCGCAACCGACTCCAAATACGCCGAATCGTTCGTGGTCGACGCCATCCAGGGCGGCGCCGGCACCTCGACCAACATGAACGCCAACGAGGTCATCGCCAACGTCGCGCTGGGCCTGATGGGGCGCAAGCCCGGATCCTACGACGCCCTGCACCCCAACGACGACGTCAACATGGCGCAGTCGACCAACGACGCCTACCCGACGGCGCTGCGGCTGGCGGTGATCCTCGCGACACAGCCGCTGATCCGAGCGCTCGACGACCTCGCCTACGCCTTCAAGGGCAAGGCGGTGGAGTTCGCGGACGTGCTGAAGATGGGCCGGACGCAGCTTATGGATGCCGTGCCGATGACGCTCGGCCAGGAATTCGACGGCTTCCACGCGACCATCAAGGAGGACGTGGCCCGGCTCGGCGAGGCGGCGGCGCTGTTCCGCGAGGTCAATCTCGGCGCGACCGCGATCGGGACCGGCATCAACGCCGATCCGCGCTACGCGGCGCTCGCCGTCGAGGAGCTGTCGCGCGTCTCCGGGCAGCCGATGGTGCTGGCCTCGAACCTCATCGAGGCGACCTCGGACCTCGGCGCCTTCGTGCTGTTCTCCGGGGTGCTCAAGCGCGTGGCGGTGAAGCTCTCCAAGATCTGCAACGACCTTCGGCTGCTCTCGTCGGGCCCCCGCACCGGCCTCGGCGAGATCCGGCTGCCGGCGGTGCAGGCGGGCTCCTCGATCATGCCCGGCAAGGTCAACCCGGTGATCCCGGAGGTCGTCAACCAGGTCGCCTACATGGTGATCGGCCAGGACCTGACCGTGACGCTGTGCGCCGAGGGCGGCCAGCTCCAGCTCAATGCCTTCGAGCCGACCATCGGCTACTGCGTCCTGTCCTCCCTGCGGATGCTGACGGCCGCCATCGACACGCTGACCAAGCGCTGCATCGAGGGTATCGAGGCGGACCGGGAGCGCTGCCGCACCCTCGTCCAGGGCTCCATCGGCCTCGTCACGGCGCTCGCGCCGACGCTCGGTTACGAGGCGAGCTCGCGGGTGGCGCAGCGCGCGCTCAAGGAGAACCGCCCGGTGGCCGACCTCGTGCTGGAGGAAGGCTTGCTGACGCGGGCGCAGCTCGACCAGCTCCTCGAACTCGAAGCCATGACCCACCCGACGCGGAGGAAGTCGGGCGGCGCGCTATCCTGATGTCCGAATTGCGAGACAACAGATCCGCCTGGATAACGCGCGCCTCGACGCCCCCGCCCAGCAATGAACCACGGTGTCTCGCAATTTGAAACATTATCGCGTGCATTCATGGAAGCATTATAGAGTTCTTTATTAGCTTTTCATCGGCATGATCTGCGCGTGATCGCCGATCCAGAGCCGCAGGCATGAAACTTCTCGCACGCCTTTCGATCAATGGCCTCCTGGTGCTGGCCGTCGTGGTCGCCGTGACGGCCCTCAACCTCGCAGCCCTGTCGCGCTTCCGGAGCGACGACGCGGAAGTCACCCGCGCGCTCACGCTGCTCGGCGCCGTCCAGGATTTCGGCTCGGCGGTGACCGATCAGGCCGCAACCCTCGACGCGTATTCGGTCTCGGCCGATGCCAAGCTCAAGGATCGCTACACCGGCACGGGTGCGCAGCGGGTCGACGCGGCACTGAAGACGCTCCGCCAACGGAGCGGCGATCTGATCCCGCCCGCCTTCCTGGCCCAGCTGGAGGCGGCGCTGCAGGAATGGCGCAAGGCGGCCGAGGTCGATCTGATGGTGATGACCCGCCAGGAGCCGACCCAGGCGGCATACGCCCAGCTCTCGGCCGCCTCGGAGAAGCTGTCGGCCCGCGTGATGGATGTCATCCGCGACGCCCAGGCGCGGAAGGCCGATGCGGCGTCGTCGATGGACTGGACCGCATGGATCGGGCTGGCGGCGTCGGGCGGGGTGGTGTTCCTCACCTCCCTCTGGCTGCTGAGCACGATCCGCGGCCCGCTCGCCGGGCTGACCGCCGCCATCGGGCGCCTGGAAGCGGGTGACCTGCAGGCCGCCGTTCCCCATCACACGCGTCGCGACGAGATCGGCGCGATCGCCAGAGCGATCGAGACCTTCCGGCACGCGCTGCTCGACGGGAGCGGCCTGCGGCAGGCCCAGGCCTTCGAGGCGGAGGCGCGGCTGGAGCGATCGCGCCGGCAGCAGGCGCGGATCGAGAGGTTCCGCGCGGAAGTCGGCGACTTGCTGGCCCGCGTCGACGGCGCGCTCGCGACGCTGGACGGGACGGCGAGCACGCTGTCCGACACCGCGGCCGATGCCGGGCGGCGCTCCCGAGCGGTCTCCGAGGCGGCCGGCCAGACATCCGCCAACGTCGTGGCGGTGGTGGCGGCAACCGAGCAGATGGGCGCCTCCATCGGCGAGATCGGCCGTCAGGCCCTGCGCTCGTCCGACCTCGCGCAGGGCGCGGTGGCAAATGTCGAGGGGGCCGTGACCCTGATGGCGGAGCTGTCCGCGGCCTCGGAGGACATCGGCACCGCCGTCACGCTGATCTCGGCGATTGCCGGCCAGACCAATTTGCTGGCGCTGAACGCGACCATCGAGGCCGCCCGGGCCGGCGAGGCGGGTCGCGGCTTCGCCGTGGTCGCGGGCGAGGTCAAGGACCTTGCGGGACAGACCGCGGAGGCGACCCGAAGGATCGCGGATCAGACCGCCCGCATCCAGGCCTCGACCGGCTCGGCCTCGACCGCCATCGCCGACGTGTCGGCCCGGCTGCGGGACATCGACGGCGTGATCGCCTCCATCGCGGCGGCGGTGGAGGAGCAGGGCGCGGCGACCCAGGAGATCGTCCGCAATGTCGGGCAGGCCGCCGAGGGTGCCGAGGGCGTCACCCACAACATCGCCGACGTGGCGCGGGCCGCGGAGGCGACGGGCCGCTCGGCCAAGGACCTTCTGGCATCCCGGGACGCGCTGGAACACCAGTCCCGCGCGCTCGGGGCCGGCGTGGAACGCTTCCTCCGAGATGTCGCGGCATGAGGCCCGGACAGAGCCGCAGGACCTCGCCGGGCGATAGGCGCGGC
Source organism: Methylobacterium brachiatum (assembly GCF_900113845.1). Classification (NCBI taxonomy): domain Bacteria; kingdom Pseudomonadati; phylum Pseudomonadota; class Alphaproteobacteria; order Hyphomicrobiales; family Methylobacteriaceae; genus Methylobacterium; species Methylobacterium brachiatum. Next base: position 298,491 of record NZ_FOQW01000004.1, on the reverse strand, counting down.
GCGGTGCCCGAAACGACCGACGTCCCCGACGGGGCGTCCCGATCGATGCCGACGGACACGTCCACGGTCCGTCGTATCATGACCCTTGATTCGAGCAGGCGAACCAACGATGCCTAAATCCTTCGGCGTATCGGCCCGTGCGACAGTATTGATCCTGGCGATCGTATGCCTGTCCTTCATCGGCTGCTCGTACTTCGTCTATGCGTCGCAGTCGGCGGCGATCAGGACCGATATCAGCGCGAACATGACGACCTTGAGCGGAACGGCCGCCCGCGGCGTCGCGAACTGGCTCCGGGGCAAGCTCGACCTCAGCGAGTTCATCGCGCAGGAGGTCGCCCGGGTCGGGGTCGGGCCCGCCGCCGATACGGTGCTGGGCTCGCCGCGGGCCCGCGAGACCTTCGAGATCAATATCCTCGGGCGCAAGGACGGCTTCTACACCAAGATGCCCAAGGGGGAGATGGCGCCCGGCTACGACCCGACCCAGAGGCCGTGGTACAAGGGGGCAGCCGCCGGAAACGGCCCGTTCCTGACCGAGCCCTACGTGGCGGCCAGCACGGGGCAGCTGACGATCACGGCCTCCTCCCCGGTGCGCGACGAGCAGGGCGCCCTGGTGGGCGTCGTCGGCGGCGACTTCGCGCTGGGCGCGCTCTCGCACATGATCAACGAGGTCGACATGGGCGGCCATGGCTACGCGTATCTCGTGTCCGGGGCGGGCAAGATCCTGATCCATCCCCGCGCCGCGCTGAACGGCAAGCCGCTGTCGGATCTCGTCACCGGCCAGCTGCCGCGGATGGAAGCCGTGCCCCAGGACGTGTCGGAGGGCGGGCGCTCCACCCTGACGGTCTTCGCCCGCGTCCCGAACCTGCCGCCCTCGCTCGACTGGTACATCGCCCTGTCGGTCGACAGCGCCAAGGCCTTCGCGCCCGTGGAGCGTCTCTGGCAGATCATGGCGGTCTCGACGCTGGTGAGCCTGCTCCTGCTCGCGATCGTCGTCAGCCGCTTGATGGCCGTGACCGTGGCCACGCCGCTGAACCGCCTGGTCGGGGTCCTGCAGCGCATGGCCCAGGGCGAGATCGACGCAGAGATCGTCGAGGCCCGCCGCAACGACGAGATCGGCGCGGTCGGCCGGGCCGTCGAGGGCATCAAGGCGATGGTGGCGCGGAAGGCGATGGAGGAGGCCGAGGTGCGGCGGGTCGCCGACGAGGCCGCGGCGGCCGAGCGCCGTCGCACGATGGTCGCCCTGGCCGACGGCTTCGAGGCAGCGGTCGGCGGCATCATCGGCATGGTGTCGTCGTCTGCAACCGAGTTGCAGGCCACCGCTCAGACGATGACGGCGACGGCTGCCGAGACGGCGAGCCAATCGACAACCGTTGCCGCCGCCGCCGAGGAGGCCGCCGCCAACGTGAACACCGTGGCGGCGGCGGCCGAGGAGCTCGGATCGTCGGTGCAGGAGATCGGTCGGCAGGTCGCCGGCTCGGCCGAGCTGGCGCAACGCGCGGTGCACGAGGCCGACCAGACCGGTACGCTGGTGCAGGAATTGAGCGCGTCCGTGTCCCGGATCGGTGACGTCGTCGGCCTGATCTCGAGCATCGCCGGCCAGACCAATTTGCTGGCGCTCAACGCCACGATCGAGGCGGCGCGCGCCGGCGCGGCCGGGCGGGGCTTCGCCGTGGTAGCCTCCGAGGTGAAGGCCCTGGCCGAGCAGACCGGGAAGGCGACCAGCGAGATCTCCGAGCAGATCGCGCGGATCCAGGCATCGACAGGCCAGGCCGTCACCTCGATCGCCGAGATCACCGGGCGGATCCGGGAGATCAGCGGCGTCACGACCTCGATTGCGGCGGCGACCGAGGAACAGGGTGCGGCCACCCAGGAGATCGTGAGAAATGTCGGCCAGGCCGCCACGGGGGCCGGCGAGGTGACCAGCAACATCGCGGGCGTCGCCGGAGCGGCCGAAGAAACCGGAGCGGCCGCGAGCCAGGTTCTGGGCGCGGCGTCGGAGCTGTCGCGCCAGTCCGAGCATCTCGCGACCGAAGTCGGACGCTTCCTCGCGACCGTGCGGGCGGCCTGAACCCGCGTCACCGAGGTGCAGGGCCGCCCAGACTGCTGGGCTGGACTGCTGGTAAGCAGCCCTTCTGAAAGCCCGAGAAGCGGCGACACACGACGCCCGATCGCCTCTCGGTCCGGCGCTGCCCAAGCGTTCGAGCGAAGGCGGCCTCGACCTACCAGAGATGCATCAGGATATTGGAAAGCTTGCTGAACCAGTTGGTCGACGGCGTTTGGTGGGGCTCGGCGTGGCTGAGCTTCTGCATCATGGAGAGGGCGGCTTTTCGCTGGCTCTCGGAGATGGAGAACGTCTGATAAGTGGCGGTCTTGGCAGCTGCAGGGGCTCCGGCGGAGACCTGGGCGCCGGCACCGCTTGCGCTCGTCGGCGCGGGCGCGCTCGTCGCGCTGATCGGGTTGGTCGGGCTCGTGGCGGTCGGCGCCGAGGCGGATGAGGCGCTGCTTGGGGCTTGCAGGCTCGGTGCCGGTGAGCGGCTCGCACCCGCGGCGCTGGCGAGGGCGGGCTGCGCCGTATTGGCCGTGACGTTGGTCGGACTAGCCGTCGGGCTGGTCGGGACGACGGTGGTCGGCTGCACCGGGCTTGTCGGCGCGGGGCTCGCGGCCGGGGTGGTGGCGAGGCCGCTCGCGGGCGTCGTGGCCGTCGAAGACGGGCTCGTCGGGCCAGGTGCAGCGGATGGGGCTGCGGTGACGGGCGCGGTCGTGACGGGGGAGATCCCCGCCGATGCGGAATCCGAGGCCGTCGTGCCGGCGGACCCGGCGGTGTTCGATCCAGCGGGCGCGGTGTTGGCCATGCCATTGGCGGGCTGCGAGGCGACCGGGGTCGTCGCGCCGGGGGCGGAAGACGTCGCACTGGCGGGCGCGGCCGGATTCGCGGGGACGCTGGCCTGTGCGGTCGGCGTGGTGGCGCTCGCGGTCGGGGTCGTGCTGCCCGCGGAACTCGGTGCCGGGATTGCAGATGGGGCCGGTGTCGCGGCGGCGGGGGTCGCGTGCGTCCCCACATTCGTGCCGGGGCTCGCCGTGCTGGCCGAGCCCGTCTGGGCGGCAGGTGCGGCGGCGCCGCTCGCGGCCGGGCTCGGCGCCGCTGCCCCATTGGGCGTCACGGTTGTGGTCTGCGGCGCTGCGCCGGCGGTCACCGGGTGCGTGCTGCCGGTCGCCGAACTTGTCGCGCTGACCGGGTTCGGGGCGGCGCTGGCCGGAGCCGGCGCGACGGTCTCGCTCTTGGCCGGGCTGGTCGACGGGGCTGTGGCCTGAGGCGCTGCGCTGCCGGTGCTCGAGCCCGTCGCGCTCGGCGCGGCGCTGGCCGGGGCGGTCGAGACGGGGGAACTCGGGGTCGCGTCCTTCGTGCTGCCGGATCCCGTCGTCGATCCGGCGGTGTTGGCCGTCGCGGTGCCGGTCGTCGAGCCGGTCGCCGGCTTGGTCGCTGTCGCGCCGGCGGTCGGGGCCGAGGCGGTGGTCGGGCTGCTCGCGCCCGAAGACGATGCGGGGGAGGGCGTCGTGCTCGCCGCGCCGGCCGCGCTGCTCGACGGGGCTGCACTCGTCGTCGCGCTCGGCGTCGGATTGGCGGCGGTCGCGGGTGTCGATGCGGCCGCCGAGGTGGCGCCGTACAGGCCCGGATCCTTGCCGTCCGGGCTCGACACCGCGTCCTGCCTCACGGCGACGGCGGACGAATCCTTCGAGTAGGCGCGGACGTAGTCGATCTTCGAGGTGATCGCCGTGCGGGCGATGTCGGCGTTGTTGCTGCCGCCGCCCTGCGTGGCCAGATCGACCAGCAGGTACATCGGGCTGTGCAGGTCCGACGGGGTGGCCTGCGAGCCGGTCATCTGTCCGTCGACGTAGAAGCTGATCCGGTCGGCCTGCCAGTCCATGCCGTAGGTGTGATAGCCGTTCTGGTTCGGCATCACGCTGGTGACCTGGCGGTTCTGCTGCCAGGGGATGTTCGGCGTCTGGTCCGTGGTGTGGATCGTGCTGTAGACGGTGCTGGGCCCGTCGCCGTAGCGCTCGACGACGTCGAGTTCCTGATGCTGCCCGGCATTGTGCGGGTCGGGCTTCTGCTGGTTCGGCAGCAGCCAGAACGCGTCCCAGGCGCCGACCTGCTCGGAGAAGTCGGCCCGGACCTCGAAATACCCGTAGGTCTGGGAGAAATTGCCCTGCGTGGTCAGCAGGCCGGATTCCCAGCTGCCGGGCACGCCCGACGTCGTCCTGTCCGGCACCGCCGTGATCGACAGGGCACCGTTCTGGACCTGGAAGGGGTCGTAGCCGGAGCCTTTGTCCACGAAGGAGGAATGGCCGAATCCGACATCGGCGTTGGCGTCGCCGCGATCCTGCGCGCGAATATCGGCCCAGGTCGTGCCGGCGCCGGTCTGCGAGATACTGCGCGTGTTGAATTCTTCGTCGAAGGTCAGCTTGTAACCGGTCAGATCGACCATGACTATTCCCCCAGACTTTCGACAAGGCGCGATTCTGCGATCGCAGCACAAGAAAGCTTGCCTACGTGATTACAGGACGCCGCGAGCGGCCGACCTGCCCAGCTGTATTTTCCTATTTTTAACGCTGTGGAAACAATACTTACGTGGTTGCTTGGCTGTCAAGATTGGTGTTTCGGCAGATTTCAAGCAGACGATTTCGATCTATGCAGATTAGCGCCAACCGATACCCTATTGGGGATTGACAGTGGCGGGCATGCCCCAGCCGCGCCTGTGTTTATTTGCCTAGACCTTCGGCGGCCTCGGTCGCGTCCGAGGCTGAGAGCGGCCGCAGCGGAGCCGGGGCCTCGCTGTGAAAGCGTGTGCCGGTCGTGGGTTAGGCGGGCGGACAACCGGCACGGGCTGGGGTCGTCGGGACCGGCTTCGGCGCGGCGCGGCGCCCCCTCGCGCGGGGCGGGGAAAGCGTCCGCAGCCCCCGGCTGGCGCCTCAATTTTGGGCGCGCAGCCCTCCGGCTGCCCGCCGATCACGGGCGGTCGGCAAGCCTCGGCACGCCGCCGCAGGGCGCCGCCGCGCCATCCGCTCAAGCTTCGGCGAGCAGGCGCTCATACTGTGCCTCGGCGGGCCCGTAGGTGTCGCCGGCCAGTTCCCTGAGCCTGTCGCGGTCGAGCACGGTGATGCGCCCGTCGCTCGCCCGGACCATGCCGGCGCCGGTCAGGACATAGAGGGCCGCCGTCACGCCGGTGCGGCGCACGCCCAGCATCATCGCCATGAAATCCTGCGTGAGCGGCATCTCTTCACTGTCGAGCCGATCATGGGTCATCAGGATCCAGCGGGCGAGCCGCGCCTCGACGTTCAACGTGGCGCTTGCGTAGACCGTGTAGCCCGTCTGGATCATCAGGCTCAGGACGTAGCGGCCCAGAACGCCCCGCAGGCCCGGGCTCGCCTGCAACGCCTCGCGCAAGTCGGCCGCGCGGATGCGCAACGCCTCGCCGCCACCCTGCACGATCCCCAGGAAGGGACCGCGATCGGTCCCCAGGACGAGGGGCACGCCGGCCAGACCCTCGGCGCCGACGAGGCCGATCTCGATCCGGCCGCCCTCGGTGGTCGCCACGAGCGAGACCAGGCCGGTCTCGACGAAATAGGCATGCGACAGCGGTTGATCGACGCCGATCAGCGTATCCTGGAGGTGGAGCGGGACGCGCTCCAGGGCCCGGGCCAGACCCGCGAAGTCCTCCGGGGCGAGGGCGCCGAGCAGGCGGTTGCGAATGTCGGATTGCCGAAGCTGGATCACGGTGCGTCTCCCAATCAGGGCAAGAGCACGCGGTCTCTCAGTCGTTCGCGCCCGAAAACTTCGGCGAACAATGACGATATTATAGTACTATTCCACACAAATAGATAGGGCGGGATCGAATGTACGCTTTCGGACCAACGATATATATATTAGGATCGAAATCTGGTCCAATTCCATCGAGCCGATTTGTATATATAAATCTGCCGAATTTTATCGAATGGATACTCGGCTGACGCATGACAGATGGACTGGAACGCACGGATGCTCACTGCTCGCCCGGCCGACATGGCGGCCTACGCGACCCCGCCCAAGAGCCTCACGACCGATTTCGACTTTCCGGTGCGGGAACGCCTCGTTCCGAAGCAGAACGAGGTTCTCGTCCCCGGCGCCACGCCGGACGTGGCCCATCTGCTGCTGGCCGGCCATACCTGCCGCTACCGCATGCTGCAGGATGGCCGACGCCAGATCACCGCCATCCTGGTGCCGGGGGACATCTGCGACCTGGAGGCGCTCCTGGCCGGGCGCTCCAGTTATGCCGTGAGCACGCTGACCCGCTGCACGCTCGGCGAGATCCCGCTCTCGCGCTTCGCATCGACCCACGATCCGGTCCTGGCGGCGGCGCTGCAACGGCGCCTGCGCCGCGACGAAGCCATCGCCCGCGAGTGGATCGTCAGCCTCGGCCGCCGGGACGGGATCGAGCGGACGGCGCATCTGCTGTGCGAATTGCGCTGGCGGCTCGCCGAGGTCGGGCAGGCGACGGACGACAGCTATGAATTGCGCATCACCCAGCACGACCTCGCCGATGCGCTCGGCCTGACCTCGGTGCACGTCAACCGCGTGCTGATGAACCTGCGCGCCGAACGGCTCATCCACCTGAAGGGCGGCCGGCTGACGATCATCGACCGCACGCGCCTGAAGCATCTGGCGCAGTTCGATCCGGCCTATCTGGTCCAGTGACCGCCGCATGGGCGCGGCGCGGTCGGTGCCGGCCGGTCGGCCGCATCCCGGCGGGTTCCGGGATGCGGCCTCGCGGAGGCAGGCCGGCCCGCATCAACGGGTCGGCAGCGCGGTCGCGGTGACGACCCGGGTCGCGACCGGGGCGGCCGGGACGAGACGGGGCGTGGTCGCCAGCTCGGCGGCGGGACGCGCGGCCGAGATCGCGCGGGCCTGCTCACGGTAGAGCGGCGGGGTCAGGGCGATGGCCTCGTCCGCGACGGCGGAGCCGATCGTCGGCAGGGTGGCCAGGGCGGCGACGATGAAGGAACGCAGGGTCATGGTGGGATACCTCTCGCTGTCCGGGTCAGGGGCCCGGTGTCGAGGCGATATCTACGCTGCACTGCGTCATGATCCAAACAGATCGGATCGATACTTCAAATCGATCTCGTCAATGATGGCCAGGCATCGTGGGCGGGCGGGGCATCGGCCGAGACCTCCGGTTTCAACCGACGGGTGCGGTCCGCCGATCGCCATGCTACGCCTCTCGGGTCAGCCGAGCTTGCACGGATACTGATCCTCGAACCGGGACGTCACATGCTGGGCTGGTTTCGTGCGCTGATGCCGAGGGAAGACCGGTTCTTCGACCTGTTCGAGCGTCATGCCGCCACCCTGGTCGCCGGCTCGGACGCCCTCCGGGCCCTGCTCGACGGCACCCAGGACGTGCCGGTGGCCTGCCAGGCGATCGCCGATCACGAGGATGCGGCCGACGCGATCACCCGCGAGGCCCTGCTGGCGGTGCGCCGAACCTTCATCACCCCGTTCGACCGGAGCGACATCCAGGCCCTGGTCGGCTCCCTGGACGATGCCATCGACCAGATGCTCAAGACCGCCAAGACGGTGCAGCTGTTCGAGGTCACCGCCTTCGAGCCGTCGATGCGCGAGATGGGCGCGGTGATCCAGGAGGCCGCCGCCGCCACCGCCGAGGCGCTGCCGAAGCTGCGGGCCCTGGGCGAGAACGCCACGATCCTGAACACTCTGACCGAGCGGGTGATCCAGCTCGAAGGCCGGGCCGACGACCTGCACAATGCCGGGCTGAAAGCGCTGTTCAAGGCCTCCCGGCAGGATCCCATGGCCTTCGTGGTCGGCTCCGAGCTCTACGACCATCTGGAGAAGGTGATGGATCGGTTCGAGGATGTCGCGAACCAGATCAGCAGCATCGTGGTCGAGCATGTCTGAGCCGACCGCGTGACCCTCCTGATCCTCCTCATCGCCGTCGCCCTGGTCTTCGATTTCCTGAACGGGCTGCACGACGCGGCCAATTCGATCGCCACCATCGTGTCGACCCGGGTGCTCGCACCCCGCTACGCCGTCATCTGGGCGGCGTTCTTCAACTTCGTGGCGTTCCTGATCTTCGGCCTGCATGTGGCCAGCACGGTGGGATCCGGCATCGTCGACGTCACCATGGTGACCGACCGGGTGATCCTGGGCGCGCTCGGCGGTGCGATCAGCTGGAACCTGATCACCTGGTATGCCGGCATCCCGTCCTCGAGCTCGCACGCCCTGATCGGCGGGTTGCTCGGGGCCGGCATCGCGAAGGCGGGCCTGAGCGCGATCGTCTGGCCCGGGGTGATCGCCACCAGCGCCGCGATCGTGCTCTCCCCGGCCCTGGGCTTTGGCCTCGGGCTGCTGCTGATGCTGGCGGTGTCGTGGATCTTCGTGCGCGCGACGCCCCACGCGGTGGACCGGCTGTTCCGGGGGATGCAGTTCGTCTCGGCCTCGCTCTACTCGCTCGGCCATGGCGGCAACGACGCGCAGAAGACCATGGGGATCATCGCGGTGCTGCTCTACGCCCACGGGGAGGCGGGCGGCGCGTTCCACGTCCCGCTCTGGGTGGTGCTGTCCTGCCAGACCGCCATGGCGCTCGGCACGCTGCTCGGCGGCTGGCGCATCGTCCACACGATGGGCTCGAAGATCACCCGGCTGTCGCCGATGCAGGGCTTCTGCGCCGAGACCGGCGGGGCCGTGACCCTGTTCGCCGCCACCGCGTTCGGGATTCCGGTCTCGACCACCCACACGATCACCGGGGCGATCATCGGCGTCGGCGCGGCCAAGCGCGTCTCGGCGGTGCGCTGGAACGTCGCCCAGGGCATCGTGGTCGCCTGGGTGGTCACGATGCCGGCCGCGGCCCTGGTGGCGGCCCTGGTCTACGGCGTCGCGGGCTTCGTGCTGCCGTGACCGGCCGGCGCGCGAGCAGGATTGTTGCACCGGTAACGCTAAATTTTAGCTCGCCGATATAGCAAATTGTATAGGATTGTGGTGTAAATTTTACTATTCCTCAATCAGGGTCCAGTTGTTGCTTATCGCGGCCCTCCTATTCGTGGTCGGTGTGCTGGAAGGCTGGCGCTACCGGGCCCAGATGGTGGTGGCGAGCTCGATGCTCATCGCCCTCGTCTGCCTGCCGCTCTGGGCGCTCACCGCCACGATCGACGCCGAGAAGCTGCTGGTGCTGCTCGCCTACCTGGCCGCGCATCAATCCGGCTACCTCGTGGGGGCCTATATCGGCGCCGGCCTCCACCGGGATCGGTGAACCCACTCACCAGGTCCAGACGACCCGGCCCGTATAGAGATAGATCACCACCCAGATCCCGATCGACACGGTCAGCCACGTCACGACGACTGGTAGCGGCGGCCTCTCGCCCGACTCGCGGCGCAGTCTCGCGAATGCGTCTTTCACCATCAGCCTCCCGTGCGCGACCTGCGCTGCAGACGCGAACGGAAGGGATCCGGGGAAAGTTTCAGGCTGCCGCCGCATCGGCCCGCGAGCGCCGGGACGGGCGCCCTCGGGTCGCTCGGGGCTCAGGGCCCGAATTGCACCGGAACGCTGAGGTCGGCCACCCCGGTCTCGGCCAGCAGCTCGGCGGGGGGCGCCTTGAACGGGCTCGCCCCCTGCACCGCCCGGAGCGCCCGCTGGTCGAGGCCGCGCGAGCCCGAGCTGCGCTCGATCTCGGCCTGGCGCACCGCGCCGTCGGCGGCGATCTCGACGCGCACCACCACCGTGCCGGCCGCCCCGCGGGTGTTCCCGCGCCGGTCCGCCCGATCGACCGCGTCGATCCGCGTGACGAGGGCCGACAGCCAATGGCGCACCGCGGGCGAGACGCCCGTCCGCGCCTCCGCCAGCCAGGGCACCAGCAGGAGACCGAGCACGACGGTTCCGTGAGTCAGCAGACGTGACGACATGCTGGAACAACGACCCTGTGGCTGATTGGTAGCCCGGCTATCCTCACGCCGAAGGGTTTACCGGTCGTGACCCTGCGGGCGAGCCGATGCGACGCGTTGCCCGCAGTGATACGGGACGCCGCGCGGCCGCGACGCCGCGGCTTGTGGGCCGTACCTCCCTGCGCGTTGGGCTCGACCCGGGCCGGCACGGCGTATCGGACGTGCGCGGGGGAAACTTGATCCAGGATGTGAAAGCCGCCTAGCCTCGCGCTTATGAACGGCGATAACCCCGGTTTCGACCCAAGGGGTCGCCGCGGACATCCGCCCGGACACGGGGCGGACCTGCGGCGGCGCCCGGCAAGTCCCCGCCCGGACACGCCCGAAACCCCGGTGCGGCTTCCGCATTCACCCTTGATCCAGGAGAAGGCCCACATGACCCGATTGGCGGAGCTGCAGAGCGACCCCGCATTCCAGCAAGCCGTGCTCGCGGTGCGCGGTGCGGCCAGCACGCTGAGCGGCCGCGCCGTCACCGCGGAGGAAGCCAGCTTCCTGGTCGGCATCGCGCTGGCGACCTTCGCCAGCTCCGGCGGCCTCAACGAGCCGAGCCTCAGCCGCCTCGCCCGGTTCTCCGACACAGTCGGGCAGAACGAGACCGTCGACAGCCTGATGAAGCACTGAGGGCGACTCCGGCGTCCAGGCCCGGCGAAGGCCCGGTGGAACCGGCTACAGAAAGCCGATCCGCCGGGCCAGCATCACGACCAGGGCCAGGCAGGCCGCGAGGCTGACTCCGAGCATCGCGACATTCGTCCAGAACCGGACCGGCCGGCTGGAGCCCTCGATCCCGCTGGCGCGCAGCCTGACCCAGGGAACGTAGAGGAAGAGCGCCACCACCGTCAGGACCAGGAACGCGAAGGTGGCGAACCGGCCGGACAACAGCGCAGCCCCGGCCAGGACGGTCCAGCCGAGGACGATGCCCACCATGGTGAAAAGGGCCGTCGTGTTCACGTCCGCATCATCCCTCACGCGGATGGATCGATCCGCAATCCTGCGCGGCACGAAGGCGTGACCGGATCACGGTCGGTTCTCGTACGATCCGCGGCGCGGGTTCAACGCGCCGCGCAAGGGTTCGCGAGAACCGTGAACCAATTACGCTGACCTGGGGATGTCTGAGAGATATCTGGTGCTGCGAGACAGGATTGAACTGTCGACCTCTTCATTACCAATGAAGTGCTCTACCACTGAGCTACCGCAGCAAGCGCCGTGGCGACCCCGCTGGGGGGCGTGTCCGTCCGGCTGAGAGGGGCCATAAAGGATCGACGGGGCGTTGGCAACGGTCGATTACGCGTCCGTCGGTTTAACTTGGCGGCAGGCGGCGCGAATGATCGCCGCGAGGCCCGGCTCGGACACGGCCTCGGCCGCCTCCGCCGGGGTGAACCAGCGCAGCTCGCGCTGGTGGACCTCGGGGAAATTCTTGAGCTGCTTGCGCACCTCGAGCGGGAAGACCTTCACCTGGCACAGGACGGCATCCAGGTTCTTCAGGCGCTTCTGGTAGAAATAATAGCCGAGCGGCCGCTTGCCGACATCGCCGCGCAGGCCGGCCTCCTCGTAGGCTTCGCGGGCCGCCGCCTCGAACGGCTTGCGGCCCTTCATCGGCCAGCCCTTCGGGATCACCCAGCGCCGGCTCTCCCGCGAGGTCACCAGCAGGATGCGGTTCTCACCGTCGCTCCCCAGCTGGAACGGCAGGACGCCGACCTGGCGGCGCGGCTCGGCCTCGTCCTCGACGGCGGCCGTCACGGCCGCACCGGGCGGGACGAAACCCGTATGGAGCCCCGCCGGGTCGGCAGCGGGACTGGAAGGTGAAGCGGCGAACGGATGGTCGGGCCCTCGATCGGCGGTTGCCTGAAGCAGCAAGAAAATACGCTGTATCAGCAACAGCCGTCAACGTAACCGCGCGAGCCAAGGAGAAGTTCAGCACAAAACTGATAATTCCACCTCAGCTCTTTCGTTATCCGACTAACGTCAGGCCCGTGGCCGCACTATCCGGCCCGGCGGACCGGATGTTCGCCGGCGGCCGGGACCGCGGCGGCCGCCATCCCGGCCGAGACCGGATCCGCCGCCGGGGCAGGGGCGGTCTTGCTCGCGGGCATGATGGTCGGAAGCGGGGCGGCCGGCGTCGGGGCCGGATGTGCCGGGACGAGAACGGGCTGCGTCTCCTCGGGTTCCTCCGGCTCCATCGCGGGGGCGGCGGCGGCCAGCGTGTTCGGGGGCTCGCGCCACACGAAGGCGTCGAGCCGGCCGGTGACCGGCGAGACCGGCGCCCAGGTGTCGGAGGCGATCCCGTCGGCGATCCAGACCGGGTCGCGCGGCGCCCGGGCCGCCCGGGCCAGCCATTCGCGGGCCTGTCCGGACGCGGCACCGTGCTCGGCCTCCTCGATCGCCGCCATCATCAGGCTGGAGCGCACGGTCGGGCGGTCGGCGAGCAGCGGCTTCAAGGCCTCCCGGGCCCGGCCGTAATCGCGGGCATCGAGCGCCGCCTGCGCCACGGCGAGACGGGATTCCGGATCCCAGGAGGACAGCTTGGCCAAGGTCTCGGCCCGGGCCAGGCGGTCGCGGACCGAATCGCCGGGGCGCAGGCCGAGATAGACCTTGGCGAGGTCGGGATGCGGATTGGCCTTCCAGGCCGTCTCGACGACCTTGGCGGCCTTGCGCAGGTCGCCCCGGCGGGACAGGAGCCGGCCGGCGATGCAGGCCGCCGGGACCAGGTCGGGGGCGAGCTTGACCGCCTGCAGCGCACGTTCCGCGGCGAGCTCGGGCGCGCCGGCCTCGCGCTCGCCGGCGATCGCCGTCAGCAGCACGGCGCGCTGGCGTCGGGCGGTCGGCTTGTCGATCAGTCCGAGCGACGAGCGACGCTCGATGGTCTCCAGGGCCGAGGCCCAGTCGCCGTCGGCGGATTGCGCCTCGAGCATCGCCTCGTTGGCCCAGGTGACGCTCGGGGCAAGGCGGGCGGCCTCCACCGCGTAGGCGCGGGCGGCGGTCTCGTCCTCGCGGCGGCGGGCCTCCACGAACAGGCCGCGCAGGCCGAGAACCCGGGTCTCGGGGTCGTCGACCATGCGCTGGAAGGCGCTCTCGGCGGCGTCGCGGTCGCCCGAGATCTGGGCCGCCTGCGCCTTGAGCAGCAGGGTCAGCGGCTCGGGCCCGAGCAGCCGCTCGGCATCCCCGGCATAGCGGCGGGCGGCGAGCGGATCGCCCGAGCCCACCGCCACCATCCCGCGCGAGAGGGCGGACAGGCCCTTGGCGCGGCGGCGCTCGGCCGAGCCGCGGACCAGCGCCTCCGGCAGGCCGATCACGCCGCGCACGATCGCCCAGAGCAGGCCGAGGACGATCGCGGCCGCGATGACGCCCACCAGGGCGACCGCGAGGCTGGTGCCGATCTGGTAGCCGTTCCAGACGATGGTGACGGTGCCGGGCCGGTCGGCGATCCAGACCGCCCCGAAGGCGGCGAGTGCGAGCAGGGCCAGGAAGGCGAGGGCGCGCCACATGGGGTCAGTGTCTCCTGTCGATGGCCGCCGGGCGGCCGCCGCTGGGTCCGGAAGGGGCGGGGCCGCTGGGGGCCCGCCCGGATTTGATGCAGCCGCGCAGCGCGCGGGTCGGCGCCGTCACGCCTAGCGGCCGGATGACGCCGCCGGAGCGGCACCGGGGGCCGGATCCGTCGGCAGGGCCTTGAAGGCGCCGGCGAGCAGCGTCCGCACGGCCTCCTCGGCGGCGGCCCTGGCCTTGAGCTTGGCGGCGAAATCCCCCGCCTGGTCCCGCGCCTCGGCCGGCAGCGCCGCGAAGGCCGCGGAGGCCGCCGGGAGGTCGCCGCGGTCGAGGGCTACCTGGACCTTGGCCTCGGGCTCGTCGGACGCCTCCGGCGTCGCGGAGGGCGTATCGACCTTGCGGACCTGCACGAGACCGTCGGCCATGCTCAGGAGCTTGGTGCGGAAATCGCCGGCCTCGGCCGCGCTCTTGGCGCGCTGCGCCCGGCGCTTGGCCGCGATCTGCTCGGCGATGGGCCGGAAGTCGTTGGCGAGCTGCGCCGTCGTGGGCGCGCCGGATTCGGCGAAGGGCGCGAGCGCCGCCGCCTGGGATTCGGCCCCGGGATCGAGCTTGCGCAGGGTCGCGAGCGGCTCCGCGTAGGGCATGCCGGCGGCGAGCGCCGACGCCACCCGGTCGGCCACCACGACCCGCAGGGCCGCCTGGACGGTGGCGACCTCGGCGCGCTGGGCCAGGCCCTTGTCGAGGGCCGCGATCCTGTCGGCCTGCTCCTGCAGGCGGCGATCGACCGCCTTCGCGGCCTCGGCCGCCTGAGCCTGGCCGGCCTCGGCGGCGGTGCGGCTCGCCTGCGTCGCCGCCTGGACCGCCTCGGTGGCGGCCTTCACGCGGGAATCGAGGGCCTGCTGCAGCGCGTCGAGGCGCTGCCCGAGGGCTGCGTCGGCCTCGGCATTGGCCTTGGTCCGCTGCTCGACCTCGCCCTGCAGGGCCGCGATCTTCTTCGACGCCTCGGCGACCTCACCCTTGGCGGACTGATCCGATTCGAGCGCCTTCACCCGCGCATCGAGATCGGCCACCTGCTTCGGATCGATGGCCTGGACCGCGCCGAGCTTCGAATCGGCCTGCTGGTCGCGACCGGGCTCGCGGCCGGGTTCCTCCTGGAGTGCGGCGACCCGCTGATCGAGGCTGTCGAGCCGCGCCGCGAGATCGGCCGGCACGGCCGGGGCCGCCCCGGGGGCCTGACCCTCGTTTGTGGTGCCGCCGGGCGCCGGGGTCTTCTCCAGCGCCTGCCGGGCCGCGGTCTCGGCGGCGGCGACGCGCTTGTCGAGCTCGGTGAGGGCGTCGCGGGGGGCGAGCCCGTCCACGCGCTTGTCCAGCGAGGCGACCTGGCCGGACAGGGACGGATCGACGGCGTTCGGGCGCAGCATGCCGCCGATTCCGGCGCGCTCGGCGCCGAACAGCGCGCCCGCGCCGATCAGGCCGCCGAGCAGGCCGGCCGCCGCCAGCGAGCCGAACCCGGCCCGGGCGCGCCCCGGCTGCGGGCTCGGGACCGTCACGGCCTTCCCGCCCGGGACCGGTCCCTTCGGGGGCTCCTTGCCAGCATCCTTCGGCGTGTCCTTCTCTCCGTCCTTCGGCGTCTCCTTGCCGGGCGGCGGCGGATCGGGGATGCGCTTGGCCTTGAGATCGAGGATCGGGCCGGCCGTCACCGCGGCGGACGCGGCACCGGCCGCGGTGGCGCCGGGGCGGGGCGTACCGCCCGCCTGCGCAGCCGCGCCGGGCTGACCGGGCTTGCCGGGATCCGCTTTGCCGGGCTCGACCTTCGCACCCGCCGTCGCGGGACCGGTGGCGCCGGGCTGCGACGCCGGGGCCTTGCCGTCACCCGGACGGCCGGACGGCCCCGGGCCGGACTTCGCGAGATCCGCGGCGCCCACCGGCGTGGTTGGTTTGCCGGCTTCGGGCTTGCCCTCTGTCGCGCCGGGGCCGCCCGGCCTCGCGGTCGTGACCGGCTCGGTCGCCGGCTTGGGCGGCGTGGCACTCGGCGCCTGATTCGCGGCGGCCTGCGCGGGCTTGGCGCCGCCGACTGCGGGCGCCGGCGACTTCGCCCCGGGCTTCACGTCGCCGGGCTTGGCATCGCCAGACTTGACCTCGTCCGGCTTCGGACCGCCGGTTCCGGGCTTGTCGGCGTCGCTGGGTGGTGGCGTCACGGGCAAGTCCTCCAACTCTTCGGCGTCGCCGCGCCCCCGTAGCACCGCCGCGGCACCGGGCGCGAGGGCGAGATACGGCGGCTCTGTCGCTCTGTCACCGCGCGCCGTCACCGAGGCGAGGCGCAAGGGCATCGAGCAGGTCCGTTTCCCGCGGTCGTCCCGCGACGAAATGGACCGCGACGCCGGCTGCTTCCAGGGGAAACGCGACATCAGCCGACAGGCAGTAATGCCTCAGGCGGCGGAAAGCTCCGCCGTGTCCCGATTGGTCTGCGAGCGCCAGGGCGAGGGCCGCGCTGCGGCGGGAATAATGCAGCGCGGCATCGAGCGCCCCGGCGGCCAGCGCGGCGTTCACGGCTTGGGGCAGGGCGGGCAGCGGCTCCGCCGCGTAGGCGACGACGAGGTCGACCGCGAATCCGGCCGCCGCCAGGCTCGAACCGGGCTCGGCCTTGCGCTCCGCCCCGGTGGCGTGGAGCAGCCGGGCGCCCGGCGGCAGGCTCTCGGCGACCAGGGCGGCGAGCCCGGCCGCGTCGCCCGGCCCCTCGCGCACCGGCCCGAGCCCGGCCGCGCGCGCCAGGGCGGCGGTGCGAGCCCCCACCGCGAAGACCGACAGGCCCCGCAGGGCGGCGGCGTCCCGGAGCGCCGGCACGGCGTTGGCGCTGGTGAGCAGCAGGCCGTCGAAGGGGCCCTCGGGCGGCGCCGCGCCGGTCGGCCGCACCGCCAGCACGGGGGCGACGAGGGGCGCATGCCCCCGCGCCGCCAGCGCCGCGCCGGTCCGGGAGGCCCCCGGCTCGGGCCGGGCGACCCAGACGCGCAACCGCTAGCCTTCCAGGGTCAGGCGGACGCCGTGGCGCGCCTGCCCGCCCGGCGGGAGCAGGCGCTGCGAATCGCGCTCCTGCAGCGGGCCCGAGAAATCCGCCCAGTCGGCGTAGCCGGTCCAGCATTCCAGCGACAGGAACGGCGCGGTCGGCTTGGTCCAGACCGCGAGATGCGGGAACTCCTCCATCTCCATCCGGATCGCCTTGTCGGGCCCGGTGAAGCGCATCCGGCGGCTCTTGGCGTTCCGGAACACGAAGGCTTCGGTGAAGATCTCCGGGTCCAGCGGCAGCGTGCTGCCCACCAACGGGATCGGCTGCTCCGCGCGCAGCAGAAGGCCGCCGGGGCCGACCTGCGGCGCGAATGGGCGCTCGGCCTGCTCGAACTCGACCGCGTAGCCGCCATCCTTGGCCCGCGCGCCGCCCGCGAAGGGCCACGGGAAGGCCGGGTGGAAGCCGAGCGCGTAGGGCAGGGGCGCGTCGCCCGGATTGGCCACGGTGACCTCGAGATCGAGGCCGGCGGGACGCACCCGGGCGGCGACATCGAGCCGGAACGCGAACGGGTAGTGCCGCCGGGTCTCCGGCCCGTCGGCCAGCCGCAGAATCACCGCGTCGGCGCTGCGCTCCACCACCGAGAAGGGCAGGTCCCGGGCGAAGCCGTGCTGCGCCATCGGGTAGGTCTCGGACCCGACCGTCACCTGCCCGCCGGCCGAGGCGCCGACCACCGGGAAGAGCCAGGGGGCGTGCCGATTCCAATGCGCCGGGTCGCCGCTCCACAGATACTCGGCCCCGCCGACCCGCCAGGAGACCGGCTCGGCGCCGTGGGTGGCGAGCGTGGCCGTGGTTCCATCCGGCGCGGTCAGGTCGATGCGCGTGCTCAAGCGGGCCTCCCGGGCGATCCTCGGACAGCCGAGGTAACGGACGCGGGCCGGGACGCAAGGGGCGCGGGCCCTCGACAGGCGCGGCGGCCCGGAGGTTCGCCCCGCCCCCGTCCGCCGCCGACACGCGGGATCGTGCTCGGCGGCCTGCCACGGCCCCCGAGACCCGCATGAGCGGAAACGCCGTTCGTCTGTTTCCGTACGGAGCCCGCGGAAGCGGAACCGTCTGTGCCCGTGTGACGCGGTGGATCGCCTTCGCCCTGCGGCAAAATTCCGAGACGAAACAGCGGCCGCCGACCCGCCGGATCGACGGCCGAAGACGCGCGCGCCGAGACCGCCTTCAACCACGCGTCTATAGCTGCCACAACCCGAGATTTTATAACCTATATTAGAAGCAGTCGTTTTTGGATCGCGCGATACGTCAGATTAACGGTCTAAAAAGCGGATCACTATAGCCAGAGAGTGCTATCTCCGTCCCCGGTTTTACATGATGCTCAAGGTCGTTGGCTGCTTCGTCGATTCCCATGATGTCTGGCTCGTCGGTCTGGCGGCTCTGACATGCGCCCTGGCGACGACCACGTGCATCGAGCTTCTGCGGCATGCCCGCAAGGCGACCCCACGGATCCGGGCGGTCTGGCTCTGCGTCGCGGCGGTCGCCGGGGGATCCGGCATCTGGGCGACCCACTTCATCGCCATGCTGGCCTTCGAGCCGAACCTGCCGAGCGCCTACGCCGTCGGCCTCACGGGCCTCTCGCTCATCTACGCCATCGCGATCACCGGGCTCGGCCTCGCCATCGCGATCACCCCCGCCCTGCCGTTCGCGGCCGCGCTCGGCGGCGCCGTCCTCGGGCTCGGCATCGCGGCCATGCATTATACCGGCATGGCCGCGTTCGAGATCGCCGGGCACATCCGCTGGGATCGCGCCCTCGTGGCGGCGTCCCTGGTCCTCGGCGCGTTCTTGGCCGGCGCCGCCCTGCCGGTGGCGCTTGCGGGCGAACGGCTGAAGGGACGCCTGACGGGCGCGCTGCTGCTGCTGCTCGCGATCTGCAGCCACCATTTCGTCGCCATGGGCGCGGTCACGATCGTGCCCGATCCGGGCGTCCTGATATCGGAGAGCGCCATCCCGGCGCGCTGGCTCGCCGTCGGCGTCGCCCTGGCGAGCCTGGCCATCCTGTTCCTCGCCGGCGCGGCGCTGACCCTCGACATCCGCGATCGCCGCCAGGCGGTCCTGGAACGGGAGCGCCTGCACAGCCTCGCCAACGCCGCGGTCGAAGGACTGGTCGTGTGCCGCGGCGATCGCATCGTCAGCGCCAACGACAGCTTCGGCACCCTCGTGGGCGTCGCCGCCGCCGACCTGTCGGGAATCCCGCTGTCGCGGTTCCTGCCGGAAGCCGCGACGCGCCTGGCGCTGGCCACCCCGGCGGATCAGCCGGTGGAGACGGAGCTGCAGCGCGCCGAAGACGCCGCCAAGATCCCGGTCGAGCTGATCGTGCGGCCGGTCACCTACGGCAACCAGCCGCATTACGCCATCGCGGTCCGCGATCTGCGCGCCCGGCGCCGGGCCGAGGGACAGATCGAGTTCCTGGCGCACCACGATGCGCTGACCAGCCTCGCCAACCGGGCGCGCTTCAACCAGCGCCTGGATCAGGAACTGAAGGTCGCCAAGGTGACGGGCCGGCGGCTGGCGGTGCTCTGCCTCGACCTGGACCGGTTCAAGGAGGTCAACGACCTCTTCGGCCACGCGGCCGGCGACGCCATGCTGATCACCGTCGCGAAGTCGGTGAGCGCGCTCCTCGACAAGACCCAGCTGATGGCCCGGCTGGGCGGCGATGAATTCGCGATCCTCATGCCCTGCGATCAAGCGATCGCGGCCGGGCGCCTGGCCGAGCAGATCCTGGACGCCCTGCGCAACAGCGCCGACGGGGCCGGCCCGACGATCGCCACCAGCGTCGGCATCGCGCTCTTCCCCGACGACACGGATGAGCGGGCCTCGCTCCTGAGCTACGCCGACACGGCCCTCTACCGCGCCAAGTCCGAGGGCCGCGGCACCTACCGGTTCTTCGAGGCGCGCATGGGCGCACAGGTCCGCGAGCGGGGCCTCCTCGAACACGACATGCGGCATGCCGTGGCCCGCGGCGAGATGCACCTCGTCTACCAGCCGCAGACCGATGTGCGGGACGGGTCCGTGCTCGGCTTCGAGGTGCTGCTGCGCTGGCAGCATCCGCAGCGCGGCGCGGTGCCGCCGGGCCTGTTCATCCCGATCGCGGAGGAGAGCGGCGCGATCCTGCAGATCGGCGAATGGGTGCTGCGGGAAGCCTGCCGCGAGGCCGCCGGCTGGCCGAACCCGCTCACCATCGCCGTCAACGTCTCGGGCCTGCAGCTCCACGCGCCGCACTTCGCGCAGCTGGTCCACGAGGTCCTGTTCCAGACCGGGCTGAAGCCCGAGCGCCTGGAGATCGAGATCACCGAGACGGCCCTGATCCGCGATCCCGCCCGGGCCCAGTCCACCCTGCGCCAGCTCAAGGCCCTGGGGGTGCGCATCGCCATGGACGATTTCGGGACCGGCTATTCCTCCCTGTCGAACCTGCGGACCTATCCGTTCGACCGGATCAAGATCGACGGCTCGTTCATCCGGGCGGTGGACGGCAACGAGCAGGCCGCCGCGATCGTCCGGTCCGTGCTCGGCCTCGGCCGTGGCCTGGGCCTTCCGGTCCTGGCCGAGGGCGTCGAGACGGAGGCGGAGCTCGGTTTCCTGGTCAGCGAGAATTGCGACGCCGCGCAGGGCTACCTGATGGGCCGGCCCGCCGCGATCGCGACGTTCGCCGCGCATACGCACGGCCCGGAACCCGAGAGTGACGGGCAGGCTCTGGTGGCCTGACCGCCTTCGTTCACGCCACGGCTCCCAACCCCGGCAGGATCGTCTCCGGCGGCCCGGAGGCGACGAGGCGCCCCGCCTCCAGGACGTGGACCGCGTCGGCCCCCTCCAGGGTGGAGAGCCGGTGGGCGATCAGGATCAGGGTGCGCCGGCCCGCGAGCGCCCGCAGGGCGCGCATCACCGCTCCTTGCGTCTCGTCGTCCAGCGCCGAGGTCGCCTCGTCGAACACGATCACGTCCGGGTCGTGGTAGAGCGCCCGGGCGATGCCGATCCGCTGGCGCTGGCCGCCCGACAGCCGCGCCCCGCGCTCGCCGACGCGCTCGCCGTAGCCCCGGGGCAGGGCGGCCACGAAGTCGTGGGCGCCGGCGAGCCGGGCCGCGCGCTCGACCGCGGCGCGATCCGGCGCGTCGAGGCCCAGCGCAATGTTCTCGGCCACCGTGCCGTCCACGAGAAACACGTCCTGCGGGACGTAGCCGATGCGGTTCTGCCAGGCGGGGCGGGCGCTCGCGTCGAGTTCCCGCCCGTCCACGGTGACCCGGCCGGTGCCCGGGGTGAGCACCCCCAGCAGCAGGCCCGCCAGGGTCGATTTGCCCGAGCCGGTGCGGCCGGCAAGACCCACCGTGGTGTTGACCGGGATGGTGAGGTCGATGCCGCTGAGCGCCGGCCGGCCGGTGCCGTAATCGAAGCCGATGTTTTCCAGCCGGATTTCCCTCGCAAAGGGGAGGCGCTCACCGGTGCGAGGCGCGGGATGACGTTCGTCGGCGAGCTCGTCGACGATCACCTGCACCACCGGGCTGTAGAACCGCATCAGCGAGACGGAGGTAAAAATGTTCTGGAAGGCCGGCAGCATCCGGTAGCCCGCGAAGGCGAACAGGCCGAGCAGCGGCAGGATTCCGGCGACGTCGAGCCCCTGGGCGAGGGCGAACAGCACCACCACGATCACGCCGCCGAAGGCGAGGGCCTCAATGACGAAGCGCGGCATCTGGCCGGTGAGCAGGCTCGCCGCCGTCGCGACCGCGTAGGCCCGGGCCGGGGCGTCGAACCGGCCCGCGAAGGCCTCGGCCCGGCCGTAGAGCTTCAGTTCCGTCAGCGCCCCGAAGGTCTCCTGCACGATCCGGAACCGGGCCTCGTTGTCGGTGACCGAACGGCCGCCGAGCCGGGCGAGCCGGGCCCGCATGATCAGGTAGATCCCGACATAGAGGCCGCCGAAGCCGCCCCCGAGGATCAGGGCGAGCTGGGGCGCGTAGGCCAGCAGGAAGACGATCACCGCGAGCGCCGAGGTCGCCCGGGAGGCCAGCACGGTGGCCGGGGTCAGCACGCCGACCACCAGCCGGTCGGTCTCGGACAGGACGTTCTTGGCGAGCTCGGCGCTGTTGGCCTGGGCGAAGAACAGCCGCTCCCGGTCGAGGTAGCGGAACAGCAGCCGCCGGCTGAACCCGTAGCCGGCCAGATGCGTGAACAGGAGCTGCGCGTAGGTCAGCCCGGCATTGACCACGGCGGTGGTCAGGATCGCCAGCAGCGCCGCCCCGCCGGTGACCAGCAGGAAGCTGCGCTCGTCGGCGAGGCCGAGGGTCTCACGGGCCTGGGCGAGGTAGGGCACCCGGGTCGCCGCGGAGGGGTCGCCGACCAGGGTCAGGAACGGGATCACCGAGGCGACGCCGACCACCTCCAGCAGCGCCGCGACCGCCAGGCCCAGGGCGATCAGGGCGAGCCGGCGCCGGTCGCGCGCGCGCATGATGCGCACGAGGTCGATCAGCGCGCGCATGGTTCGGGACGGGTCGGCGGAAGGGCTCGCATGGCCGGGCCGGGCTTAGAGGGCCCGGTGCCGGAGGGGAAGGTGGCCGGGGGCGGAAGGCGCGATGAAGATCCGCCCGGTGCCCCGAGAACATGGGACGCCCATCCAACCCCCTCATCCTGAGGTGCGAGCGCAGCGAGCCTCGAAGGAGCCCTCCAGGGATCGCGCGGCCGGCTGGAGGCCTCCGCTTCGCTCCGTCGCCTCAGGATGAGGGGGTTGGGTGGGAGAGCGGGCGCCTAGCCGGACCGTCAGTCGAGCTTCTTCAGCGAGCCCAGATCGACGTCGCCGTTCTGGCTGGAGAAGGTCAGCGACTGGGTGCTGCCGTCCGCTTGCGAGACGCCGCCGATCCGGTGGTCGCCGCTGTCGTAGGTCGTGACCTGGCCGTCGCGCTCGATCAGGAGCCGGTGCTTGTCCGGGAAGAACGCGTATTTCATGCCGTTCTGGGAGCCGCTGGTCGCGGGCTCGCCGAGATCCTTCGGCCAGAAGGGCTCCATGCCCTTCATCGGTTCCATCGGCTTCATGGGTTCCATCGGCTTCATCGGTTCCATCGGCTTCATCGGTTCCACGGCGCATCTCCTGTCCGGATCGGTGACGGGAGGACGCGGCAGGGCGGAAACGGTTGCATGAGCTGCCTGCCGCCGGACAGCGATGCGGTCCGGCGGCGGGCGAATGCGGCGCGGCCCGATCTCAGGGCCGGGCGCCCGGCACCGGCCGCTCGCGGACCTGGCCGTCGAAGCCGACATGGAGTTCGTGCTCGCGCCCGTCCCGGTCCTTAGCGGCGACGTCGAGGTGGCGCGGGCCGCGTCCGGTCACCCGCACGTCGCCGTAGCCGGCGGCCTGGACGGCGGCGGTGAGCGCCGGCACGTCCGGATTCGGCCCGAGGCCCAGCCGGTCCTTGGCCCAGTCGAGGCTGCCGGTCGGAGGCCCGCCCGCCGGCCCGATCACCACCTTGCGGCCGTCGCCGTGGGTCAGGACGCTGGCATGCAGGAACCCGGTCTCGAACCGGCCCTGCACGGTCACGGCCTCGCCCTTGGCGACCAGGGTGCCGCCCTCGCCGGCGGGCCCGGTCTCGACCAGCGCCCGGCCGGTGGGATCCTGGACCACGAACTTGTTGCCGTAGATCTCGGCGACCTCACCCTTGATCGCGGTGGCGCTCGACGGGGCGAGCGCCTGGATCGCCACCGGATCGACCGGGGTCGGCTGGAACGGCGTCCCCTGCGCCAGGGACAGGCCGGCGGCGCCCAGCGCCAGGGGCGCCGCGATCGCGGCCACCACCCAGGTCCGGGCCGGGATCGTTCTGGCGGTCTTGGCGGGGGCGGGCTCGCGGATCTCCCGGGCGGTGCCGTCGATCGTGGTGTGGTCGGTCATCTGAATCGTCCTTCCGAAGGCTGGGGACCCGATCGGTCCGTGGCGCCTTCGTAAGTCGCCCCCGCGAATCCGGCCTGAACCGCCCGGTTCAGCCCCGGTTAAACCCGGCTCCCTATGGCCGGATCGGCGCCGAGACGCGCGGGCGATCAAGGACTTGGCCGCGCGTGCCGATGCGGGATGCCGGATTGACGGGCCGCGTGAGAAATCGGCCCTAACTTCCCGTCGCCGCGCGCTTTCCGGCATTGGGCCGGGTTTGGGGGAGGGCGAATCCGTGAAGATCCTGCTGGTCGAGGACGACGCGGCCCTGGCCACCGAACTGGCCAAGGTCCTGCGCGCGGAGAACTTCGTCCTCGACCGGGCCGCCACCGGCGAGGACGCGCAGCATCTCGGCGAGACCGAGGGCTACGACGCGGTGGTGCTCGACCTCGGCCTGCCCAAGGGCGACGGCGTCTCAGTGCTGCGCGCCTGGCGGGCCGCCGGGCAGACCCTGCCGGTGCTGGTGCTCACCGCCCGGGACGGCTGGAGCGACAAGGTCGCGGCCTTCAAGGCGGGGGCGGACGATTACCTGGTCAAGCCGGTGCGGGTGGAGGAGCTGGTGATCCGCCTGCGCGCCCTGGTGCGCCGGTCGCAGGGCGGCGGGGCGAGCCGGATCGCCTGCGGCCCCCTGAGCTTCGACACCGGGCTGGGCGCCTTCGAGCACGAGGGCCTGCCGCTCAAGCTCACCGGCCTCGAATGGCGGGTCCTGTCCTGCCTGATGCTCAACCGCGACGCGGTGGTGCCGCGCCCGCACCTGATCGAGCGGGTCTACGAGGGCGACGCGGATGTCGATTCGAATTCCGTGGAGGTGATCATCACCCGGTTGCGCCGGAAGATCGCCCCGGCCCGGATCGAGAGCGTGCGCGGCCACGGCTACCGCCTGCACGCGGATCCGGCCTGATGCCGCCGCCGAAGAAGGGCCCCCCGCCGCGCCGCTCCCTGCGGACCCGCCTGCTCGCGGCCGCCCTGGCGCTGGTGCTGGCGGCGCTGGTGGTGGCCGGCCTCGCCATCGGGGTGATCCTGCACCGCTTCGTCCGCGGGCAGATCGAGGGGCATCTCGATGCCCAGATCGTCGCGCTACGGGCCGGGCTGGAGGCGGGGCTCCTGTCCCAGAACCGCGACGCGCCGCCCTTCGACCGGGACGGGCCGGGCTGGGCCTGGGAGGTCCGCCGCGGGGCCGAGACCTACGGCTCGGGCTCCCTGCGGGGCGGCCACATCACCGTCACCGATCCGGGGCCCGACGACGCGGCCGATCACCCGCATCCGGCGGACGGCACCGGGCCGCGGGGGGAGCGGCTGATCCTGCGCATCCTCGACGTGCCGGGGACGCCCCCCGCCACGATCATCGCGGCGGCACCGCGGGCGGCCCTGTACGGGCCCCTGCGCGAGGCCCTGACCAGCCTGGCCCTGGCGCTCGGGGTGCTCGGCCTCTGCCTGATCGCCGGGCTGGCCCTGCAGGTGCGTCTCGGCCTGGCGCCGCTGCGGCGCCTGCGGGCCGACCTCGCCGCCGTGCGCGCCGGGCGCCGGGAGCGGGTGCCGGAGGAGCAGCCCGCCGAGATCAAGCCGCTGGTGGCGGAGCTGAACGCGCTGCTCGACCAGAACGCGCAGAACCTCGAGCGCGCCCGCGGCCACGTCGCCAACCTGGCCCACGCCCTCAAGACGCCGCTCGCGACCCTGTCGATGGCCCTGGCCGACCGGGCCCGCGATCCCGACGGGGCGCTGCGCCTCCAGGTCGACGACATGGACCGGCGGGTCCGCCACCACCTGCGCCGGGCTCGCGCCGCGGCGCTGGCCGGCTCGGCCCGGGGGCGCACGCCCCTGGCGCCGCGCGTCTCGGACCTGCGCGACGCGCTGGTGCGGCTCTACGCCGAGAAGGGCGTGGCGATCGACCTCGCCGTGCCGGACGCCCTATCCGTGCCCTGCGAGGAGCAGGATCTCGACGAGATGCTCGGCAACCTCGTGGACAATGCCTGCCGCTGGTGCCGCAGCCGGGTCCGGGTCGTGGCCGCCGGCGAGGCGAGCGGCATCGTGGTGCGGGTCGAGGATGACGGGCCGGGCCTCGACGGCGCGGCCGCCGCTGCAGTCATGGAACGCGGCCGCCGCCTGGACGAGGGCGTGCCGGGCCACGGCTTCGGGCTGCCGATCACCCTCGAACTCGCCGAGCTCTACGGCGGCGGGCTCACCCTCGGGCGCTCGGAGCTGGGCGGGCTGAAGGCGGAGCTGACCCTGCCGGCGTGAGGCTGGACGACCAGGCTTCGCCGCGATCGACCGCGTCCACTACGTTCGGCTCGATCGCAGGCGTGCGATCTCGCTCGGCCCAGTCTCGAGGTAAAAGCGGATCGCATCCTCGACCAGAGCGTCGGGCGTGACACCCGCCGCCTTCGCGGCCCGCGTGACCTGGAGGCCAAGCGCAAGATCGACGCGCAGGTTGGCACCCTGGCTCGGCGGCGTCGATGCAGGGGCAGAGGCAGAGGCAGAGGCAGGTATCGGCGCAGCACTGTTCCGCGACTCGAGCTTGCCAAGCTTCGCTTCGCGGCGGCCCCGGTGGACGAGAGCGTCGGCGCGCTCATTGAGACGGTCGCCCGCATGGCCTCGGACCCAGGTCCATTTCACGTCGCGCGCCGCGTTCAGTTCGTCGAGGCGCTTCATGAGGTCGACATTCTTCACGTCACCCGTCGTCGTGCGCCAGCCTTTCGCCTTCCAACCGCGCATCCACTCGGTCACCGATTTGACGACGTACTGGCTGTCGCACCGCATCTCGATCGCGGCCCCGGCCGGGAAATGCTCGAGGCCCTTGATCGCAGCCGTCAGCTCCATGCGGTTGTTGGTCGTGGTGCCGGGTTCTCCGCCGCACAGCTCGACCGTATTGTCCGGAGCCGCAACGACGACCCCCCAACCGCCTGGCCCGGGGTTCGGGTCGCAACCGCCATCGGCATAAACGATCGTTCGCATCGTGGCGTCAGCCCTTCCGTAGGGGGTGGTCGATAGGAGGCCGCCAGCGATGCCCGAAATTGGCTGACAGATCGTATCTCCAGCTCAGTGCGAGACCCGCTGAAGCACGGCGCACCGTGCAGCCTCGCCATGCGGATGACACGCCGCAGGGAGGGTGGGCGTCGCGCGCGTCAGCGAGATCGAGAGTGTCGCAGATCCGCCGCCCTCAAGGGAACTCCCCCCGCGGCACTCAGACTCAAACGCGATGCGCTGCTTCACGCCGAGCCGAATTGGCCGGACGGCCGACGAATGGATGCTTTCGAGACGCGCCAACGGCTGTCTTCACGACTGGCCTCGGTCGAAAGCAGCCTCCCTAAGCGCAAGCTGATCGGGCTCAGCCAAACGAGGAATGCCGCCCGGTCGCTGCGCTCGCAAACCCGCCATGGCCCCGCATCGATCAAGCCAGCGCCGCCCGCAGGATCGGCCGGATGCGCGGGTCGATGCAATGGGCGACGTTGAAGCGCATGTAGCCGTTCCAGTCGTCGGACAGGCTGAAGGCCGTGCCCGGGGCCAGGACCATGCCCTGCGCCAGCGCCCGGCGCGCCACCTCGGCGCCGTCGCGCCCGTCCGGCAGGCGCATCCACAGGAAGAAGCCGCCCCGGGGCTGCGCCCACGGCTCCAGGCCGCAGGCGCCGAGTTCGGCCGAGGCCTGGACCATGGCGCCGGCGAGCCGCCGCTTGGTCTCGGCGAGGTGCCGACGATAGCAGCCCTCGGTGATCAGGCTGTGCACCAAAGCCGCCGTAACGTGGCCGTTGCCCAGGCTGAGCGCGAGCTTCAGGTCGACCAGGGGCTCGACCCAATCGGCCCGGAGCGCGATCCAGCCGCAGCGCGCGGCCGCCGACAGGGTTTTCGAGAAGCTGCCGATCTGGATCACCCGCTCCAGCCCGTCGAACCCGGCGAGCCGGGGCGCCGGCTCGGGCTCGAGATCGCCGAAGATCTCGTCCTCGACGATCAGGGTGTCGTGCGACTCGCACAGCTTCAGCAGCCGGTGCGCGATGGCCGGGGCGAGGCTCGCGCCGGTCGGGTTCTGGAGCGCCGCGTTGGTCAGGTAGAAGCGCGGCCGGTGCCGCTCGAGCAGGGCGCCGAGGGCCCGCAGGTCCGGCCCCTCCGGGGTCAGCGGCACGCCGATGACCGAGACCCGGTGCGCCCGCAGCAGCGCAAGGAAGTTGAAGTAGCAGGGATCGTCCACCAGGACGGTGTCGCCGGGCTGGAGCAGGAACCGGCAGACCAGGTCGAGGGCCTGGGTGGCCGATTCGACCAGCACGATCTGGTCCGGCTCGGCGCCGACGCCCTTCTCGGCGATCTTGCGGGCGATCTGGATCCGCAGGGGCTCGTAGCCCAGCGGCCGGTCGTAATTGGTCATCTCGGCCAGATCCGCCCGCGCCACCCGGCGCAGGCCCCGCCGGATCGCCTCGTGGGGCATCCAGGAATCCGGCAGCCAGCCAGCCCCGGGCTTGAGCTGGTCCGAGCCGGCCTGCTGCGCCTGGCGGGTGATCCACAGGGGGTCGACGATCCGGTCGAGCCGCGGCCCCATCGCCTGGAGCGAGAGCGGCCGGGTCTTGCCGGCGACGTAGAAGCCCGAGCCCGGCCGCGCCACCAGGGTGCCCTCGGCGGCCAGCCGGTCATAGGCCTCCACCACGGTCGACTTCGACACGCCCATGGATTCCGCGAAGGCCCGCACCGACGGGATCCGGACCCCGGGCACGAGGTGGCGCGCCGCGATGCGCTCGCGGATCTCGCCGGCCACGATCTCGACGCGCGTCCCGGTGGGCTTAGGCGCGACCTGCATCCGTACTGCCTTTCCGACCGGACAATTCTTCGAAAGCGTACCGAACTGTTCCTGTCGCCGCCAGCCCGGCCCGGTCAGGATCGTCGCGTCCTGAGGAGATGGAGGATCGCGCCATGGACCAGTGCCTCACCGAGACCGCCCGCGCCGGCACCCCGCCGTCCTGGATCGCCCGGATCGTCGGGGCGATCACCGAGACCGCCGCGGAGGTGCGGTCGGAGCTGTCGCGCGCGGCGATGAACCGGCGCGTCCTGCACCGGCTCTCGACTCTGTCCGAGCGGGAGCTGAAGGATATCGGTCTGACGCCGCAGGACGTCGCCGACGCGGCGGTGCCGGGTCTCCGCGACGCCACCGACCTGCTGATCGGCCGGCGCGAGGCCCGCCGCCGGGCGCGGGGCGCACGCGCGTGGTGAGGCGGGCCGGGGCGGGGACAGTTGCAAGGACAGTGGCAAGGACCGTTGGATGACGTTGCGCGACACGCTGTCGGCGATCCTGGTGGTCACGATCCTCGGCGCCAACTTCGTGGCGATCAAGATCGGCCTCGAGACGACCCCACCGCTGCTGCTCTGCGCCCTGCGCTTCGCCCTCGCGGCGATACCGGCCGTGCTGGTGATCCGGCCGCCCCGGGCCCCGGCCACCCTGGTGATCGTGTTCGGCCTGGCCCTGGGGGTCGGTCAGTTCGGGTTGCTGTTCACGGCGATCCGGCTGGGCATGCCGGCCGGCCTGTCGTCGCTGCTGATCCAGGTCCAGGTGCCGTTCACGGTGGCACTCGCCTGGCTGTTCCTGCGGGAGCGGCCGCGCGGGCTCCAGGTGCTCGGGGGCGTGGTCGCCCTCCTGGGCACGGCGACGATCGCACTGGGTCGAGCCGGGGGCGCACCGCTCGGGCCACTACTGCTGGTCGTCGCGGCCGCGTCGGCCTGGGCCTGCGCGAACGTCACCGCGAAGCGGATCGGGCGGGTCGACATGCTCGCCCTGATGGTCTGGGGCAGCCTCGCCACCGCGGGGCCGCTGCTGGGCCTGTCCCTGATCGTCGAGGGACCGGCCGCCCTCGCCACTCTGGCGCATCCGGACTGGGCGGCCGTGACGTCGATCGCCTTCCAGGCCTATCCGACGACCCTGCTGGCTTTCGGCCTGTGGAACCGGCTCCTGACCCGCTATCCCGCGGCGGCCGTGACGCCGTTCGCGCTGCTCGTGCCGGTGGCCGGCATCCTGAGCACGCACCTGATGCTCGGCGAGCCGCTGAGCCCCGACATCCTGGCGGGCGGAAGCCTGATCCTCGCCGGAATCGCCCTCAGCATCCGCGGCGGCCGCAGGCGTAATGTGGATCCGATGCGCGTGGCGGTGGATGCGCCACCGCGGGCCGTCAGCTGAGCCGCCGATACGCGCGTGACGTTCGGCAGACTTGCACGGACGCCCATGCCGCCGCCGCGTCATCCCGCGCCACGAAGGCCCCCGGGATGACACGGCGATGGTCGCGGCGCGGACAGAGAAGCGAGTGTCAGGTCGCGCAGGAGCTCCGGCTAAACGGGTCGGGTTCGACAGCGCGGATACACCGAGCCGTCAGGGCCCCAGCCGCAGCGCGAACGAAAAACGGCCCCCAAAATGATCGGAGGCGCGGTTCGGTCCTGATATCGGGGGATCGTGGAAGTGGCGCGGGCGACGGGGCTCGAACCCGCGACCTCCGGCGTGACAGGCCGGCACTCTAACCAACTGAGCTACGCCCGCACGGCGTGGTCGCCTCGAAGGGGCGTTTCGCCCGGCGACGGGGCGGGGTTTATGGGCCAGGCGGGGGACTGTCAAGCGCGTCCGTGGCGGTTTCGTGCGGGACGCGACCGGATGGCCTGCGCGCTTGCGTCGTGTTGCAGGGCTGCCGCGCACGCCCACATCCCTACACAAGACAGGACGTGCACTTTGTGCGACGCGACAAGCCATTGTCACGGGTCGGCGGCTCGACTAAGCCTCCGGCCGCGCGCATCCTGGCATAAGAACAATTCCACGGGCGAATCCGGTTCGGCGGCGCACCGCGGTTTCCCACGTCAGATCGAGACGCTCTCGCGAGGCCCTGGCATGACCGGCTTGTTGGCGGACTACCTTCCGCTCATCGTGTTCATCGGCGTGGCTCTGTTCATCGCCACCGCCCTGCTGGTCGTGCCGTTCCTGGTCGCCTTCAAGAGCCCGGATCCGGAGAAGCTCTCGGCCTACGAGTGCGGCTTCAATGCTTTCGACGATGCCCGCATGAAGTTCGACGTGCGGTTCTACCTCGTGGCGATTCTGTTCATCATCTTCGATCTCGAGGTCGCGTTCCTGTTCCCGTGGGCGATCACCTTCGGAGACCTTGGCTGGTTCGGCTTCTGGTCGATGATCGTCTTCCTGGGCGTGCTGACGGTCGGTTTCGTCTACGAGTGGCGCAAGGGCGCCCTCGAGTGGGATTGATTCGCAACAGCCGCCTGCCCGCACCGTTTTCCGAGTCGCCGATGGCCCTGATCACCGACACGACCCACAGCCTGTCCCGCGCGCCCGCGGTCGCGCCCCAGCCGAAGGGGATCATCGATCCCAATACCGGCCGGCCGATCGGCGCGGACGACCCGACCTTCCTGTCGATCAGCGACGAGCTGGCCGACCGCGGCTTCCTGCTCACCACCACGGACGAGCTGATCAACTGGGCCCGCACCGGCTCGCTGATGTGGATGACCTTCGGGCTCGCCTGCTGCGCCGTCGAGATGATGCAGATGTCGATGCCGCGCTACGATTGCGAGCGCTTCGGCTTCGCGCCGCGCGGCTCGCCCCGCCAGTCGGACGTGATGATCGTCGCCGGCACCCTGACCAACAAGATGGCCCCGGCCCTGCGCAAGGTCTACGACCAGATGCCGGAGCCGCGCTACGTGATCTCGATGGGCTCCTGCGCCAACGGCGGCGGCTACTACCACTATTCCTATTCGGTGGTGCGCGGCTGCGACCGGGTGGTGCCGGTGGACATCTACGTGCCCGGCTGCCCGCCCACCGCCGAGGCGCTGCTCTACGGCGTGCTGCTTCTCCAGAAGAAGATCCGCCGGACCGGCACGATCGAGCGCTGAGGGACGGCCATGACGAACGGCATCTCGATCCTGTCGCACACGCAGCCGGAGAGCGGCGCGGGCGCCCTCACGGCGATGGCCGAGCGCATCACCGGCGCGCTCGGCCCGGCGGTGGTGTCGCACACCATCGCATTCGGCGAGCTGACCCTGGTGGTTCAGGCCTCCGACATCATCTACGCGCTGACCTACCTGCGCGACGACCCGGCCTGCGCGTTCCGCAGCTTCATCGACATCTGCGGCGCGGACTACCCGCAGCGCGAGAAGCGCTTCGACGTGGTCTACCACCTGCTCTCGCTGCGCCACAACGCGCGCATCCGGGTGAAGGTGCAGACCGACGAGGTGACGCCGGTCCCCTCGGCGATCGAGGTGTTCCCGGCCGCCAATTGGTACGAGCGCGAGACCTACGACCTCTACGGCATCCTGTTCTCGGGGCATCCGGACCTACGGCGGCTGCTCACCGATTACGGGTTCGAGGGGCACCCCCTGCGCAAGGACTTCCCGCTCACCGGCTTCGTCGAGGTCCGGTACGACCAGGACGAGGCCCGGGTCGTCTACGAGCCGGTCCAGCTGACGCAGGAATTCCGGAACTTCGATTTCCTCTCGCCCTGGGAGGGCACGGATTACGTGCTCCCGGGCGACGAGAAGAAGTCGGCCTGAGGAGCGGAACCGCCCGATGACCGAGCACAACATCCGCAACTTCGCGATCAATTTCGGCCCGCAGCACCCGGCGGCGCACGGCGTGCTGCGCCTCGTGCTGGAGCTGGACGGCGAGGTGGTCGAGCGGGTCGATCCGCATATCGGGCTGCTGCATCGCGGCACCGAGAAGCTGATCGAGCACAAGACCTACCTGCAGGCGACGCCCTATTTCGACCGGCTCGACTACGTGTCGCCGATGAACCAGGAGCACGCCTTCTGCCTGGCGATCGAGAAGCTCGCGGGCATCGAGGTGCCCCGGCGGGCGCAGCTGATCCGCGTGCTGTTCTGCGAGATCGGCCGGCTCCTGTCGCACCTGCTCAACGTCACCACGCAGGCGATGGATGTCGGCGCCCTCACGCCCCCGCTCTGGGGCTTCGAGGAGCGCGAGAAGCTGATGATCTTCTACGAGCGCGCCTCGGGCGCGCGGCTCCACGCCAACTATTTCCGGCCGGGCGGCGTCCACCAGGACCTGCCGCCCAAGCTGATCGACGACATCGACGCGTTCTGCGACCCGTTCCTGCAGGTCGTCCAGGATCTCGACGACCTCGTCATGGCCAACCGCATCTTCAAGCAGCGCAACGTCGACATCGGCATCGTGTCGGTGGACGAGTGCATGGAATGGGGCTTCTCCGGCGTCATGCTGCGCGGCTCGGGCATCCCGTGGGACCTGCGCAAGGCGCAGCCCTACGAGTGCTACGAGGAGATGGAGTTCGACATCCCGGTCGGCCGGAACGGCGATACCTACGACCGGCAGGTGATCCGCATGGAAGAGATGCGGGAATCGGCCAAGATCATGAAGCAGTGCTGCGCCAAGCTGCGCGAGCCGGCCGGGCAGGGCCCGATCGCTGCCATCGACGGCAAGTTCGCGCCGCCGCCGCGCCGCGAGATGAAGCGCTCGATGGAAGCGCTCATCCACCACTTCAAGCTCTACACCGAGGGGTTCCACGTACCGGAAGGCGAAGTCTACGCCGCCGTGGAAGCACCCAAGGGCGAGTTCGGCGTCTATCTCGTGTCCGACGGGACCAACAAGCCGTACCGCTGCAAGATCCGCGCGCCGGGCTTCGCGCATCTTCAGGCGATGGATTGGATGTGCCGGGGGCACCTTCTGGCCGACGTGTCGTGCGTGCTGGGCACCCTCGACATCGTGTTCGGCGAAGTGGATCGGTAAGGCGTTAGCAGGATGGCAAACCGCAGACTCGCGCCGGCCTCTGAGCAGCCCGAGAGCTTCGCGTTCTCCCCTGAGAACGCCGAGTGGGCGAAGACCCAGATCGCCAAGTACCCGGAGGGCCGCCAGGCCTCCGCGGTGATCTCGCTGCTCTGGAAGGCGCAGGAGCAGAACGGCGGCTGGCTGCCGCGGGCGGCCATCGAGGCGGTGGCGGCCGAGCTCGGCATGCCCAACATCCGCGTGCTGGAGGTGGCGACCTTCTACACGATGTTCGCCCTGGAGCCGGTGGGCCGCTTCTGGATCCAGGTCTGCGGCACGGTGCCGTGCGATTCCTGCGGCGCCCGCGGCCTGAAGGAGATGCTCGAGGCGCGGCTAGGCCCCCCCGGCCACGTCTCGCCGGACGGCAACTTCTCCTGGCTCGAGGTCGAGTGCCTGGGCGCCTGCTGCAACGCCCCGATGGTGCAGATCAACCAGGATTATTACGAGGACCTGACGCCCGAATCGCTCGGCACCCTGATGGACGACCTGGCGGCCGGCCGGCCGGTCAAGGTCGGCTCGCAGACCGGGCGTAACGCCTCGGAGCCGCTGGGCGGTCCCGACACGCTGACCGACCCGGCCCTGTTCGACGGCTCGCGGGTCGGCGCCTGGCGCAAACGCTTCGAAGAGACTGCCAAGCCGGACGACTCGGCGGCGAAGTCCGACGAGGCCGCCTCGACCGACCGGCGCGCCGCCGACCAGCCGAAGCCCGCCCGGCCGGATGCCGGTCGCCCGGTCGAGCGCTCGGTGAGCGACGCCCCGGCCCAGCGCGCGGCCGACGGCAAGATCCCGGTCAAGGAGCAGGACCAGGCTGACGCGGCCGAGACCGGCCGTTCCACGGCCAGGGAGGGGGCGCCCCGCCAGGGCGACGCGGATGTGCAGGCAGCCCCCGCCAAGGCGATGTCCGAAGGCGAGCAGGCCGGCGGCGACCAGGGCAGCCAGGAGACGCCCGATCGCGGCACCGTCCCGCAGCAGCCGGAAGCCTCCGGGGCCAGCGAAGGCGAGGTCGCGGCGGAAGCCGAGGAGGCCCGCGTGGCCGGGGCGCTCGCCGCCCTGCCGAAGGACGCGACTCCCGAGCAGAAGGCGAACGCGGTCGGCACCCGTCCGCCGGGTCTCGACGGGGCCCGCGCCGGAAAGCCGGACGACCTCACGCGGATCAAGGGCGTCGGCCCGGGCAACAGCCAGCGCCTGAACGCCCTCGGCATCTACCATTTCGACCAGATCGCCGCCTGGACCCGCGACGAGATCACCTGGGTCGGGACCTACCTCGCGTTCCCGGGTCGCATCGACCGGGAGAACTGGGTCGGGCAGGCTCAATCGCTGTCGGGCACCGGGAACTGACCGCCATGTCCGCCGTCACAAACGCGCTGATCGACGAGGTGCTGACGGCCATGCCGGTGCGCCTGAGCGGCACCGACGCGGGCGTGCGCGCATCGCGCGCTTTCCGGCTCGATACCGTCGACGCTCCGGTCAGCTGAGGAACGAAGAACATGCTGTCGGATCAGGATCGCATCTTCACCAACCTCTACGGCCTGCATTCGCCGGGCCTGGAGGCTGCCAAGCAGCGGGGGGCCTGGGACGGGACCAAGTTCCTCCTGGAGCAGGGCCGCGACTGGATCATCGAGGAGATGAAGGCGTCGGGCCTGCGCGGCCGCGGCGGCGCGGGATTCCCCACCGGCCTGAAATGGTCGTTCATGCCCAAGAAGTCGGACGGGCGCCCGCACTACCTCGTCGTCAACGCCGACGAGTCGGAGCCGGGCACCTGCAAGGACCGGGAGATCATGCGGCACGACCCGCATCTCCTGATCGAGGGCTGCATGCTGGCCTGTTTCGCCATGGGCGCGCATGCCTGCTACATCTACATCCGCGGCGAGTACGTGGCCGAGAAGCACGCGCTCCAGAAGGCCGTGGACGAGGCCTACGAGGCCCGTCTCGTCGGCCAGTCGAACGTGCACGACTATCCCTTCGACATCTACGTCCACCACGGCGCGGGCGCCTATATCTGCGGCGAAGAGACGGCGCTGATCGAGAGCCTCGAAGGCAAGAAGGGCATGCCGCGGCTCAAGCCGCCATTCCCGGCCAATATGGGCCTCTACGGCTGCCCGACGACGGTCAACAACGTCGAGTCGATCGCGGTCGCCGGCACGATCCTGCGCCGGGGCGGCGCCTGGTTCGCCGGGCTCGGCGGCAAGAACAACACCGGCACCAAGCTGTTCTGCGTCTCCGGGCACGTCAACAAGCCGTGCAACGTCGAGGCGGAGCTCGGCATCACCTTCCGCGAGCTGGTGGACCGGCATTGCGGCGGCATGCGCGGCGGCTGGGACAACCTGCTCTGCTCGATCCCGGGCGGCTCGTCGGTGCCGCTGGTGCCGGCCGAGCAGATCATCGACGCCAAGATGGATTTCGACACCCTGCGCAACCTCGGCTCGGGCCTGGGCACCGCGGCGGTGATCGTGCTCGACCGGTCCACCGACATCGTCGCGGCGATCACCCGGATCTCGTACTTCTACAAGCACGAATCCTGCGGCCAGTGCACGCCGTGCCGGGAAGGCACCGGCTGGATGTGGCGGGTGATGCAGCGGATGACCGAGGGTCGCGCGCAGAAGCGCGAGATCGACATGCTGTTCGAAGTCACCAAGCAGATCGAGGGTCACACGATCTGCGCGCTCGGCGACGCGGCGGCGTGGCCGATCCAGGGCCTGATCAAGCACTTCCGTCCCGAGATCGAGAAGCGGATCGACCGCTACACGGCCAACCCGCATTCCGACCCGATCCCGATGGCCGCGGAGTGACGGGATGGTGGACCAGCCCGACAACCTGCTGCTCGTCTACCTGCGTCGGATCGACGAGAAGGTGGATCGGCTGGCGGACGATGTCCGCGAGCTGAAGACACGCATGACCGCCGTGGAAGAGCACGTCGCAAGAGTCGATTTGTCGATCGCCGGCGTCAATCGGCGCATCGACCGGGTCGAGGCGCGCCTCGAACGGATCGAGCGACGCCTCGATCTCGCCGACGCCCCGCACTGAGATGGCACCGATGACAAAAATCCTCGTCGACGGCACCGAGGTCGAGGTTCCGGCCGAATACACGCTGCTCCAGGCCTGCGAGGCCGCGGGGGCCGAGATCCCGCGCTTCTGCTTCCACGAGCGCCTGTCCATCGCCGGCAATTGCCGGATGTGCCTGGTGGAGCTGAAGGGCGCGCCCAAGCCCGTGGCGAGCTGCGCCTACGCGGTGAAGGATTGCCGGCCCGGCCCGAACGGCGAGCCGCCGGAGGTCCTCACCCGCTCCGGCCTGACCAAGAAGGCCCGGGAAGGGGTGATGGAGTTCCTCCTCATCAACCACCCGCTCGATTGCCCGATCTGCGACCAGGGCGGCCATTGCGACCTGCAGGATCAGGCCATGGCCTACGGGGTCGATTCGACCCGCTACCAGGAGAACAAGCGCGCGGTCGAGGAGAAGCATATCGGCCCGCTGGTGCGGACCGCGATGAACCGCTGCATCCACTGCACCCGCTGCGTGCGCTTCCTGGCAGAGGTGGCGGGCGTGCCCGACCTCGGCGCCATCGGCCGCGGCGAGGACATGGAGATCACCAGCTATCTCGAGCAGTCGATGGCGTCGGAGCTTCAGGGCAACGTCGCCGACCTCTGCCCGGTGGGCGCCCTGGTGCACCGGCCGCAGAGCTACAACGTCCGGCCCTGGGAGCTGAACAAGACCGAATCGGTCGACGTGATGGACGCGGTCGGCTCGTCGATCCGCGTTGACACCCGCGGCCGCGAGGTGATGCAGATCGAGCCGCGGGTCAGCGAGGAGATCAACGAGGAGTGGATCTCCGACAAGACCCGCTACCATGTCGACGGGCTGCGGATGCAGCGCCTCGACCGGCCGTACCTGCGCGAGAACGGACGGCTGCGGCCGGCCTCCTGGGGTGAGGCGTTCCAGGCCATCGCCGCCAAGGTGAAGGGCGCCGATCCGAAGCGCATCGGCGCCGTGGTCGGCGACCTCGCGGGCGTCGAGGAGATCTTCGCCCTGCGCGAGCTGATGCGCGCGCTCGGCACCCCCAATCTCGATTGCCGCCAGGCCGAGCCCGGGCTCGATCCGGCGC
Source organism: Methylobacterium brachiatum (assembly GCF_900113845.1). NCBI lineage: Bacteria > Pseudomonadati > Pseudomonadota > Alphaproteobacteria > Hyphomicrobiales > Methylobacteriaceae > Methylobacterium > Methylobacterium brachiatum. Next base: position 261,213 of record NZ_FOQW01000004.1, on the reverse strand, counting down.
TGGGCCGCGCCTCGTACCTGTTCAACCCGACCATCCCGGGCATCGAGACCGCGGACGCGATCCTGATCGTCGGCGCGAACCCGCGCACCGAGGCCTCGCTGCTGAACGTCCGCATCCGCAAGCGCTGGCGCATGGCGCCGCTCGCGGTCGGGGTGATCGGCGAGCCGGTCGATCTGACCTATCCCAGCCACTACATCGGCGCCGGCCCCGAATCGCTCGCGGGCCTCGCCCGCGGCGAGCACAGCTTCCTGGACGTGCTCAAGGAGGCGAAGGCGCCGCTGGTCATCGTCGGCGCCAATGTCGAGCCCGGTATCCTGGCGGCGGCCGCGGCCCTCGCCAAGGAAATCGGCGCGGTGCTGCCGGAGTGGAACGGCTTCGGCGTGCTGCACACCGCCGCCGCCCGGGTCGGCGCCCTCGATCTCGGCTTCGTGCCGGGGGCGGGCGGGCTCGGCTTCCCGGCCATGCTGGAGGCCGGCGGCGTCGACGTCCTGTTCAATCTCGGTGCCGACGAGCGCGACGTCGCCCCGGGCGCCTTCGTGATCTACCAGGGCACCCATGGCGACCGCGGCGCCTCCCGGGCGGACGTGATCCTGCCCGGCGCGGCCTATACCGAGAAGTCCGCCACCTGGGTGAACACCGAGGGCCGGGTCCAGATGGGCAACCGCGCCGGCTTCCCGCCGGGGGATGCCCGCGAGGATTGGGCGATCCTGCGCGCCCTGTCGGACGTGCTGGGCCACCGCCTGCCGTTCGATTCGCTCACCGCGCTCCGTCGGGCGCTCTACGCCGCGCACCCGCATCTCGCGGCGGTCGGGACCGTGGAGACCGGCGACGTCGCGGCGGCCGTGGACCGGCTCGCCGGCCTCGGCGGCGCGACGGGCGGCCCCGCCTTCGCCTCGCCGGTCACCGACTTCTACCTCACCAACCCGATCGCCCGCGCCTCGCGGGTGCTGGCCGAGTGCTCGCGCCTCGCCCGCGAGCGCGCCGCCGAGGCACAGCCGCTCGCGGCGGCAGAGTAGGGATCCGACGATGACGCCGCTCGAAATCCTCGGGACCGTGCTCCTGATCGTGCTGAAGAGCTTCGTGCTGCTCGCAGCGCTGCTCGTCTTCATCGCCTACGCGCTGCTCGCCGACCGCAAGATCTGGGCGGCGGTGCAGCTCCGGCGCGGCCCCAACGTGGTCGGGCCGTTCGGCCTGTTCCAATCCTTCGCCGACCTTCTGAAGTTCGTGCTGAAGGAGCCGGTGATTCCGGCGGGCGCCAACAAGGCGATCTACCTGCTGGCGCCGCTGGTCTTCGCGATGCTGGCCCTGTCGAGCTGGGCGGTGATCCCGCTCGCCGACGGCTGGGCGATCGCCGACATCAATGTCGGCATCACCTACATCTTCGCCATCTCCAGCCTGGGCGTCTACGGCGTCATCATGGGCGGCTGGGCATCGAACTCGAAATACGCCTTCCTGGGCGCCCTGCGCTCGGCGGCCCAGATGATCTCCTACGAGGTCTCGCTCGGCTTCGTGATCATCTGCGTGCTGCTCTGCGCCGGCTCGCTGAACCTCTCGCGCATCGTGATGGCGCAGGACACCAGCCTCGGCCTGTTCGGCTGGTACTGGCTGTGGCTGTTCCCGATGTTCGTGGTGTTCTTCATCTCGGCGCTCGCCGAGACGAACCGCCCGCCCTTCGACCTGCCGGAGGCGGAGTCGGAGCTGGTGGCCGGTTACATGGTCGAGTATTCCTCGACGCCCTACCTGCTGTTCATGCTGGGCGAGTACGTCGCCATCATGAGCATGTGCGCCCTGGGCACCGTGCTGTTCCTGGGCGGCTGGCTGTCGCCGATCCCGTTCGCGCCGTTCACCTGGGTGCCGGGCGTGATCTGGTTCATCCTGAAGGCCAGCTTCCTGTTCTTCCTGTTCGCGATGGTGAAGTCCATCGTGCCGCGCTACCGCTACGATCAGCTCATGCGTCTCGGCTGGAAGGTCTTCCTGCCGATCTCGCTGGTCTCGGTCGTCGTCGTCGCCTTCGTGCTCAAGCTGACCGGCCTCGCGCCGGGCGCCTGAGCCCACCCGCCGAATCGGAGATCCGGGCCATGAAGCTCGATCAGGTCGCAAAGAGCCTGCTGCTGAAGGAGTTCGTGTCGGGGATGATCCTCGGCATGCGCTACTTCTTCAAGCCGAAGGCGACGATCAACTATCCCTTCGAGATGGGCCATCGCGGCCCGCGCTTCCGGGGCGAGCACGCCCTGCGCCGCTATCCCAACGGCGAGGAGCGGTGCATCGCGTGCAAGCTCTGCGAGGCGATCTGCCCGGCCCAGGCCATCACCATCGAGGCCGGCCCGCGCCGCAACGACGGCACGCGCCGGACGACGCGCTACGACATCGACATGGTGAAATGCATCTATTGCGGCATGTGCCAGGAGGCCTGCCCGGTGGACGCCATCGTCGAGGGGCCGAACTTCGAGTTCTCGGTCGAGACCCGTGAGGAGCTGCTCTACGACAAGCAGAAGCTCCTCCTGAACGGCGATCGCTGGGAGCGCGAGATCGCGCGCAACATCGCGATGGATGCGCCTTACCGGTGAGGCCATGACGGGGGCGCTGTTGTGCCCCCGCCGACCGGGTTCTATAGACGGGCCGCCCGCTGCGGCCCGTTTCCACGCAAGGCAGAAGGGGCCGCTTCGGCGGCCGATCCCGACGAGCGCATGACCGCAGCAGCCGCCTTCTTCTATCTGTTCGCGAGCGTCACGGTCGCGTCGGGCTTCATGGTGATCGCCTCGCGCAATCCCGTCGCCTCGGTGCTGTTCCTGATTCTCGCCTTCGTGAACGCCGCCGGGCTGTTCGTCCTGATGGGCGCCGAGTTCCTGGCGATGATCCTCGTCGTCGTCTATGTCGGCGCGGTCGCGGTGTTGTTCCTGTTCGTCGTGATGATGCTCGACGTGGACTTCGCCGAGCTGCGCCAGGGCTTCCAGCAATACTTGCCGATCGGCGGCCTGATCGGCGCGATCTTCCTGGTCGAGCTGCTCCTGGTGGTCGGCTCCTGGACGATCGATCCGGGCCTGGTGCAGGCGCCGCTGGGCAACGTCGCGGCGGCCGAGAACGTCACCAACGCCCAGGCCCTCGGCCGGGTGATCTACACGGAATACGCCTACTTCTTCCAGCTAGCGGGCCTGATCCTGCTGGTGGCGATGATCGGCGCGATCGTGCTGACCCTGCGCGACCGCCCGGGCGTCAAGCGCCAGAACATCTCGGTCCAGAACGCCCGCACCCAGAGCATGGCGGTGGAGACCCGCAAGGTGCCCTCCCGCCAGGGTGTCGAGGTCTGATGCCCGCCGGAGGTTTCGAACGATGATCGGCCTGAGCCACTACCTCACCGTCGCGGCGATCCTGTTCACGCTGGGCGTGCTCGGGATCTTCATCAACCGCAAGAACGTCATCGTCATCCTGATGTCGATCGAGCTGATCCTGCTCGCGGTCAACATCAACCTGGTCGCCTTCTCGACGCAGCTGAACGACATCACCGGACAGGTCTTCGCCCTGTTCGTGCTGACCGTCGCGGCCGCCGAATCGGCCATCGGCCTCGCCATCCTCGTGGTCTTCTTCCGCAACCGCGGCTCCATCGCGGTCGAGGACGTGAGCATGATGAAGGGCTAGGGCGCCCTTTTTCGCGCGCCCTGAGTTGACGGGCCCCGAGTGACAATCCGGATGCCGCCGCCCCGCGGTCGGCCCGGAGGACGGACTGCAAGAGAGCGATGTATCACGCGATCGTCTTCTTCCCGCTCATCGGCTTCCTGATCGCCGGCCTGTTCGGTCGGTATATCGGGGCCCGGGCCTGCGAATACATCACCACGGCGTTCCTCGCCTTCACGGCCCTGATCGCCTGGGGCGTGTTCCTCGAGGGCGGCCACGCCGAACGGGTGCAGGTCGCGTCCTGGTTCTCGGCCGGCGACCTCACGGTCGACTGGGCCTTCAAGGTCGACGCGCTGACCCGGGTGATGCTCGTGGTCGTGACCACGGTCTCGACCCTCGTCCACCTCTACTCCGTCGGCTACATGCACGAGGATCCGCACCGGCCGCGGTTCTTCGCCTACCTGTCGCTGTTCACCTTCGCCATGCTGATGCTGGTGACGGCCGACAACCTCGTGCAGATGTTCTTCGGCTGGGAAGGCGTGGGTCTCGCCTCGTACCTGCTGATCGGCTTCTGGTACGAGAAGCCCTCGGCCAACGCCGCCGCCATGAAGGCGTTCATCGTCAACCGGGTCGGCGATTTCGGCTTCTCGCTCGGTATCTTCCTGGTCTTCGTGCTGACCGGCTCGGTGGCGTTCGACGCGATCTTCGCCAAGGTCGACGCGATCAAGACCCTGAGCTTCCACCTGCTCGGCCATGACTGGAACGCGCTGACGCTGGCCTGCCTGCTGCTGTTCATGGGCGCCATGGGCAAGTCGGCGCAGTTCCTGCTGCACACCTGGCTGCCGGACGCCATGGAGGGCCCGACCCCGGTCTCCGCGCTGATCCACGCCGCCACCATGGTGACCGCCGGCGTGTTCATGGTCGCCCGGCTGTCGCCGCTGTTCGAGGAGGCGCCGAACGCGCTGATCGTCGTCACGGTGATCGGCGGCATCACGGCCTTCTTCGCGGCCACGATCGGGCTGGTGCAGAACGACATCAAGCGGGTGATCGCCTACTCGACCTGCTCGCAGCTCGGCTACATGTTCGTGGCGCTCGGCGTCGGCGCCTACTCGGCCGGGGTGTTCCACCTGTTCACCCACGCCTTCTTCAAGGCGCTGCTGTTCCTCGGGGCCGGCTCGGTCATCCACGCGATGCACCACGAGCAGGACATGCGGAACATGGGCGGCCTGCGCTCCCACATCCCGTTCACCTGCGCCATGATGGCGATCGGCTCCCTGGCGCTGATCGGCTTCCCCTACACGGCCGGCTACTATTCCAAGGACGCCATCATCGAGGCCGCCTACGCCTCGACCCGGCCCGGCCACACGCTCGCCTTCCTGTGCACCGTGGTGGCGGCGTTCTTCACGTCCTTCTATTCCTGGCGCCTGTTCTTCATGACCTTCGAGGGACCGGCCCGCTGGGGCGTCCACGCGGCGCATGACCACCACGCCGCCCCGGCGGTCGCGCATTCAGGCACCGCTCCTGCCGACCTGGCCCACGAGGCCGACGGCGCCCCGGGCCATACCGAGGGCGTCGCCCACGACGATCACGGCCACGACGTCGAGCCGGCCCACAAGAGCGACCTCGTCGCGGACGATCATCACGGCCACGGCCATCACGGGGACCACACGCCCCACGAGAGCCCCCTGGTGATGACCATCCCGCTGGCGATCCTCGCCTTCGGCGCGCTGTTTGCCGGGATCATCTTCCACGACCGCTTCATCGGGTCCGGCATGGATGCGTTCTGGGGCCATGCCCTGGCGCACGGCCCCGAGAACCACATCATGCACGAGATCCACGAGGTCCCGGCGCTGGTCTCCTACGCACCGTTGATCATGCTGATCCTCGGCTTCGTCCTGGCCTTCTGGATGTATATCCGCCGTCCGGAACTGCCCGGTGCGCTCGCCGCGCAGCAGCCGTCGCTGTACCGGTTCCTGCTCAACAAGTGGTACTTCGACGAGCTCTACGACCGGATCTTCGTCCGTCCGGCCAAGGATTTCGGCCTGTTCCTCTGGAAGCAGGGCGACGGAAAGATCATCGACGGGCTCGGCCCCAACGGCATCGCGGCGCGCGTCGTCGACGTGACCCGCGGCGTGGTCCGCCTGCAGACGGGCTACGTCTACCACTACGCCTTCGTCATGCTCATCGGCGTCGCTGGCCTGATCAGCTGGTACCTGATGGCCGGCCTGCCCAAGGGTGCTCACTGATATGCTCGGCCTCGGCATCCTCTCCGGCCTGTTGATCGTCCCGCTCTGCGGGGCGGCCTTCATCCTCACCCTCAAGGGCGACGACGAGTCGGTGGCGCGCAACAGCCGCTGGGCGGCGCTCGCCACCACGATCGTCACCTTCCTGCTCTCGCTGGTGGCCTGGGGCCGCTACGACGCCTCGTCGGCGAGCTTCCAGCTGGTCGAGAGCCATCCGTGGCTGGCCGAGACGATCCGGTTCAAGCTGGGCGTCGACGGCTTCTCGATGCCGCTGATCCTGCTCACCACCTTCCTGATGCCGTTCTGCATCGGCGCGTCGTGGACCTCGATCCACGTCCGCGTGAAGGAATACTTCGTCGCCTTCCTCGTCCTCGAGACGACGATGATCGGCGTGTTCGCCTCCCTCGACCTGCTGCTGTTCTACCTGTTCTTCGAGGCCGGCCTGATCCCGATGTTCCTGATCATCGGCATCTGGGGCGGCGCGCGGCGGATCTACGCCAGCTTCAAGTTCTTCCTCTACACCCTGCTCGGCTCGGTGCTGATGCTGCTCGCCGTGATGGCGATGTACTGGCAGGCCGGCACCACCGACATCCCGATTCTGCTCCAGTACCGCTTCCCGGTGGGGATGCAGACCTGGCTGTGGCTGGCCTTCTTCGCCTCCTTCGCGGTGAAGATGCCGATGTGGCCGGTCCATACCTGGCTGCCCGACGCCCACGTCGAGGCGCCCACGGCCGGCTCGGTGATCCTGGCGGGCATCCTGCTGAAGATGGGCGGCTACGGCTTCATCCGGATCTCGCTGCCGATGCTGCCGGTGGCGAGCCACGACTTCGCCCCCCTGGTCTTCGCCCTCTCGGTGATCGCGATCATCTTCACCTCGCTCACCGCGCTGATGCAGACCGACATCAAGAAGCTGATCGCCTACTCGTCGGTGGCCCATATGGGCTTCGTGACGCTCGGCCTGTTCACCCTCAACGAGCAGGGCATCCAGGGCGCGCTGTTCCTGATGATCTCCCACGGCATCGTGGCGGCGGCGCTCTTCCTCTGCGTCGGCGTGGTCTACGACCGGATGCACACCCGCGAGATCGCCGCCTATGGCGGCCTGGTGAAGCGGATGCCGCTCTACGCGGTGGCCATGATGGTGTTCACCATGGCCAATGTCGGCCTGCCCGGCACCTCCGGCTTCGTCGGCGAGTTCCTGTCGATGCTCGGCGCCTTCAAGGCTAACCCGAACGTCGCCTTCTTCTCGACCTTCGGCATCATCCTGTCGGCGGCCTACGCCCTGTGGCTCTACGCGAGGGTGATCTACGGCAAGCTGGAGAAGCCCAACCTCCAGGGCATCCTCGACCTCGACACGCGGGAGAAGATCATCCTGGCACCGCTGGTGGTGCTGACGATCTATTACGGCGTGCATCCGGCCCCTGTGCTCGACGTCTTCGCGCCCTCGACCGACGCGCTGATGGCCGGCATGAAGGCCGCCCTCGCCAACACCCAGACCGCGGCCGCCGCGCTGCCGCTCGCTCGCTGAGACGGAACAGATGCCCACCGTCCACTCCGTCCTGCCCTCGCTGGCCCCGCTCCTGCCCGAGCTGATCCTCGGCGTCGGGGTGCTGCTCCTGATCCTCTACGGCGCCTGGCGCGGCGACCGCTCCGCCGAGAGCGTCAGCATCGGCGCCCTCGTCCTGCTGCTGTTCGCCCTGTTCGTGGTGCTGTCGCAGCCGACCGCCGGCCGGGTCACCACCCTGTCGGGGGCCTTCGTCTCGGACGCCTTCTCCAAGGTGATGAAGTCGCTGGTGCTGCTCGGCTCCGCGGCGACGATCCTGCTGGCGCACGACTTCTTCAAGCGCGAGCATATCGACCGGTTCGAGTTCCCGGTGCTGATCGTGCTCTGCACCATCGGCATGATGGTCATGGTCTCGGCCAACGACCTGATCGCGCTCTATCTCGGCCTCGAGCTGCAATCGCTGGCCGCCTACGTGATCGCGGCGTTCCACCGGGACGACGCCCGCTCCACCGAGGCCGGCCTGAAGTACTTCGTGCTCGGCGCGCTCTCCTCCGGGATGCTGCTCTACGGCGCCTCCCTGGTCTACGGCTTCACCGGCACGGTCTCGTTCCCCGGGATCGTCTCGGCGCTCAACGAGACGGCCGGGCTCGGCATCGTGCTGGGCATCGTGTTCCTGGCCGCGGGCGTCTGCTTCAAGATGGCGGCGGTGCCGTTCCATATGTGGACGCCCGACGTCTACGAGGGCTCGCCGACCCCGGTGACCGCCTTCTTCGCCACCGCGCCCAAGATGGCCGCCGTCGCCATGACGGTGCGGGTCTTCATCGGCGCCATGCCGGACGTGACGGCGATCTGGCAGCAGATCTTCATCTTCGTCGCCGTGGTCTCGATGGCGCTCGGCTCGTTCGCGGCCATCGGCCAGCGCTCGATCAAGCGCCTGATGGCCTACTCGTCGATCGCCAATATCGGCTACGCGCTGATCGGGCTCGCCTGCGGCTCCGAGGAGGGGATCAGCGGGCTCGTCACCTACATGATCATCTACCTGGCGATGACGCTCGGCACCTTCGCGATCATCCTGTCGCTGCGGCGCCGGGAGGTGATGTTCGAGTCGATCGACGACCTGTCGGGCCTGTCGCGCACCCATCCCTGGCTGGCCTTCTGCCTCGCCGCGATGATGTTCTCGCTGGCCGGCATCCCGCCGCTCGCCGGGTTCTTCGCCAAGTTCTACGTCTTCGCCGCCGCCATCAAGGCCGGACTCGTGACGCTGGCGGTGATCGGCGTGGTGACCAGCGTGGTCGGCGCCTACTACTACCTGCGGCTGGTCAAGATCATGTATTTCGACGAGCCCAAGGAGCCCTACGAGGCGATGGCCCCGGGCCTGCGCGTTGTGCTGGCTCTCTCGAGCGTCGTGGTGGTGCTGTTCTTCCTGCTCCCCGGACCGCTGGTCGGCGTCGCCGGCCGGGCAGCCCGGTCCCTGTTCTAGATCCAGCCTCGCTTCCGATGAGCCTGCGGCGCGATCAGAAAAGAACGCCTTGAGCTACCGTCTCGGGTCCGAGGCGCGCGCCCAGGGCCACCGCCTGCACGTCCACGACAGTCTCGGCTCGACCAATACGGAGGCCATGGCGCAAGCTCGGGCCGGGGAGACCGGTCCGCTCTGGGTGGTCACGCATCGGCAGGAGGCCGGACGCGGTCGGCGCGGCAACGTCTGGGCGTCGCTGCCGGGCAACCTGGCCGCCAGCGTCCTCTGGCCGGTGGCCGGGGTGGCGGCGGGTCACCTCGCCGAACTCGGTTTCGTCGCGGGCCTCGCCCTGATCGAGGCGCTGGAGACGGCCTGCGGCACCCTGCCGGATACCCGAACCGGCCGCGGCGCCCGATCTCTCTGGTTGAAATGGCCGAACGACGTGCTGCTCGACGGCCGGAAGCTGGCCGGGCTCCTGCTCGAGGCGGAGACGCTGCCGGGCGGCCGCAGGGCGGCGGTGATCGGCTTCGGCGTCAACGTCGCGGCGGCGCCGGAGGGGCTCGAGGCCGCGAGCTTGGCCGCGACGGGTTACGCCGGCGGCGCCGAAGCGCTACTGGAACATCTCTCGGACCGGATGGCCGTGCGCGCACGGACCTGGGACCGGGGACGGAATTTCGCTGACCTGCGCGAGGATTGGCTCGCGCGGGCCGCGGGTCTTGGGTCGGAGATCGCGGTGCGCAGCGGCGAGCACATCCTGCGGGGGGTGTTCGAGACCATCGACGAGGGGGGGCGGCTCGTGATCCTCGCCCCCGACGGAAAACGGCATACCGTGACGGCGGGCGAGGTGCATTTCGGAACGGCCGCGACGGCGGCATGACGTTGGACGACGACAGATGGTGATGGGACAGGAGGAGCTGGTCTTCCTGCCGCTCGGCGGCGTGGGCGAGATCGGGATGAATGCGGCCCTCTACGGGTTCGGTCCGGAGAAGGGCCGGAAGTGGATCATGGTCGATTGCGGCATGGGCTTCGCCGGCGAGGAGCAGATGCCGGGGATCGACCTGATGTTCCCCGATCTCTCCTTCATCGAGGAGAAGCGGAAGGACCTGCTGGGGATCTTCATCACCCACGCGCACGAGGACCATATCGGGGCGATCTCGGAGCTGTGGCCGCGCCTCAAGGTGCCGGTCTACGCGACGCGCTTCGCCAAGAACCTGCTGGAGACGCGCCGCCTTTCCGAGCCCGGCGCCCCGAAGGTCGAGCTGCGCGAGGTGAAGCCCGGCCGGCGCGTCACCGTCGGCCCGTTCGAGATCGACTACATCCCGGTCTCGCACTCGATCCCCGAGTCGAACGCCATCGCGATCCGCACCGCCGCGGGCCTGGTGGTCCATACCGGCGACTGGAAGATCGACCCGACCCCGGTGGCCGGCGACATCACCTCGCCGGAGGCGTTCACGGCGCTCGGCGACGAGGGCATCCTGGCGCTGGTCTGCGACTCGACCAACGTGGTCCGCGAGGGCTTCTCGCCGAGCGAGAAGGAGGTTGCCGCAACCCTCAAGACCCTGATCGCGGATTCGCCCCACCGGGTCGCGGTCACCACCTTCGCGTCGAACGTTGCCCGCATCCGCGCGGTCGCCGAGGCGGCGGCCGCCTGCGGGCGCGAGGTCGTCGCGGTCGGCCGGGCCATGGACCGGGTGATCGACGTGGCGCGCGAGTGCGGCTACCTCGACGGCCTGCCCGAGTTCCGCCGGTCGGATTCCTGGAAGAACCTGCCCCGCGAGCGGGTCGTGGCCCTGCTCACCGGCTCGCAGGGCGAGCCGCGGGCGGCTCTGGCCCGGGTCTCCCGCCGGGACCATCCGGATATCAGCCTGGCCGCCGGCGACCGGGTGATCTTCTCCTCGCGGGCGATCCCCGGCAACGAGCGCGATGTCGGGTCGATCATCAACGATCTGGTCGAGCAGGGCGTCGAGGTCATCACCGACCGGACCGAGCTGGTCCACGTCTCCGGCCATCCCCGGCGGGACGAGATGGTCGAGATGTACAAGTGGACCCGGCCGGGCACCGCGATCCCGGTCCACGGCGAGGCGCTGCACCTCGACGAGCATGCCCGCTTCGCCCGGGCCCAGGGCGTCCAGAACGTGGTCAAGGCCCGCAACGGCAGCCTCGTTCGCCTCAGCCCCGGCAAGCCCGAGGTCATCGATCACGTGAAGGCCGGCCGCCTGTACAAGGACGGCAACGTCCTGATCGACGAGAAGGACCGGGCGATCCCGGAGCGGCGCAAGCTGATGCAGGCCGGCCTGGTCTCGGTGGCGATCGCCATCGACGAGGACGGCGTCGTGCTGGGCGATCCGGCGGTGGACATCATCGGCCTGCCCAACCGCGGCCGTTCCGGCGAGCCGCTGATCGAGACGGTGGTCGATGCGGTCTCGCGCACCCTGTCGGGGATGTCGCGCGGCAAGCTCAAGGACTCGGAGGGCGTCGAGAAGACGGTCGACCGGGCCGTGCGCACGGCCGTCAACGAGGTCTGGGGCAAGAAGCCCGCCTGCCACGTGCAGGTCGTCGAGGTGTGACACTGGTTGCCGACCCGACGGCGCTCTAGTGTCTCGGGCGTGGGATGCACTGGCTTGTCGGACGACAGCCGGACGCTCCGCAGGTCCCCTCTCCCGATCGGGAGAGGGACAGGGTGAGGGGCAGGATCTTCCGGATAGGAAGGATCCCTCACCCCAACCCTCTCCCGCATGGGAGGGGGGGGGCACGTGGCGTCAGCTCGCAGTGGCTGATCCGCAGCCCGAACAAGACGCTCTCGGAAAGAGGGCTTCGTTGGTGGGAGGAATCAAAAAATGATCGGGCGGCTCAATCACGTGGCCATCGCCGTGCAGGATCTCGACGCCGCCTGCGCGGTCTATCGCGACACGCTGGGCGCCACGCTCACGCCACCGCTGCCGCAGCCCGAGCACGGCGTCACGGTGGTGTTCGTCGAACTGCCGAACAGCAAGATCGAGCTGATGGCGCCGCTCGGCGAGGGCTCGCCGATCGAGGCCTTCGTGGCGCGCAATCCGGGCGGCGGCATCCACCACGTCTGCTACGAGGTCGACGACATCCTGGCCGCCCGCGACCGGTTGAAGGCGCAGGGCGCCCGGGTGCTTGGCGCCGGCGAGCCGCGGATCGGCGCCCATGGCAAGCCGGTCCTGTTCCTGCACCCCAAGGACTTTCTCGGCACGCTGGTCGAGCTGGAGCAGGTGTGAGCCGGATCCTGACCACGCTGACGCGCTCGACCCCGGCGACCCTGGTCACCGTGGCCGTGCTCGTGGCCGCTTTCGTGTCCGTCGGGGTGAGCCAGTTCCGGCTCACCATCGGCGGGGCGATCGCGCTCTACTTCGTCGTGTGGTGGACGCTGCTCTTCGCGGTGCTGCCCCTGCGCAACCAGCCCGAGACCCGGCCCGGGCACGTGGTTCCGGGACAGGATCTCGGCGCTCCGGCCTCCCCGCGGCTGCGCGAGAAGGCGATCTGGACGACGCTGGTCGCCGGTGTCGCTTTCCTGGCCGCTCTGGCGGTGTTCCCGCTGACGGGATTGTAGGGCAGGGGTCCCTACAAAAGACGGTCGGCTTACAGCAGCGTCCCGGAAGACGACCGCACCGTCAGCGACCTGCCCGCCCGCGAGACGAGATGGGCGAAGGCGAGGGCGGCCGCGGAGGCCTGTGCCGCCGACGGGAAGGTCCGGTGCGATTCAGCGACCGTCTCGTCGGCTTCGTTGAGCAGGACCCAGGACCAGAGATGCTCGGCCTGGCGGATCTGAAAATGCATGGCGGGCTCACCCGGTAAGGTCCATGCCCCAGCATGCGCCGCAAAAAGGTGTTGCGGGTTAATGGCTTGCGCCGGCAAAGTCCAATAGTCGACAAACCATCGACTTGTTCGCGCTTTCACCGCTCTTCACAGCATGCCGATTGCCGCAGGCAGGCAACGCGCCCTGATCGGCTGGCAAGACTCTTGGGCGATGAGCTGGTTGGCGCCGTATTCAGGCCCCGCGCCTCGGTCGAAGGATCGGGGGCGCCGCCGCGAAGGATGTCCAACAACAAAAAAAGCAAGGCCCGAGGCCTTGCTTTTCAAGCTGCAGTGGCTCGACCTTTAATTGTCCTACGCATTGCCTGCGTGGCGGTCGGTTTTCCTCCCGAGACTCGGACCCTGCGCCGCCTCTTGCGGGCGTCGCAAACATCACGCCCCGCTTATAGGAACAACAATTCGTGTTGTCACCGGGTCTGCGAGAAAAATCTGCGCTTTCTTGCCGGCAAATGGGCAGATCGATTCCGATTGCGGCATCGGGCCCGGCCGGCCAGCCCGTGGCGGCGCGGCCCGATTAGGCCGCGCCGTGATCCGACGGTGCTTGTAATTTACGGCCCCGGCGTGTTGTGTGCCCTCGCGCCGCGGTTCCTCCCGGCCCGATCCAGGCCAAGACTCGGAAAACATGCGTCTTTCTCGCTACTTCATGCCGACCTTGCGCGAGACGCCCAAGGAAGCCGAGATCGTCTCCCACCGGTTGATGCTGCGCGCCGGCCTGGTGCGTCAGGAGGCGGCCGGGATCTACGCCTGGTTGCCCCTCGGCCTGCGGGTGCTGGAGCGCGTCTGCGCGGTGATCCGCCGGGAGCAGGATCGCTCCGGCGCCATCGAGATCCTGATGCCGACCGTCCAGTCAGCCGAGCTGTGGCGGGAATCCGGGCGCTACGACGCCTACGGCAAGGAGATGCTGCGCCTGAAGGACCGGCACGACCGCGAGATGCTCTACGGCCCGACCGCCGAGGAGATGGTCACGGAGATCTTCCGGGCGAGCGTGCGCTCCTACAAGGACCTGCCCAAGAACCTCTACCAGATCTCGTGGAAGTTCCGGGACGAGGTGCGGCCGCGCTTCGGCACGATGCGCTCGCGCGAGTTCCTGATGAAGGACGCCTATTCGTTCGACTTCGATCAGGCCGGGGCGCGCCACGCCTATAACCGCATGTTCGTGGCCTACCTGCGCACCTTCGCGGGGCTCGGTCTCCGGGCGATCCCGATGCGCGCCGATACCGGCCCGATCGGCGGCGACCTGTCTCACGAGTTCATCATCCTGGCCAAGACCGGCGAGAGCGAGGTGTTCTGCGACCGGGCCTATCTCGATTTCGAGACCCCGCCCGAGACGGTGGATTTCGACGACGTGGCCGCGCTCCAGGGCATCGTCGACGCCTGGACCTCGCATTACGCCGCCACCGACGAGATCCACGAGCCGGAGGCCTTCGCGGAGGTGCCGGAGGAGAACCGCCTGAGCGCCCGCGGCATCGAGGTCGGGCACATCTTCTATTTCGGCACCAAGTATTCCGAGCCGATGGGCGCCAAGGTCGCCGGGCCGGACGGGATCGAGCGGCCGGTCCATATGGGCTCCTACGGCATCGGCCCGAGCCGGCTGGTGGCCGCGATCGTCGAGGCCAGCCACGACGGGGCCGGGATCATCTGGCCGGATGCGGTGGCGCCCTTCGACGTGGCGCTGATCAACCTCAAGGTCGGCGATGCCGGCACCGACACCGCCTGCGCGCAGATCCAGGCGGAGCTCGAGGCCGCCGGCCTGTCCGTGCTCTACGACGACCGCGACGAGCGCCCGGGCGCGAAATTCGCCACCGCCGACCTGATCGGCCTGCCCTGGCAGGTGATCGTCGGGCCGAAGGGCCTGGCCGACGGCAAGGTCGAGTTGAAGCGGCGCGCCGGGGGCGAGCGCGAGAGCCTCGCCACCGTCGACCTGCTGGCCCGCATCCGCCGCGTCTGACCGCTCGGCTGCGGGGCGAGCGGCTCCGGAGCGCTCCCGGCCGACGCGGATCCCGGTTCGGCGCCGGCGAGCGCATCGCGACACCGCCTGCGCGCCGTTTCCGATTGCAACACGATCGGGAACGGCTCTAGGCAGCATTGCTAGCAGCAATTCTGCTTCAATCCGTGTTCATGCATCATTTTCGCCGCGGGAGCGGCGACAGCGCGGTCAATGGTGCTTAGGGCTAATCCGATGACGGGAGCAGCGGCGATCGACCGGGTGAGGAGCTTCGCGGCCTCCTTCCGCGAGGGCACGGCCCCGTTCGCGCCGTTCGAGTGGATCATCGCCGGTCGCTACCTGCGGGCGCGTCGCCGGGGCGGCGGCGTCTCGGTGGTCGCGTTCTTCTCCGTGCTCGGCATCGCGCTCGGCGTCGCCACCCTGATCATCGTGCTCTCGGTGATGAACGGGTTCCGGGCGGAGCTGCTCTCCAAGATCGTCGGCATCAACGGGCACCTGTTCGCCACGCCGATCGACCGGCCGTTCAACGATTGGGTCGACCTGTCGGAGCGCCTCTCGAAGGTGGCCGGCGTGCGCGCCGCGGTGCCGCTGGTGGAAGGCCAGGCCTTCGCCTCGTCGCAGTTCGGCGGCTCCGGCGTGATCGTGCGCGGCGTGCGCGCCGCCGATCTCGACGCGCTCGCCGCGGTGTCGAGCGCGATCCGGGGCGGCACCCTGGAGGGGTTCGACGACGGCAGCGGCGTCCTGATCGGCCGGCGGCTCGCGGATTCCCTGGGCCTCCAGGCCGGGGACAACATCACGCTGGTGACGCCGAAGGGCTCGTCCACGCCCTTCGGCACGGCGCCCCGCACCAAGAGCTACGCGGTCAAGGCGGTGTTCGAGGTCGGCATGACCGAGTTCGACCAGACCTTCGTGTTCATGCCGCTCACCGAGGCGCAGGCGTTCTTCAACCGGGAGAGCGACGTCAGCATGATCGAGATCTACGTCGACAAGCCCGATCAGGTCGGCGAGATGCGCGAGCCCCTGGAGATGGCGGCCGAGCGCCCGGTGCTGCTCACCGATTGGCGGCAGCGCAACCGCACCTTCTTCGGGGCGCTGGAGGTCGAGCGCAACGTGATGTTCCTGATCCTCAGCCTGATCGTCGTGGTGGCGACGCTCAACATCGTCTCGGGCCTGATCCTGCTCGTGCGCGACAAGTCGAGCGACATCGCGATCCTGCGCACCATGGGGGCGACCCCGGGCACGATCATGCGCGTGTTCCTGATCAACGGCGCGCTGATCGGCCTGGTGGGAACCCTGAGCGGCCTCGGGCTCGGGGTCCTGATCACCCTGAACATCAAGCCGATCCAGCATGTGCTGTTTCCCGGCGCCTGGGATCCGACCGTGCGGTTCCTCGCCGAGATCCCGGCCCAGATGAACCCGAAGGAGATCACCGCCGTGGTGATCACCGCGCTCCTGCTGTCGCTCGCGGCGACGCTCTATCCCTCCTGGCGTGCCGCCCGGCTCGATCCGGTGCAGGCCCTGCGCTACGGCTGACGGTCCGCACCCCATGAGCGATGCAAGCCCGCCCGCCGGCACTCCGCCGGTGCCGGCCCTGTTCTTTGCCCGCGTCGAGCGGCGCTACCCGCAGGCCGAAGGGGCCCTGGAGATCCTGCGCGGGGCCGACCTCGCGATCTGGCCCGGGGAGCTCGTGGCCCTGGTGGCGCCCTCGGGGGCCGGCAAGTCCACGCTCCTGCACCTCGCGGGCCTGCTGGAGCGGCCCGACGGCGGCGAGGTCTATATCGGCGGGCGGCCCACGGCCGCGATGCCGGATGCCGAGCGCACCCGCCTGCGCCGCGAGGAGATGGGCTTCGTCTACCAGTTCCACCATCTGCTGCCGGAATTCTCGGCGCTCGAGAACGTGGTGATGCCGCAGCTGATCCGGGGCCTCGGCCGGGCGGAGGCCAAGGCCCGCGCCACCGAGCTCCTGAGCTTCCTGGGCCTCAAGGAGCGCCTGCCGCATCGCCCGGCCGAGCTGTCGGGCGGCGAGCAGCAGCGCGTCGCCATCGCCCGGGCGGTGGCCAACGGCCCGCGGCTGCTGCTCGCCGACGAGCCCACCGGCAATCTCGACCCCGGCACGGCCGGCCACGTCTTCTCGGTGCTGATGTCGCTGGTGCGGGCCTCGGGCCTCGCGGCCCTGGTCGCCACGCACAATCTGGACCTCGCCGCCCGCATGGACCGCCGGGTGACGATCCGCGACGGGCTGATCACGCCGCTGGAGTGAGGGCGGCGTCCCTCATCGACACTTGAGCTGGTAGCGGCGCGCGACGAGACCTCCCGACGATGCGTCGAGGGAGAGGGTCGAGGCCGTGCGGGCTTTGCGGCCCGAGCCGCCCTCGCAGCTGTCGGTGAACACATCCCGGAGGACCTGCCCCGGCGTCGCGAGCCCGGTGGCGGGGTCGAGCTTGACGACGGTGAGCGCGGTGACGCTCTCGCCCATGTTGTAGGCGCCGGATTCGAGCAGCACCTCGCTGCGTCCATCGCGATCGACATCAGCCGCCGCGACGAGCCGCTGATACTGGACGTCCTTGGGAAGGCGGAAGAAGCGCGCCTTCATGCCGTCGCCGACCACGACGAGGACCGGTGCCGCCGCATCCGGAAACGGGTCGCTGGCCACAGGCGCCTTCTCCTGGATGAGATAGGCGCGCTCGCGGCCGTCCGCCCGCGTGAACGCGCCGGCGGCCGAGCCCAGCACCACGAAATCGGTGCCCAGTTCCATGCGCAGGGCCTTCGGCGCCTCCTCCGCCATGATCCGCACCAGCCGGACCCGCTCGTCCGGCAGCACCGAAGGGTCGGCATCCCGGAAGCCGCTATCCCGATAATCCACGATGACATCCGCGGCGTAGGCGCCGTGCGCCAGACCCAGCACCATGACACTCGACAGCAGGCGGATCACCGCAACCTCCCGATGAGACGATCGTGGATCGACGCACCACGACCCTGGAAAAAAAACCCGCGCCCAGCGCTCGGCCTCCGGCGTCGGCACGCGAGTCACGGTGAGCCGCATCATCGCGCGGTCAGGCGACATGTCCAGCGATGCAGGACCATAGTCTTCATTCGCCGGCCGGCCGTCAGCGGCGTCCGTCTCGGAGATCCGGCCGAGATCCGTCAGCCTTTGCAGGGCCCCGTGCGGGTTTGGCGGGCGGAGGTGTCTCCGCTCGCGGACAAATTCGGCCGGCATCGACCCGCGCAGGAGGGCGCGCTAGGCTCGGGGCATGCAGGTCGGACGAGAGCCGGGATCGGGAGAGGCGGTGACGGATCGATCCCATGCCGCCGCCGGTCCCGATCCGGTCTGTTCGGGGATCGCGCGGGTCAGCCGGCACTTGCGCCGCCTGGAGGCCCTGGCCGCACGGCATCGCTTCCGCAAACGGGTCGTCCGCGCCCTGCGCGGCGGGGCAGGGGGTGGCACCAGCCTTTTCGTCCTGATGAAGGCCAAGGTCGTGGGTTCGTTGGCCGGGAAGCTCGCGATTGCCGCGTTGGTCGGGCTCGGCCTCGCTTGGCCGTTCGCGGCGTTGGCCATCCTCACCGTCGTCGTCGCGGTGGCGTCGATCCTCAGCTACGAGCCCACGGACCTCGACGGCTGGGACTGCAGGCGCCCCAACGCCCGACGCGAACGGCTCACGGCGCTGATCGAGCAGCGCCGGGCGTGGCTCGCCGCCCCCTCAGGGACGGTGCCGAGCATCCGGACCTTTCGGATGCCCCGGCGCACCTGATCGCCAAGCGTATCGCTGATACGGCCGGGGCGATCTCACGCGACCCCGATGGCGAAACCCCTCACCGGCGGGCGGCCTGCGCGGCGTTCCGCCCGGATCCGCGTTCGGCCTCCAGGAACGCCAACGCCTCGACCCTGTCGCAGGCCGCGCCGATCGCGTCGGGGCCCTCGGCCATGCGCGCCTTGGCCCGGGCGCAGGCGCGCGTCACGGCCGGATCGGACAGCAGGCGACCGAGGATGCGGGCGGCCCGGGCCGGCCGGAAGGCCCGGCGGCTCAAGGTCGCGCCCAGCCTCCGATCCTTGAGGCGCTGCCCCTCGTCGAAATGGTCGAACGCGACCGGGACCACGAGCTGCGGGATGCCCGCCGCCAGGGCCTGCGCCACCGTACCGACGCCGCCATGGTGGACCAGGGCCGCGCTGCGCGGCAGCAGCGCGCTCAGGGGGGCGTAGGGCAGGTGGATGATCCCGGGCGGCAGCGGCTTCGGGATCTGGCCGTCCTGGGGGGCGAGCAGCACGCCGCGCCGGCCCATCCGGCGGCAGACCGCCAAGGCGGTCTCGAAGAAGGACGCCCCCTGGCGCATCGCCGAGCCGTAGGTGAACACGAGCGGTGCGTCCCCGTCGGCCAGGAAGGCCTCGAGCTCCGGGGGCATCGCCGGCACGTCGCCGAACCGGTCGACCAGCGGGAAGCCGAGCTGCACCGCCTGGGCCGGCCAGTCCGCCTGGGGGGCGGCGTACCAGTCCGGGAACATCAGCAGCATGCGGGTCGGGCTGTTCCACCAGTGGCGCAGCCGGGCGAC
Source organism: Methylobacterium brachiatum (assembly GCF_900113845.1). Classification (NCBI taxonomy): domain Bacteria; kingdom Pseudomonadati; phylum Pseudomonadota; class Alphaproteobacteria; order Hyphomicrobiales; family Methylobacteriaceae; genus Methylobacterium; species Methylobacterium brachiatum. The sequence goes on along the minus strand of NZ_FOQW01000004.1, from coordinate 242,074 downwards.
CGGATCGAGGCCCAGCCGCGCGCGCAGCGCGTTCAGGGGCGGGAGCGTGAACGGGCCGACCGCCACCGTGTCGGCCCCCTGGTTGAGCCAGGCGCGCGCGGCCGCCGGGAGGATCCGGGGCAGCGGCAGCCCGGGCAGCCGGGGCGGATCGGACCGGCTCTCGATCAGGAACGGCATCACGTGCAGCGTGGCGGACGGGATGTCGTAGAGTTCCTGCGCCAACCGCGCGCCCCAGGCCAGGGGCGAGGCGACGACGATCTGCTCGACCCCGCGCGCCCGGGTCGCCCCGAGCCAGAGGCAGGTCGTCTCGGCGACCTGCATGGCGAAGTCGAACATGGGGCGGAAGCCCCAGCGCGGATGCCAGAGTTCAGGCTGGTCGATGACGGACTCGTAGTCGGCGGCCGAGCCGAGCGGCTGGAAAGCGAGGCCGGCGCGGCGCGCCATCGCCTCGAACGGGGCCGGTGCCGCCAGCGAGACCCCGTGCCCGCGGGCCAGAAGCGTGTGGCCCAGCGCGATGAACGGCAGCACGTCGCCATGCGTGCCGACGGCCACCAGTGCGACCTGGATCCGTCCCCCCATGTGTTGCGCGGGAATAGCCTGCTCCTTTGACCCCCCCGGTCAAATATCGAACGCCCGTATAGGCCGGCGGCATGCCAGGCCACCCGATCTGCATCAAGCCACTATTTGTTTACCACGTTTTAAAGCCGCAGGCGCCGCAGGCCCGAAGGCGCTTTCAACGGAACAAAACATGAACATAATGGGGGCGGAACACGGGAGGCACGACGATGCTGAAGCGGTTGGTCCTGACCGGAATGGTCGAGTTCATGGCGTTCGGGATGCTGTTCGCGGCTGTCGGCGCCTGGGCGATAGCACTGGCACCCGTCCGTTAGCCGGGCTTTGCGTTTTGGCGCGCGGTTCCCGCCCGAAACGCCTTATGCACAGGCGATCGGCGCTCGAGCGCGGATTGTCCACAGCGGGTGGCCGAACTGGTGCGCCCGGAACACGACCGGTGGATATCGTCGCCGATGGCGTCGCCATACGTCGACTTGGCAAGGCCGAGCGGGGATGTTGGGCGACCCCGGATCAAGGTCGGCCATGCCACGCCAGCTCAAGGAGGTCGGATTCGTCCACCTCCACGTCCATTCATCCTATTCCCTTCTGGAAGGGGCGCTGAAAGTCGGCTCCCTGGTCAAGGCCGCGGTCGGCGACCGGCAGCCGGCTCTCGCCCTCACCGACACCAACAACCTGTTCGGGGCGCTGGAATTCTCCGAGAAGGCGGCCGGGGAGGGCGTTCAGCCGATCGCCGGGGTGCAGCTCTCGGTGGCGTTCGAGGCGGCCGACCCGCACCAGCGCGCGGCGCCGACGAGCCACGGGGTCGTGCTGCTCGCCCAGGACGAGGCCGGCTATGCCAACCTGCTGCGGCTGGCGAGCCGCGCCTATTTCGACACGGCGCTCGGCGAGGCGCCGCGGGTCGAAGCCGCCGCCCTGGCCGAGTGCGGCACCGGCCTGATCGCGCTCACCGGCGGCCTGTCCGGCCCCCTCGACGCGGCGTTCCGGGCCGGCCGGCCCGAGCTGGCCCTGAGCCGGCTGAAGCAGCTCAAGGCGGCCTTCGGCGAGGACCGGCTCTACGTCGAGATCCAGCGCCACGGCTTGCCCGAGGAGGCGCGGATCGAGACGGCGCTCCTCGACCTCGCCGGCCGCCACGGCCTCGGGATCGCGGCGACCAACGAGCCGTTCTTCGCCAAGCCCGACGATTACGACGCCCATGACGCGCTGCTCGCCATCGCGGACGGGCGGCTGGTCTCGGACGAGCGTCGGCGCCGGGTCACCCCGCGCCACGCCTTCAAGACCCGCGCCGAGATGGCTGCGCTGTTCCACGATCTGCCGGACGCGCTCCAGGCCACGGTCGAGATCGCCATGCGCTGCGCCGTGCGGGCGCGGACCCGCAAGCCGATCCTGCCCAATTTCGGCTCCGTGGCGGCGGGGGAGACGCCGCCCATGGCCGACGCGCTGGCCGAGGCGTCGGACGCCCCGGTCCAGGCGGTGGCGGCCGACGAGCCGACCGAACTGCGCCGCCAGGCCGAAGCCGGGCTGGAGCTGCGCCTGAAGCAGCACGGCACGGCGCCGGGCTTCTCGGAGGACGATTACCGCAAGCGCCTCGCCTTCGAGCTCGACGTCATCGTCAAGATGAAGTTCCCGGGCTACTTCCTGATCGTCTCCGATTTCATCAAGTGGGCCAAGGACCACGACATTCCGGTGGGCCCGGGCCGCGGCTCCGGTGCCGGCTCGCTGGTGGCGTGGTCGCTGCTGATCACCGACCTCGACCCGCTCCGCTTCGGCCTGCTGTTCGAGCGCTTCCTCAACCCCGAGCGCGTCTCGATGCCGGATTTCGACATCGACTTCTGTGTCGAGGGCCGCGAGCGCGTGATCCGCTACGTCCAGCAGCGCTACGGCGAGCGGCAGGTCGGGCAGATCATCACCTTCGGTACGCTGCTCGCCCGCGGCGTGCTGCGCGATGTCGGCCGCGTGCTGGAGATGCCCTACGGGCAGGTCGACAAGCTGACCAAGCTCGTGCCGCAGAACCCGGCCAACCCGGTGACGCTCGCCCAGGCGATCGAGGGCGAGCCCAAGCTCCAACAGGCCATGGAGGAGGAGCCGATCGTCGCCCGGCTCATCGACATCGCCAAGAAGCTCGAAGGCCTGCACCGCCACGCCTCGACCCACGCGGCCGGCGTGGTGATCGGCGACCGGCCACTCGAGGAGCTGGTCCCGCTCTACCGAGACCCGAAGACCGGGATGCGGGTGACCCAGTTCAACATGAAGTGGGTCGAGCAGGCCGGCCTCGTGAAGTTCGACTTCCTGGGCCTCAAGACGCTCACCATGCTGCGGTGCTGCACCGACCTGCTGAAGCAGCGCGGCATCGAGATCGACCTGGCGAGCCTGCCGCTCGACGACAAGAACACCTACACGCCGATGGGCCGGGGCGAGACGGTCGGGGTGTTCCAGGTGGAATCCGCCGGCATGCGCAAGGCGCTCTGCGAGATGCAGGCCGACCGGTTCGAGGACATCATCGCCCTCGTCGCCCTCTACCGGCCCGGCCCGATGGCCAACATCCCGGTCTATTGCGAGCGCAAGCTCGGCCGCGATGCCGGCAACGAGGCGTCCTGGTACCCGGATCCGAAGCTGGAGCCGATGCTGAAGGAGACCTTCGGCATCATCGTCTACCAGGAACAGGTGATGGAGATCGCCAAGGTCCTGGCCGGCTACTCGCTCGGCGAGGCCGACATGCTCCGGCGCGCCATGGGCAAGAAGATCCGCGCCGAGATGGACGCGCAGCGCGACCGGTTCCTGAAGGGCTGCACCGAGCGCGGCCTGACCAAGGCCAAGGCCAACGAGATCTTCGACCTCCTGGCCAAGTTCGCCGATTACGGCTTCAACAAGAGCCACGCGGCGGCCTACGCCCTGCTGACCTACCAGACCGGCTACCTCAAGGCGAACTACCCGGTCGAGTTCCTGGCCGCCGCCATGACGCTCGACATCGACAACACCGACAAGCTCGCCGAATTCCGCCAGGACGCGCAGCGCCTCAAGATCACGGTCGAGCCGCCCTCGATCAACACCTCCGGCGAGGTGTTCGAGGTGCGCGACGGCAAGATCTTCTACGCGCTCGCCGCCATCAAGGGCGTCGGCCGCGAGGCGGTGCGGGCGCTGGTGGAGGCCCGGGGCGACCGCCCGTTCAAGGACCTCGCCTGCCTGGCCCGCCGGCTCAACCCGCGGATGATCAACAAGCGCACCCTGGAGAGCCTGGTCCAGGCCGGTGCGCTGGACTGCATCGAGCCCGACCGGGCCCGGGCCTTCGCGGCGGTCGAGCCGATGATGAAGCTCGCCACCAGCGCCGCCGAGGCGGCCTCCACGGGCGTCACCGACATGTTCGGCGGCGTGGTCGCGGACGACGTGTCCCTGCGGATCCCGCCGCACGAGGTCTGGCCGATGGCCGACACGCTCAAGCGCGAATACACGGCGATCGGGTTCTTCGTCTCGGGCCACCCGCTCGACGAGTACGGCGACCTGCTGGACAAGCTGCGGGTGCAGAGCTGGGCCGATTTCTGCCGCTCGGTGCGGGCCGGGACCAGCAGCGTCGGCCGGGTCGCCGCCTCGGTGCTCGACCGGGCGGAGCGGCGCACCAAGACCGGCAACAAGATGGGCATCGTCACCCTGTCGGACCGGACCGCGCATTTCGAGGCGATCATCTTCTCCGAAGGGCTCGGCCAGTACCGCGACATCCTCGAGCCGGGCCGACCCCTGGTGCTCCAGCTCCAGGCGAATCTGGAGGGCGAGGACGTGCGCGCCCGGATCCTGACCGCGGAACCCCTCGACCACGCGGTCGCCCGCCACCAGAAGGGCATCCGCATCCATCTGAGCGACCCGCGCGGGGTCGCGCCGGTGCAGCAGCGGCTGTCGATGCGGGGGGAGAGCGAGGTCTCGCTGATCCTCAAGCTCGACGGCGGCGACCGCGAGGTCGAGATCCGGCTCCCGGGCAAGTTCCAGGCCTCGCCCCAGCTCGCCGGCCAGCTCCGGACCGTGCCGGGGGTGGTGCAGGTGGAGGTGAGCTGACATCGGGCCGGAAGCCTGCTTGGCCGGCGATCCGTGGTTTTTGCGGAGGTCGGTCTAAGAACAGCCCCGTCATCCCGGGGCCGCGAAGCGGAGCCCGGGATGACAGGGCGAAGGCTGAAGCGTCCGCGGAAACCTGGGATGAGCTGTCTAGCGCGCCGCCGATCCGGTCGCGGCCAGGACCACGGCCCGCGTCCCCACCGGCACGCGGCCGTAGAGGTCGATGATGTCCTGGCTCAGGAACCGGACGCAGCCCGAGGACACCATCGTGCCGATGGTGTGGGGTTCCGTCGTGCCGTGCAGGCGGTAGAGCGTGTCCTGGCCGTCCCGGTAGAGGTAGAGCGCCCGGGGCCCGAGGGGGTTGCCGGTGCCGCCCGGCAGTCCGCCGGCGAAGGGCCCGTAGCGCTGGGGCTCGCGCCGGATCATCGCCGGCGTCGGCGTCCAGCGCGGCCATTCGGCCTTGCGGGCGATGGTGGCCGGCCCCCGGAAGTTGAACGCCTCCTCCCGGCCGACGCCCACGCCGTAGCGGATCGCCCGTCCCTTCTCCCGCACGAGATAGGCGAAGCGCGCGCCCGGATCGACCACGACCGTGCCGGGGGGTTCGGCCGTGCCGTAGTCGACCTCCTGGCGCAGGAAGCGCGGGTCGATCCCCGTCAGGTCCACCGCCGGGACCGGGAAGGGCTCGCCGGGGAGGGCGGCATACATTGCGACAAAGGCGGGATCGACCGGTGGGCGCAGATCCGCCACCGGCGCCGTCTCGCGGGTAACGCAACCGGCCAGCAGAAGGGGTGTGCCTGCGAGCAGGGTTCGCCGGGTGAGGGTCATGGGTCGGCGATCTCGCGAAGGGTGCGGATCGAGAGAACCGCCACGCTGTCGCCCCGCCCAGCGGCTATGGGGTGATCGGACCCATAACCGGATGGCATCCATGGACCTGGCCCTCGCCCTGCGCGCCTTCCTCCGCACCGTCGAGCGCAGCTCCCTGAGCGCGGCGGCGCGGGATCTCGGCGTCTCGCAGCCGGCGGTGAGCAAGCATCTGCGCAACCTGGAGACCCATATCGGCGCCCGCCTGCTGGAGCGCTCCGCCCGGCTGGTGCGGCCGACCCCGCAGGGCCAGCGGCTCTATGAAGCGAGCCAGCCGGCTCTGGCCGCGATCGACGCGGCGCTGGAGGATGCCCGGACCGAGGCGGGCTCCGTCGAGGGTCGCTTGCGCCTGCACGCGCCCTCCTGCATCGGCGTGAAGCACCTGCATCCGATCGTGACAGCGTTCCAGGCGGAACACCCGCGGGTGACGGTGGATCTGGTGCTGGAGGATCGTGTGATCGATCTCGTGCACGAGGATTACGACCTTGCGCTCCGTTACGGCCGGCCGGAGGGCCAGGATCTCGTGGTCCGCCGGCTCGGGTGGGTGCAGCGCATCCTGGTCGCCGCCCCCGCCTACCTGGCGCAGGCCGGCGGGATCGAGACGCCCGAGCAGCTCGCCACCTGCGCTCTCGTGGCGACCCGGGCGGCGGTCGATGCCCGCAGCGCCCTGATCCTGCATCGGGACCGCGAGACCGTGACCGTCCCGGTGCAACCGGTGCTCCGCACCAACAACGCCGAGGTCTTGGTCGCGACCCTTCTGGCGGGGCGGGTGATGGGTCCGGTGCAGCACCTGCTGGTGGCCGATCACCTCGCGGCGGGCCGGCTCGTGCGCGTGCTCCCGGATTACGAGGTCCGCTCGACCGAGGCCTATCTGGTCTACCCGTCCGTGCGCCACATGCGCCCGGCGGTGCGCGCCTTAACCGATTTCGCCGTGCCGCGGATCCGCGCCGTGGAGGGGATGCACGCAAACGTGTGACGCGGGGACCGGCGGCCGGGCCAGCGACCATCACCTCCCGATACTGGTGCGCACGCAAGATTTTTTTCCGCTCTAACCCGCTTCGGAAGAAAAAGATTCCCCGCCGGGCACGGAAGAAGCCCGGTCGGCGGTCGGAACATGTGGGCGCCTCACCCGTAGGTTCCGAGCGCACCTCGCGCAAACGGAGCTGCCCGCATGTTCATGAAGATCGACCGCCTGCTCGCGGAGCTGCCGGAGCCCAAGAAGCCCGAGCCCAACGCAGCCGCCGCCCTGCAGGAACTGCTCGGCGGTAAGTACGGCGAGATGTCGACACTCGGGAACTACATGTTCCAGAGCTTCAATTTTCGTAACAAGACCAAGCTCCGCCCATTCTACAGCCTCGTCTCGAGCATTTTCGCCGAAGAGATCGGCCACGTCGAGCTGGTCTCGACCGGCATCGCCATGCTGAACAACGGCCCGGGCAACCCGGCCAAGGACGTCGACATCTCCAAGGCACCCTTCGCCGAGATGCAGGATGTGCGTCTTGCCGGCAGCTTCCTGTCGAATGGCGGCGGCGCGATGCCGATGAATTCGAACGCCGCGTCCTGGAACATGGACATGGTCACGACCACCGGCAATCTGATCATCGACCTGCTGCACAACTTCCACCTGGAATGCGGTGCGCGCATCCACAAGCTTCGGGTCTACGAGACCATGAGCGAGCCGACCGGCCGTGAGGTCTGCGCGTATCTGCTGGTGCGCGGCTCGCTGCACGCGCACGCCTATGCGCTGGCCCTGAAGAAGCTGACCGGCGTCGAGATCGAGAAGATGCTGCCGACCCCGAACATCGACCTGTCGCGGGTGCCGGAGTGTCAGAAGTACCTCGACGAGGGCAAGCACCGCCGCCTCTACACGTTCAGCGAGGTCGATTATAAGGAAGCGGCCGGCGTCTGGTCGAACGACGAGGTGGCGCTGCCGGGTGATCCGCCGGGCAATCTCGAGGTGATCGACGGCGCCCCCGAGGGCGGCAAGATCCCCGAACTCGATGGCAATTACGGTGCCTTCGCGCCGGATTACGCGCCGGAAGAGATCTTCGAGATCGCCAGCAAGCTCTACAAGAAGGGCCGCTGAGCCCATCGGATCCGGCGTCGCCCCGCGCGGCGCCGAACCACCCTACAACGTCTACAGCGGTGGCGCGGCGAGGCAGCTTCCGAGAGCCGTCTTCAACGCCACCGCATCGCTGTCCGCCACGGAAAAGACCGCCGTCAGGGTCTGATCCCCGCCGCGCGGGCTCGCCTGCGTCCAGGTGAGCCGCGTGCCGGCCTGGGCGAGCGCGAGGGCGACGCCGCGCAGCGGGTCCTCGCCCCGGCGGGCGCCGGCCACCGTGAGGCTGATGCTCCTGTCGGGATCGCGGGCTTCCGCGCCCTGCGCCGCCATCCGCACGGAACGGACGCCGGCGGCGTTCGAGACCAGGATGCCGGTGAGCGGCGCCGCGTTTCCGCCGCCCTGCAGGCCGGCCACGTCGAAACCCTCTGCGAAATCCGCGAAGTGCGGCACCGTCAGAACCGCCGACAGGCCGGATCCGGCCGGATCGCAGGCGAGCCGCAGGGTCGCCGGGTGCTGGACCACGCCGAGGGTGGCGTTGCCGGCGAGGTCCGTGGAGCCCGGCACCGGCCGCGAGCCGTCGGGCAGCACCGGCGTGCCCCCGGTCAGGATGTCCGACAGCCGGAACCCGTGGGGCCAGGGTCCGGCGGCGAGAACGGCGACCGCAATCACCAGAATCGCCAGGGCCACGCCGATCCGGAGCCGCATCCTGTCCTCGCCTGTCGGAAACTTGCGCCTGTGGGAAACTCGGGCCGGCGGCATAGCGCATCGCGCCGGATACCGGAACCGGCGCGATGCGCTAGATCCTTGGTTCTGCATCGTCTTTTTCCGAAGGTCGGAAGCGGCTGCCTCAGATGATGCCCAGGCGATCGCGGTTCGGCCGCAACCGTTCGTTCACCACGGCTGCAGGAAGCGCCCACAACCACAACCTGTGGGCCTCGCGGCAACTCCGTAAAAACCGATCGATCCTATGCACGCTTGCTCAACCCTGAGCGTCGCGATGCGCATCAAGATCCTCCTCGCCCTCACCCTCGTGGTCTATGTCACCACCGGGCGCGCGCCCGGCATCCGCGAGCCGCGCAACCCGGATACGGAGCAGGCGGGCGGCCGTGTCGTCATCGCGATGAAGCGTGCCTGGGCGTGAGCCTCACGCGCCCGGCGCGCAGGCCCTGAGCCGGGCGGCCACCAGCGCCTGAAGGTTCCAGAGATGCCGGTCGCGGATGCCGAGGCGCTCGCAGGCCTCGACGGTCCGGAACAGGTACTCGGCGCTGGGGCCGGCATGCCCGCAGGCGGCCGCGATTTTTTCCGCGATCTCGGCATCCGAGAGGCGGCCGGCGTAGCGCTCGTTGGCGCGGTTGGCCAGGAAGGTCAGCGCCGAGACGGTGCCGGCCTCGGTCGCCACCGGCAGCCACCGGGCGACGTAGCCCCGGCCGCGCATCTCGCGGCGCCAGACCGGCATCAGCGCCTCGCGGATCTCCAGGCCGGGCAGCCGGAACGCCAGACCCTTGCACAGGCCGCCGCGATCGAGCGCCAGGACGAAGCCCGGCCGCTCCGGCGTGCCGCGAAACCGGCGCTGGAGCAGGCAGAAGCGACGGTGAAAGCCGCGCACGGTCCCGATCCGGCTCTCGGCCACCGGGAATTCCGGCCGCCACATCAGCGAGCCGTAGGCGAAGACCCAGATGTCGTGCCCCTCGCGGCCCGCGGTGATCGCCTCGAGCCCGGGACGCAGCTCCGCGTCGCTGAGCACCTCGAGGGCGCTCGGGTCGTCCGGGACGGGGGTGGCATGGGCGCGGGCGATCAGGTCGAGGCTGAGGTCGAGACGGCGCGCTTGGGATGACGGCATGCCTGTCAACGCGGCAGGTTCAACGCGCGTTGCCCAGGGCGTCCAGTTCCGGGAACGGCTGGCTGCGGTGGCCGGTGCAGACCTCGTCGTCGTCGATCACCTCCAGCCGGTCGGCCGCATAGCGCATCACCGCCTTCGGCCGCTCGGGCTTGCCGAAGGTGCGGCCGCTCATCCGGCTCGACACGCAGTAGAGCGTCCGGCCGCCATCCTCGATCGGCCCCGCGAGCCGGCTGCCCTCGAACCGCACCGGCAGCAGCGAGACCGATCCGAAATCGACCTGCTTGAGGGCCAAAGCCGCGATCCGCTGCTTCAGGGCCGGGGAGGGCGCGTCCTCGGCGGCGGGCTTCGCCGCCTTGGGCGCGGCCGGCGCCGCGGTGATGGTCAGGGCCAGGGCAAGAACCGGAGCGACGCGGCGCATGCGGGTGATTCCTTCCCGGCCAAGCTACCGTCACCTACGGGGCGCGCAAAGGCGGCAGCGCGGCACCGGAGCCCTTATATGAGGGGATTCGGGGTGGATCGCCGGTGCCGCGATCCGCGCCTTCTCAGCCGGTGATGTGACCTTGATGCAATGGACCGACGACGCGCTGGTGCTGGGCCTGCGCCGGCACGGGGAGAGCGGCGTCATCCTGGAGGCGATGACCGAGGCGCACGGCCGCCATCTCGGGCTCGTGCATGGCGGGCGCTCGCGCCGGATGCAGCCGGTGCTCCAGCCCGGCAACCGGGTCCGGCTGACCTGGCGGGCGCGGCTCGACGAGGGGCTCGGCGCCTACACGGTGGAGCCGCTCGAATCCCAGGTCTCGCGGATGATCGGCTCGGGCATCGCCCTCTACGGGCTCGGCCACATGGCCGCGCTGCTGCGTCTCCTGCCCGAGCGCGACCCGCATCCGGCGCTCTACGAGGCGGCGGGCATCCTGGTCGAACATCTCGACAACCCGGCCGTGGCGCCGCCGCTGATGGTGCGGTTCGAGCTGGAGATCCTGTCGGAACTCGGCTTCGGCCTCGATCTCACCGCCTGCGCGGCCACCGGGGGCAACGACGCCCTGGCCTACGTCTCGCCCAAGAGCGGCCGGGCGGTCAGCGCCTCCGCCGGAGAGCCTTTTCGCGATAAGCTCCTGGCCCTACCCACCTTCCTGCATGCAGGCGGATTGCCGGGGCCCGACGGCGTTGCGCAAGGGTTTACCTTGACGGGGTACTTCCTCGACCGGCACGTCTGGGGTCCGCGCGGCCTCGCCGCGCCGGAGGAGCGCGCGCGATTCGTTGCGCTCGGTCGCGAGGCCGAGTAATGTTCGCGCTATGTTCCGCATGTGACCGAGCCGGGGACCGCCCGAGCCTCGGTTGAGACCAACCCCGTCATTCCGGGGCCGCGCAGCGGAGCCTGGAATTCAGAGCCGCATCGTCGAACGGGTGGACGCGTCCGTCACCCCGGGCACGGCGGGCGGTTCTGGATTCCGGGCTCGCCTCCGGCGCCCCGGAATGACGGATCGCGCGTTGTGGTGGTGCTGCCGGTCGGCGGCCCTGCCCTGAGACAGGAGCCGTCATGGGCCAGCCCTTCGAGCCGCCATCCGGCGACGGGATCGAGAGCGTCGAGCTGAAATCCGCGCTGGAGGAGCGCTACCTCGCCTATGCGCTCTCCACGATCATGCACCGGGCGCTGCCGGATGCCCGCGACGGGCTGAAGCCCGTACACCGGCGCATCCTGTACGGGATGCGGCTGCTCCGCCTCGACCCGAACACCGCGCACAAGAAATGCGCCAAGATCGTCGGCGACGTGATGGGCGACTTCCATCCGCACGGCGACCAGGCGATCTACGACGCGCTGGTGCGCCTCTCCCAGGACTTCGCGCAGCGCTATCCGCTGGTCGACGGTCAGGGCAATTTCGGCAACATCGACGGCGATGGTCCGGCCGCCTACCGCTACACCGAGGCCCGCCTCACCGAGGTCGCCCGGCTGCTGCTCGACGGGATCGACGAGGACACGGTCGATTTCCGCCCCTCCTACAACGGCGAGAAGGAGGAGCCGGTGGTGCTGCCGGCCGCCTTCCCGAACCTCCTCGCCAACGGCAGCCAGGGCATCGCGGTCGGCATGGCGACCTCGATCCCGCCGCACAACGCGGCCGAGCTCTGCGACGCGGCGCTCTACCTGATCAGCCATCCGGGGGCGACATCGGCCCAGCTCAACAGCTTCGTGCAGGGGCCGGATTTCCCCACCGGGGGCATCCTGGTCGATTCGCCCGAATCGATCGCCGAGGCCTACCGGACCGGCCGGGGCGCCTTCCGGGTCCGGGCGCGCTGGCACAAGGAGGATCTCGGCCGCGGCACCTGGAACATCATCGTCACGGAGATCCCCTACGGCATCCCGAAGGGCCGGCTGATCGAGAAGATGGCCGAGCTTCTCCAGGAGAAGAAGCTGCCGCTGCTGGCCGACGTGCGCGACGAATCGGCCGAGGACGTGCGCGTCGTGCTTGAGCCGCGCTCGCGCACGGTCGATCCCGTGATCCTGATGGAATCGCTGTTCCGGCTCACGGAACTCGAAGCCCGCATCCCGCTCAACCTCAACGTCCTGGTCGGCGGCCTCGTGCCGAAGGTGATCGGGCTCACCGAGTGTCTGCGGGAATGGGTCGACCACCGCCGGGTGGTGCTGCAGCGCCGCTCCCGCTACCGGCTCGGGCAGATCGACCGCCGGCTGGAGATCCTGGGCGGCCTACTCATCGTCTATCTCGACCTCGACGAGGTGATCCGCATCATCCGCGAGGAGGACGAGCCGAAGCCCGCTCTGATGGCGCGGTTCGAGCTGACCGAGGTCCAGGCCAACGCGATCCTCGACACCCGCCTGCGCAGCTTGCGCAAGCTGGAGGAGATGGAGCTGAAGCGCGAGCTGGACGCGCTCACCGCCGAGAAGGCCGAGCTCGATGCGCTCCTGGCCTCAGAGCCGGCGCAGTGGAAGACGATCCAGGCGCAGATCCGCGCCGTGAAGAAGACGTTCGGGCCCGAGACCAAGCTCGGCAAGCGGCGGACGACGCTCGCGAGCCCGCCCGATGTCGGCGGCATCGACTTCACCGCGGCCCTGGTCGAGCGCGAGCCGATCACCGTGATCGTCTCGACCAAGGGCTGGATCCGGGCCTTGAAGGGCCACGTCTCCGACCTCTCGGGCGTCGCCTTCAAGGGCGATGACGGGCTGAAGATCGCCTTCCCGAGCGAGACCACCCAGAAGATCCTGCTGCTCGCCTCGAACGGCAAGGTCTTCACCATCGAGGCCTCCAAGCTGCCGGGCGGCCGCGGCTTCGGCGATCCGGTGCGCCTGATGGTCGACCTCGACGACGGCACCGAGGTGGTGGCGGCGCTGCCTTACAAGCCGGAGACCAAGCTGCTCATCGCCGGCTCGGACGGGCGCGGCTTCGTGGCGCCCTCCGACGCGCTGGTGGCCAACACCCGCAAGGGCAAGGGCGTGCTCGGCCTGGACGGGGACGCGACCGCCGTGGTGCTCGTCCCGGCCGACGGCGATCACGTGGCGGTGGTGAACACCGAGAAGCTGCTGCTGATCTTCCCGATCTCGGAGGTGGCCGAACTCTCCCGCGGCAAGGGCGTCCGCCTCCAGCGCTGCCGCAGCGGGGGCCTCACGGACGCGCACGTCTTCAAGCTGGCCGACGGCCTGCCCTGGCAGGACGGCTCGGCCGAGGGGCGGCTGGCCAACGCTGCGGTGCTGGAGAAGTGGCTCGGCCATCGCGGCGAGGTCGGCCTGATGATGGCGCGCAGCTTCCCGAAGTTCGAGCGGTTCGGGCGCTGAGCGAAACGAGATCGTGACGGACGCCGAACCCGCTTTCTCGTCGCCGAGATCCTGCGCCGCAGCCTCGAAGGAGGGCTTGAGAGATCGCAAGGCCAGCTGGGGGCCTCCTTCGAGGCCTCCGCTACGCTCCGGCACCTAGGATAAGGGCGCGGGTGGGACAGACCCTGTCTCAGTGCGAACGCTGGCCGAGCCAGAGCGCGCCGAAGGCCAGCACGCCGCCAGCAAAGGGCACCGCGAGCAGGAGAAGGAACTGGGCTGTCGTCATGGGCGAAGATCCCGTAGCGCGTGCCGCACACCCGAAGGTATGGCGCCACTCATGATCCAGCAAACCGCCATCGCGATGAGCACGGGCGCGAAATGTGGGCGATCCGACAGGGCGGTCGATATGAACGGCGCGAAACCACCCACGGCGAAGATCGCGACGGCGAGACCATTGGCGTAGGTCCCTGTGAACTTGATGCGCTCGTTCGCGACAAGCTTGTCGCGCGCTTCCTCGTCCAGTTCCGGCATGAACCAAGCCCCCCGGCCGGCCCTAACGTAAACCCGGCCTGCCCATGGGGAAAAGGAAGCCCACCGCTCGCCTCACCGCCCCGTCACGGCCGCTTCGTCCGCGGCCCAGAGGTGCTGGGCCGCGTAGGCGCGGAACGGCCGCCAGGCCTCGGCCCGGGCGAGGAGCGCGGCCGGGCTCGGGCGGCCAATGCCGGTCGCGAGGGCGCGCAGCAGGCCGACATCGCCCACCGGCAGCGCATCCGGCAGCTGGAGCGCCCGCATGGCGATGTACTGGGCCGTCCAGGGACCGATCCCGCGAATCGCCGTGAAGCGCAGCACCGCCGCCTCCAGGGTCCCGGCGGGGGCGAACAGGTCCGGATCGGCAAGTGCCGCCGCCGCCAGTGCTCGGATCGCCGCGCCGCGGGACCGGGGCATGTTCAGGGCGAGTGCCACATCGGCCTCGACCAGCTGGGCGGGCGTCGGGAAGACATGGGTCAGGGGACCGACCGGCTCCGCCAGGGGCGTCCCGAAGGCCGCGACCAGCTTTCCGGCGAGCCGGATCGCGGCGGCGACGGAAACCTGCTGACCCAAGATCGCCCGGCAGCCGGTCTCGAACGGGTCCCAGGCGCCCGGCAGGCGCAATCCGGGGCGAGCCGCCACCAAGTCCGACAGGGTCGGGTCCCGGGACAGGCAGGCCGCGATCGCCGCCGGGTCGGTATCGCAATCGAACAGGCGGCGCAGGCGCGCGGCGATCTCCGGTTCGGAGCTTGAGGCGAGGCCGTGGAGCGTCGCGTGCAGCGCATCATCGCCGAACGCGACCGCGACGATGCCGGGCCGGCCGCCGATGCAGATGGTGCGCGCATAGGTCTGGCCGCCGGTCTCGGCCGATTCGACCCCGAGGATCGCCCGCTTCGCCAGGAAGGCGCGGATCGACGCCCAATCGTAGGGCGGCCGGACGGGGAGGCGGAGCCTGGCGACGGATCCCGCGGCCTGCGCAAACGAGAGGGGCGGCCCTTCGGCCGCCCCAGGGGTCACATCGGGTTCGATGGGCCGGCTCAGCCGCGCTGGTCCACCGGCACGTAGTCGCGCTGGGTCGGGCCGACATAGAGCTGGCGCGGACGGCCGATCTTCTGCATCGGGTCCTCGATCATCTCGGCCCATTGCGCGATCCAGCCGACCGTGCGCGCCACCGCGAACAGCACGGTGAACATGTCGGTCGGGAAGCCCATCGCCTTGAGGGTGATGCCCGAGTAGAAATCGATGTTCGGGTAGAGCTTCTTCTCGATGAAGTACTCGTCCTTGAGGGCGATCTGCTCCAGCTCCATGGCCACGTGCAGCAGCGGATCCTCGGTCTTGCCGAGCTCCTTCAGCACCTGGTGCGTGGTGCTCTGCATGATCCGGGCGCGCGGGTCGTAGTTCTTGTAGACCCGGTGGCCGAAGCCCATCAGGCGGAACGGGTCGTTCTTGTCCTTGGCCTTGGCGACGTACTTGCCGACGTTCTCGGGCGTGCCGATCTCCATCAGCATCTTCAGCGCCGCCTCGTTGGCGCCGCCATGGGCCGGGCCCCACAGGCAGGCGATGCCGGCCGCGATGCAGGCGAACGGGTTCGCGCCCGAGGAGCCGGCGAGCCGGACGGTCGAGGTCGAGGCGTTCTGCTCGTGGTCGGCGTGCAGGATGAAGATCTTGTCCAGCGCCTTGGCGAAGACCGGGTTGACCTCGTACTCCTCGCACGGCACCGCGTAACACATCCGCAGGAAGTTCGAGGTGTAGTCGAGGTCGTTCTTCGGATACACGAAGGGTTGGCCGATGGAATACTTGTAGGCCATCGCGGCCAGCGTCGGCATCTTGGCGATCATGCGGATCGACGCGATCATCCGCTGGCTCTCGTCCGTGATATCGGTCGAGTCGTGGTAGAAGGCCGAGAGCGCGCCGACCGAGGCCACCATCACGGCCATCGGGTGGGCGTCGCGGCGGAAGCCCGTGAAGAACCGGTTCATCTGGTCGTGCACCATGGTGTGGCGCGTGACCCGGTAGTCGAAATCGGCCTTCTGGGCCGCGGTCGGCAGGGTGCCGAACAGCATCAGGTAGCAGGTCTCGAGGAAGTCGCCCTTCTCGGCGAGCTGCTCGATCGGGTAGCCGCGGTAGAGCAGCACGCCCTCGTCACCGTCGATGTAGGTGATCTTCGATTCGCAACTCGCCGTCGAGGTGAAGCCCGGGTCGAAGGTGAAGGCGCCGGTCTTGGCGTAGAGCTTGCCGATATCGATGACGTCCGGGCCGATCGTGCCGGATTTGACCGGCAGTTCGATCTCCTTGCCGTCCACGGTGATGGTGCTGGATGCGCTCATGGAACGTGGACCCTTCTCTGGCGACGTGGCGGATGCCGGCCTCGGGTTGCCCGAGGCGACCCCGGGGCCGGAGCACGCCGCGTTATGTTGCGGGTGCTCACGCGCCATGGGTTACCCAAACGGCAGTGCAGCAGCAACGGGGTGGGTGACAACCCGACCCCTTCGCCAAGCGAAATCCAACCCGGCGCCCGCAGTTCCCGGTCGCCCGATCAGCGCGACCGGATCGTCCCGGATGTCACATCCCGGGCGAACCGGCCGGGTTTCGCGATGCGCATCGGCGTGGCCCGAAAGACGCTCGCCTTCGGGACGATGCGTCAGGCCACCTGATCCCCGAGGCGGGCCAGGGTCTCGGCCCGGCCGAGCACGGCCATCACGTCGAACAGGGGCGGGGAGGTGGTCCGCCCGGTGAGCGCGGCCCGCAGCGGCTGGGCCACCTGCCCGAGCTTGCATCCGGCGGTCTCCGCATATTGGCGCACGGCGCCCTCGGTGGCGGCCGCGCTCCAGTCGGGCAAGGCTTCGAGGGCCGGCAGCACGCCGGCGAGGCGCGCCCGGCCCTCGTCGGAGAGGAGCGCCCGGGCCTTGTCGTCGAGCGCCAGGGGACGCTGGGCGGTGAGGTAATAGGCGCTGTCGAGGAGCTCGATCAGCGTCTTGGCCCGCTCCTTGAGGCCCGGCATGGCCTGGGTCAGCTTGTCCTTCAGGTCGGGCTCGAGCGTCGCCGGAAGGCCGCGCTCGGGGCCCACATTGGGCAGGATCGTCTCGATCGCGGCGACCAGATCGGCATCGGCGCTGCCGCGGATGTAGAGACCGTTGAGGTTGGCGAGCTTGGCGAAGTCGAACCGCGCCGCCGAGCGCCCCACTGCGCCCAGGTCGAAGGCCGCGATCATCTCCTCGGTGGAGAACACCTCCTGGTCGCCGTGGCTCCAGCCCAGCCGCACCAGGTAATTGCGCAGGGCCGCCGGCAGGTAGCCGAGGTCGCGATAGGCCTCGACGCCGAGCGCGCCGTGACGCTTGGACAGCTTCGCCCCGTCGGCACCGTGGATCAGCGGGATATGGGCCATCTTGGGGATGTCCCAGCCGAGCGCGGAGAAGATCTGGCTCTGGCGCGCGGCGTTGGTGAGGTGGTCGTCGCCGCGGATGATCTGGGTGACCCCCATGTCGTGGTCGTCGACCACGACGGCGAGCATGTAGGTCGGCGTGCCGTCCGAGCGCAGCAGCACGAGGTCGTCGAGATCGCGGTTGGCCCAGGTCACCCGGCCCTGCACGGCGTCCTCGACCACCGTCTCGCCCTCGGTGGGCGCGCGAAGCCGGATCACCGGCTTGACCCCGGCGGGCGCCTCGGACGGGTCCCGGTCGCGCCAGCGCCCGTCGTAGCGCGGGGCGCGGCCCTCGGCCCGGGCGGTCTCGCGCATCTGCGTGAGCTCCTCCGCGGAGGCGTAGCAGTGATAGGCGCGGCCGGCGGCCAGCAGCTCCTCGGCGACCGCGCGGTGGCGCTCGGCCCGGGCGAACTGGAAGACCACGTCCCCGTCCCAGTCGAGGCCGAGCCAGGACAGGCCGTCGAGGATCGCGTCGATCGCGCCCTTGGTCGAGCGTTCCCGGTCGGTATCCTCGATGCGCAGCAGCATCTTGCCGCCGGTGTGGCGGGCATAGAGCCAGTTGAACAGCGCCGTGCGGGCTCCTCCGATATGGAGGTAGCCGGTGGGCGAGGGGGCGAAGCGCGTGACGACGGCTGAGGACATCGGGCCGATATGTTCGGGGGCGGAGGGCGACGGGGCGGGGCAGGGCATTCGGGCGGCGCCCGGCGCACGAAGTGGCGCCCGTAGCACGAAGTACGCGCTGTAGCACGGGCCGAGGTGTGCGTTAAGAATCCCATGCCGGAGCTGAGTCGCCCGGCGCGAGGCGAGGGCGGATGCGGCGGATCGGCGCGAGGCTGGCGGGCGGCGCGGTGGCGCTCGCCGGGCCGCGCCCCGCATGGGCGCCGGCGCTGCGCGACTGGTTTGCCGGCGGCCTCGCCCGGGAGGTCGAGCAGCGCCGCCTGTTCCCCTGGCTGGCGGTGGCGTTCGGCACCGGGATCCTGGTGTTCTTCGCGGGCGCGGACGGGACGCCCTTTCTGGCCGCGCCGCTCGTCGGGGCGGCGCTGGCGCTCGCGCCGGTGCCGTTCCTGGGCGCGCGGCCGGGGAGCCTGGCTCTCGCGCTGGCGCTGGCTGCCGGCTTCCTCGGCTTCGCCGCGGCGACCTGGCGGGTCGGGCAGGTGGCGGCCCCGATCCTGTCCCGGACCACCATCGGGCCGCTCACCGGAATGATCGAGGCGCTGGACGAGCGCGAGGTCGGTGCCCGGCTCGTGATCCGGGTCGAGAGCTTCGCCGGGCTCGATCCGGCGGTGAGGCCGCTCCGGGTCCGGGTCTCGTTCCGGACGGCGCCGCCCCTGCGGCCCGGGGATTTCATCGCCGCCACGGCACGATTGCTACCGCCGCCCGAGGCGGCACGACCCGGCGGCTACGACTTCGCCCGGGATGCCTATTTCCAGGGGATCGGCGCGGTGGGCTCGCTGATCGGCGTGATCACGGTTCAGGCGCCGCCCGCACCGCCGCCGCTGCGCCTGCGGCTCGCGGCCCTGCTGGACGAGGCCCGCAACGCGCTGACGCGCCGGATCGCGCAAGCCGAGGGCGGCCAGGCGGGAGCGGTGGCGGCCGCGCTCGTGACGGGCAAGCGCGGGCTGATCGGGCCGGCCGCCAACGACGCGCTCCGGGCCGCGGGCATCTATCACGTCGTCTCCATCTCGGGCCTCCACATGGTGCTGGCCGCCGGCGTGGTCTTTTGGCTGGTGCGAGCATTGCTCGCCTTCGTCCCGTTCTGCGCCCTGGTCTGGCCGATCAAGAAGATCGCCGCCGGGTTCGCGATGCTGGGCGTCACCGCCTATTGCGCCTTCTCGGGCTGGGACATCGCCGCCGAGCGCTCGCTGATCATGACCCTGATCATGCTGGGCGCGATCCTGGTCGACCGACCGGCTTTGTCGATGCGCAACCTGGCGCTCGCCGCTTTGATCGCCCTGGCACGGGAGCCCGAGGGTTTGTTGGGGCCGAGCTTCCAGATGTCGTTCGGGGCGGTGGCCGGGCTGATCGCCTGCGCGCGGCTGATCGACGGCGGCCTGTTCCGGCGGCCGGGGGCAGGGCGGATCGAGCGGCTCGTCGGCACCGGCCTCGCGGCCGTGACCGGTACCCTGGCGACGACGCTCGTGGCGCAGATCGCCACCGCGCCATTCGCCACCTACCATTTCCAGACGATCCAGCCATTCGGGCTGATCGGCAACGCCCTGACCCTGCCGCTCGTCTCGCTGGTGGTGATGCCCGCGGCGGTGATCGGGATCCTGGCCTATCCTTTCGCCCTCGACCGGCCGGTCTGGTGGCTGATGGGGCAGGCGGTGGGCGGCATGCTGGCGATCTCGGAGTGGATCGCCGGCTTCGATCGGGCCACCCTGGTGCTGCCGGCTTTCGGCACCGGCGCGCTGGTGCTGCTGGCGGCGGGGCTGCTCCTGGCCACGCTCCCGGTCTCGCGGCTGCGCTGGCTCGCCCTGCCGCCCGCCCTGCTGGGGCTCGGCCTCGCCGCGATGCCGGACCGCTTCGACCTCTATATCGACCGGCAGGGCGGCGGCGCGGCCGTGCGCGGGACCGATGGGCGCCTGGCAGCGCTGGGCAGCCCGTCGGCCTTCGTGCTGGAGCAGTGGCTGAAGGCGGATGGCGACGGCCGGTCGGCCAAAACCGTGATCGGCGGTGTCGCGCAGAGCGGACGCTGCGACCGTCTCGGCTGCACCGCGCGCCTGCCGGATGGCCGCGCCATCGCCCTGGTCCGCGACCGGCGCGCCTTCGCGGAGGATTGCGCCCGGGCGGCCGTGCTGATCACCCGGTTCGCCGCGCCGCCGACCTGCCACGCGCCGCTGGTGATCGACCGCCGGGCGCTCGCCGCCCACGGCGCCGTCGCCCTTCGGGCCGACCGCGCGGGATTCACGGTTCGCTATGCCCACGACGAGGGCCGCTCCGTTCCCTGGCGACCGTCCCCCAATGCCGGGCCGTCACCGGTGCAGCGGACCGAAACGCCCGCTCCCGGCGCCCCGATCCCGTCCGAGCCCGACGCCGCCGGTCCCGAAGCCGCGCCCGGCGACGCGCCGGCCGAGCCGCTTCAGTAGCGGCGGACGAGGCTGACGAGCCGGCCCTGGATCTGGACCCGGTCGGGTCCGAGCACGCGGGTCTCGTAGGCCGGGTTGGCGGCCTCCAGGGCGATCGAGGAGCCGCGGCGACGCAGGCGCTTCAGCGTGGCCTCCTCGTCGTCGATCAGCGCCACGATGATGTCGCCGGTATTGGCCGTGTCCTGCTTGCGGATCACCACGAGGTCGCCGTCCAGGATGCCGGCATCGACCATCGAATCGCCGCGCACTTCGAGGGCGTAATGCTCGCCGCCGGCCAGGAAGTCCGGCGACATGGTGATGGCGTGGCTCTGGTTCTGGATCGCCGAGACCGGCGTACCGGCCGCGATCCGGCCCATCACCGGAATCGAGATGGCGCGCCCGCCATCATCGATCATCCGGGTGGTCGCGGGCTGGGGCGGCAGCTTGGACTTGCCACCTTCGACCACGCTCGGGGTGAAGCGGCGGGGCTCGGCCGGCGGCGCGGCGGCCTGCGACAGGCTCTCGGGGATGCGGATCACCTCGATGGCCCGCGCCCGATTCGGCAGGCGCCGCAGGAAGCCGCGCTCCTCCAGGGCCGTGATCAGCCGGTGGATGCCCGACTTGGACTTCAGATCGAGGGCGTCCTTCATCTCGTCGAACGAGGGCGGGACGCCGCATTCCTGCATGCGGCTCTGGATGAAACGCAGGAGGTCCAATTGCTTGCGCGTGAGCATCGACGGGGGACTCGCGGCTTGGCGGACCGCATCGACGCGGCCTCGGAAACAAATCACGAACACGTTAAACGTTCCGCAAGTGTTCCGCAAGCCTGATCCGGCCAAGCTTTGGGGCGGCGAAGCCAATTTGGCGACGGCTATGTCATCGCTAATTGGCGACGACGACAGAAAATTCGTTTCACGTCAGGGGCTTAGCTTGCTCCGATTGGGGAACCTAGTCGGCGTTCTCAACGGCCGCCAGTTATGAGTAACCCGCTTTAACGGAACAGCTTTTTGCGGACCCAGCGTTTGCTATCTGTCCGATTGCGGACCCTATTGCGGACCTCAGCTAAGATGACAAACGGTCATCCAGCCAAGCTGACACGCCCTTTTCGTCTATCTCCGCTCTTATGTCGTCAAAGCGTGTCCTCAGTTTCTCGCGGCTGAGGTCATAGCGCAGCTCGCTGGCTAGAGAACGGTGCAATGCCGATAATTTCTGACCAATCCAAGCCAACTCGAACCCGTCGACAGAACTATCGTCCCAGTCACCACCGCTCTGAAATTTGGAAGCGACTATAGCGATCAGCGCGAAAACATAAGCGTCATGAAGTCCATGCGGATATGACGATTGAGATCGGATCTCTTGTACATCTTTAGCAATCTTATATCGTAGCTTGTACTTATCGGGAACCTTTCCCCTGCGGCGCCACGCTGCCACAGAAGTGGGAACGATTTTGAGTTCTTCGGCGAGGTCCCTGTCTAATTCGACGCCAAGCCGCATTTTCATCGCGTTTATTTCGGCTTCGACATCTGACATGACACGCGCACCCTAACTTGACAAAAGATGACACAAAATGTCATCTTTTGTCGGACCTTGGGTACGATAGCATGACAGCCATCCTCCACGACACCGCAGCTGACTACGATCGCGAGTACCAGCGGATCCGAGCGACCTTCGTGTCTGCTGGCACGTCTTTGAACGCTTGGCTTATGGCGCAAGGCATCGATCGGCGCCTCGCCTACCGTGCCCTCAGGGGGCAGTCCTTAGGTCGTCGCGCCATCGATCTTCGTATTCGCATCCTCCGAGTCGCTTCTGAGATCGAAAACGCCGCATGACCGCGGAGTGGATCTCAGGGCCTGACCTGGCTCACGTCGCCGGCATCTCTCAGCGGAAGGCGAGAAATGCTCTTCTGCGGGCGGCGCGCGGTCTCCCTTGGCGGGGAGCGAACATGCTCACAATGCCTGTGCATGGTCGAGGCGGCAGGGCTGGTACTCACTTGAAGGTCCGGGTCGATAGCCTGCCGGCCGACCTTCAACTCCGCATTCAGTCAGCGCACACGCCCGTTGAAGGGTCGTTGAACCCGTCTGCAAAGGCGCTCAAGGCAGCCGAGTGGTGGGCCTACTTCCTTCGCCCTGCACTGGCTCATCCGAAGGGCTCGCGTGAGCGCCGGGCCGCGATCGAGGCGCTGGCGGGCGTCGAGGTGTGCGGCCCGGACGGGCATTGGTTCTCTCCGAGCCGTCGCGACATCGAGCGCAAAGTCAGCAAGGCGACGGCCGGCGGCATCCGCGGCCTGGTGCGCAAGCGGCGCGAGGTGAAGCCGGAGAGCTTGCCCGTTATCACGCGTCGCTGGGATGCCGCGACGGTTGCTCTGGACGATGAGACCCGCGAGCGGATCGCCGGGACGATCCAGCGGTACATCCGCGCTCTCTGGGGCAATGGCACGAGCTACAGCGGCGTCCTGCGCCTCGCATCCGAGCGGCTGGCCGAGCTGACAGCCCAGGTGGGGATTGGAGACTACGAAGCCAACCTGTCGGCTTGCCAGCTCCCGAAGCACGTCATTGAGGCCGGCCGGGACGCTCGCCGGGTCCACGAGTACCACACCAACATCAAGGAATGGGACAATGCCCGGCCGCGGGTGCGGCTCACCTCGGCGGGCCTCGCGCCTATGGAAGTGGTCTACGGCGACGTGCACCACTTTGATGTGTACGTGCGGCGGCAGGACGGCACGTTGGCTACGCCAAAGGGCATCGCCTGGCTCGATGCTGCGAACCGCCGCCTGCGTCTGGACCTGGTGCTGTGCGAGCCCGGCACCGCGGTTCGCAACGCCGATCTGATCCGCAGCTTCGTCGCCATGACCCAGGATCCGCACTGGGGCATGCCGGCGCACCTCTACCTCGACAACGGCTCGGAATACGCCTTCGCCGACTTCGTGCGCGACGCCATCAAGCTCGCCAACCTCGACTGCCGGTCGGGGCAGGGCGGCGGGATCACGCGGGCGGCGCCGTACAACGCCGCGGCCAAAGGCATCCTGGAGGGCTCGTTCCGGGTCCTGGAGCAGAAGATCCTGGCTCCGGTGAAAGGCTACATCGGCGGCGACCGAATGAAGACTCGCTCGGGCAACCTCGGGCGCGCACCGGAGCCCTTCGACGGAAGCTTCGATGAATTCTGCGCCCGGTTCGAGGGGCTGCTGGCTTACTACAACAGCGACCCTCAGAAGGGCGATCTGCGCGGCCTGTCGCCGGCCGTCGCCTACGGGCGCGCCGTCAAAGATGGCTGGCAGCGGACCGACGCAGATGCCGATGCGCTGCTGATGGCCTTCTCCACTGAGGGCACACGCATCGTCACGGACGGCAAGATCCGGTTCGATGGCGACGTGTACTTCTGCGATCAGCTCGCCGGACTGAGCGGCCAGCGCGTGCGCGTGCATTTGCCGAAGTTCGTCACATGGGATGCCGTCCCGGTGCTGACGATGCAGGGCGCGCTGATCGGCATCGCCCGCCCGGATCCAGTCTATGCCCGGCTTGATCCACGCGGTGCGCGCGAGGCCGCGCGGCGCAAGGGGCTAGCACTTGCTGACATCGCCGCCGCGGCGAGCGAGATCGATGATCTCGACGTGCCCGCGGAGATGATCGCGTCCGCCGCCCGTCAGCCGGCGCAGCCCGTGCCGGAGAGCAAGGGCACGATCGGCCTCGCCTCCACGATGGCCGAGATGGGCCGGCAAGTCCTGGAGAACCCGGTCGATCGCAAGAAGCGCGAGCGCGCGGAGAAAGAGGCGAAGATCCACGCCGCCCTGGCTCGCACTCAGATGCTGAGAGGGACGCCATGACCGATCTGCGCCCTTGGATCGGGTTCAACCCGAACGATCCGGAAGATCGCGAGATGTTGGAGCGGATACACGCCGAGCACGAGCGGCGGGACCGGGAGGCTGTCGAAGCCTTCCTGCGCGATCGCGACGAACGAGAGGCCGAAAAGGTGCGCGCGACCGCCGAGGCGAAGCGGCGGGCTGCGATCGAGGCTCGGCGGCGGGAGCAGGGCATCTGGGAAACCCCCTTTGTTCCGACCTCGGCAGCCAACCTCATCCACGGGGCGATCGACCGCTGCCTGCGCTTTGGCCAGAACGCCTTGATCATCGGCTCGCCAGGCGTCGGCAAGACGCGGGCGCTGGAGGAAGCGGTGCGCCGCTCCAGCACGCTTGAGGGGCCATCTGTCGGGCTCGTCACCGTGTCGAGCGTGATGGGCGCCTCGACAATGGCCGTGTTCGAGGAAGTCGCCCCGCACCTCGGTGTGCGCCCGGCCTACAGCATCGCGGCGACCCTCAAGCGCCTGTGCCGGGAAGCGTGCTTCGCGCCCGTCATGCTGTTCGATGAGGCGCAGAACCTCACCTTGCGCTCAGCGCGCGAACTGCTGACCATCAGCGAGCAGGCGCGCATCCAGATGGTGTTCGTCGGCAACGACGAGGTGATCAAGCTCGTCAGCTCCAGCCAGGCCGCCATCCAGCAGATCGCTCGCCGTCTCCCGATCCGGGAAGAAATCGACTGCATCCTGGAGACGGACGCGGATCTAATCGCCAGCCGCTACGACGTGGAGGGCATGGACGCGTTCCGGCTGTGCCGGGATCTCGCCAGCGCTCGCCACGCGGACGGCCTCGGCAAGGTGCTGCCCGTGGCTCGTGCCCTCGCACGGGAGCGGCAGAGCAAGATGGTCCATGCCGTCGACATCCGGGCGGCTCTGATGACCTTCCCGCATTTCCAGCGAGACCTGGAGGGGCCGAGAGCTTCGCCCGCCCCACAGGTCAAACGGCAGAGCAGCCTCAAGCGCCTGCCGCGGAAGCGCTGATCCCCCCTTCGTTGCGTACCCCGAGCTGGGGCCAAACCCAGCCGGTCACTCCAGAGACGAGGCAAGCATCATGGCAGCCCAAGCGTCCCCCATTGCGGCGGATCCAGCGCCGCGCATCCCGCGATCCATGCGGGTCGACCCCACCGGCCGCGTCGTTCAGCCACAGGTCCCAGACGATCTGCTCCAGCGCTGGCGTGACGATCGCGCCGTGCTCCAGGCCGAGGCTGCTAAGGCAGCAGCCCGACATGCGGCCGAGGCTCGGATCCTTGCCGCCCGGATCGGTGACCTACGCAGCCTCGTGGGCGACGCCGATATGATCGGCCACAACCTGCGCGGCCTCATCTACCTGTTCGAGAAGGCGGTGACGGAGGATGGACCGGAAGGCCCACTCACCACCGCCTCGCATATCGTCATCGACTGCATCCGCTCGATGGCGGCGCGCCTGGAGGCGCTGGAGGAGCGAGCTGCTGCCACCCGTGGAGATGGAGGCGCGCAGTGATCCGACCGGCGCAGCTCAAGCTCCTGGATCGCGCCCGCGCGGCGGCGGCCCCTGATACCCCCAACTTCGACGAGGTGCTGCGCCGCTATGGCGGCGCTGATCGGATCGAGGATCTCACGGCAACCGGGCTCGACCGGCTGCTGGACCATCTCACCGTGACCGGCTTCCGCTCGCGCCAGCGACCGATCATCTCGGCTCGCACCCGCAAGCTGATCGAGGAAGCTGCGCGCCAGCTCGGCCTCACGCCTCACGTCTACGCGGCGGACCTGCGCGGCCATGGCGGCGTCGCCGATCTGCGCGATCTTGTCGGCCGCGGGCTGCTCGACCTGCTGGCGCGATGGGAGCGCCGCGGTCTCGACGTAGCCGCATTCAACGCCGCTCGCCGCGAGATCTCGCCCGCGCAGCTCCGCCTGCTCCAAGTCGCCCGTAAGCGCGTCGAGATGGTGGAGCGGCGCTGGCACGCCATCCTTCAGGACTTCGGCGGCGTCGTCTCGGCGGCCGACCTCGATCGGCGCGGCATCGACCTGATCATGGCCTTCCTGAAGGCCGAGGGCTTCGATCGCGTGCCGGTCGCCACTGCCGGGCCAGTGTTCGGCCGCCGGCCGGGCTTCGCCTCGCCCGAGCAGGTGGAGCTGATCCGCACCCTATGGAGGGAGTGGATCAGCCCCACCGCCGAGACCGACGCCGACGTTGAAGCCGGCTTGAACACCTGGCTGGAGCGCTACCACGGCGCATCGTCGCTGCGCTTCCTGCCTGCGGCCGGCGCCGCGAAAGTCATAACGGCCCTGAAGGCGATGAAGGCCCGCAAGGGCGAGCGGGAGGCGAGCAATGCCTGAGATCACGCGCGAGGCCGCGATCGGCGGGTTCGTCTCCGTTGAGCTGGCCGCGAAGGCGGCAGGGATCGCGCAGAATGAGATGCAGCGGATTGCCGCTGCATTCGCCAAGGGACGCGAGGAGCCGTGGTTCGGCACTGTCCTGGAGGTGCGCACGGAGAAGGTGATGGGCCGCCGGCATAGAGACATTCGCGTGTCCAGCCTGCCCGCATCGATGCGCGCGGCGCTGAAGAGTGACGCTTACCGCTTCCTCCTGGCGGCCGAGCAGGTAGCGCCTGGCGCTGAGCTGAGGCCGCAAGACTTCCTGCTGCTGCACCGCGCGGCGCACGCCGACTTCGGTGCACCCCGCCTCGTCAGCGATGTTGTGGCGATGATGTGCAACGGGGGCTCGCTGCTCGATGTGTCCCGCACGCTGTATGACTTGGCAGTAGACAACCTCTACGGCTACGGCTTCCGCGACGACGCCCTTCCAGGGGTGTCCGCCGATTATCGGGACTGGCTCGACGCCTGCCGCCGCCGCCTCGGTATGAGCGACCGGTACTTTGCGGCGCTCTTGGTGGAGCTGGTGGGCGTAGACCGACCAGAGCGGATCGACGGACGCGACTTCATCATCCTTGCCCATCATCTGACGAAGGAGGGCGGACCCAAATCTCTACCGAAGCGGGACTATATGGACCGTGAGGCGATCGGCATCCTGAGCGAGGCACGGCACCAGCTGGGCCTGAGCTACGACGAGTTCATGGGTATCGTGATAACGATCGGCGGCGGCGTTCACAGCGTTCGCGATCTTGATACGACAGGTTGGTGCCGGGTGCGGGCGCACTTCATGAAGCTCGGCTACCGTGCGCCGGAGCCGGCGCCGCGCGTATCGGGAGCGGCGGGCTTCATCAGCCAGCCGCGCGTGAACCTGCTCTGGCGGGTGGCGCAGAACCAAGAGCGGCTTACCGCGGCCGAACTAGCATCGCTTACAACGGCCGGTGCAGACCGTCTGATCGACGCTCTGCTAGCGCCCCTGATCGAACGCCGCGTCGCCGAAGTGGCAAACGGAGTTACTGCGGATCGTTCCAGATGATCTCGGGCAGGCTGTACGAACGTCGCCCGGCCGCGTTGAACAAGTCAGCAGCTCTCTCTTGAAATGGATTGTCTGACGCACGCGCGATTTATACGAGCGTGGAGTGCAGAGAATATTCTGGCAGCGCCTTATCGTAGATTTATCCCTTGCGCAGATTGCTCCGAAAGATCAGAACCCTCCAGACAAACCAATATTTCGCATCTGATCGCGAAAGAAGCCGACCTTCTTAAGGCCTTCCAAAAACCCGTGACGACTGTCGCGGTATTTTTTCGCAGCCTGCTTTCTATCTTTCGGGAAATGATGATTTAAATTTCGGTACATACTGATAAAACCCTGAGCCGCCCCGAGTGCGGCAGCCGCATTCTTGCACTGTACCGAACCTTGCATAGCTATCAGCGTTTTCTGCGAGGCTCCTGGCTTAGCCTCCGAGGCAGGTATCCAATTTTTCGCAGCCGCCTCACGCCCCGCCTTTAGAACCAACCCCTCCATGACCTCTGCCACATCGGCAGCCCCAGTTGGAGGACTGTGGTTGTAGTGATCAAAACTCTCGGCAAGCCGCTTACGAAGCTTTACCGGCAGACCTTTTATGTCCGCAGCGAATTCGACTTCAGTTATTTGCTGGATTAGGGGAATAGCCCGAGAGCGAGGCTGGGCATTGCCGTTCGCATCGACAGTTATCAGACCAAATCCGTCCGCGGTAAGTCGCTTAAACTCCGCCTGATTGGCGAGATAACTTTCTTCTGGACAAACGGAATAAACTGATATCGGCATGTCAAGCTGAATTATTGCGGACCTGCGCATACTTAAGATGAGAGGATATGGCTTTTCCGATACCTCAGCGATAACTGTCAAATGATCATGCACTCTCATCTTCATAGCAGGCGACCAAGACACAGTTTTATCGATAGCTTCTCCAAGCTGAATAGTTGGATTTTGGAATGTCTTCGCGAAGTATGACTTCGCGGCATTGACGAGAACCGCGTCACCGGAGCTGAGGCCGCCCGTCGACATATCAATGCCTCAGCAGCTTTTGGAGCTTGACATACAAGCTTTCGAGTTCCTGAAGAAGCTCATTATCGAGATCTTCGACCTTGTCTTCGCTAGAAACATCCTCAAGAAAACTGATCAAAGACGTTACGTAGCGAGAAGCCTTCTTCTCCCCGTACTCGAACTCGACAGTATCGCTATACGCCTGCCTTATCGAGACTTTTTTTCCAGGATCAAATATTTGATCCAAGGCTCTCCTTGCCGTATTTTGCGCAATTCCAAGACCTTCTACAGCGGTAGCTATCTTCGACAGCTGCCTAAAATCAGTAACAGCGGATATCACGTTGTTCTGAAATTTATCTACCAGAGTGTCTCTAATATCTTCTATCCGATCATTATACTCCGGTATGCGGCGGGTCACAGCTTTGAGCGACTTTTCCATTTCGATGAATAAGTCTTCTGACAGCCGCTGCTGGGATTTTGGCTTGTTAAGCTCCTCCATGAGCATCACTTTGAAACGATCAGGAAGGTCCAGGAGAAGCTGGCAGCGTCGTATCGCGCCTCTCGTCAGTCCAGTCAGCTCAGAAAGAGTTATTTCGTTTGG
The DNA here is from genome assembly GCF_900113845.1 of Methylobacterium brachiatum. NCBI lineage: Bacteria > Pseudomonadati > Pseudomonadota > Alphaproteobacteria > Hyphomicrobiales > Methylobacteriaceae > Methylobacterium > Methylobacterium brachiatum. Next base: position 213,098 of record NZ_FOQW01000004.1, on the reverse strand, counting down.
CTTTGACCCGTTTTCTCGCTCATATAAATCAATAACTCTTTCGAGCTTCGAGGCGATTGTGTAATAATCCCACTGCTCCCGGAGCGCGTGGATGTTGTACATTAAAACAAGATTTTCTAATTCGGTCGGCTTCGCCTGGACTAGAACAGGCACTGTCGCCAAATTTAGCTTGCGCGCGCATCTCCAACGCCGCTCACCGTCAATTAGATAATAATTATCACCTTCGTGATAGACCGTCAGCGGAACTTGTATGCCGTAACTATCAATGGAGCGCATCAAGCTCTCCATTTCCTCCTGTCGGAATATTAATCTTGGATTTTCTGGGTTCGGCTGGATCTCAGTCGTAGCCACGCTCTTAAGGCGCTGCCCTCTTCGGATCGTTACCATGCGCCCGGCACCCAATAGATAACTTCGGTCACTGCGCTACGAGGTTTACCCTTCGACCCGCCAAGGGTCGAATGGACATGCGGCAACTGCACAGAAGAGGGCAAAGAACCGTAATGTCGCTTAAACATCGAAGGAATGATCTCCACAGAGTTATCCAGCAATCCGTTAGTCGGATAACTAAGAATAAGACCAGCATTGATTTCAGCACATTGCGCTATCAACGTCTCAATTGCGTCGTCAACCAATGAGGCAAGACTATACTGAGAAGTAAATCTATCGTTCCTGTACAAACCTTCTCCCGACACTTCAGGAAAATCATTCAAAACCAAAGTTTCATATACGTGGTAGAAGCGGGAGTATTGATCCTTTGTGTATGGTGGATCGGCGTATATGACCGATGGCTTCGCTTTCTCAGAGCGGAAGCCGCCAATCAGACGCTCAGCGTCTTCTGCAAACACCTTGTTTTTGCGGCGCCACCTTGAGGTTCCAATAGGTCGCAAGCCTTTAACGCTCTCGATAAATTCGGCCTGAATGGATCTTTTGCGCTGCGCGACAAACTTCGGGAGATTATTATGCTTAGGCTTTAAGGGCTGAGCGAAATGTCCAGTCGTCGTTGAGGTTCTGGAAATCGCAGCAGCTAATCCGATGATCAGCCACCGGTGACCATCAGCATTTATAATCCCGCATTCGAATAGTTTCTCAATAAATATCCGCACAGCATCTATTTCTAGGCATTGCCTAAAACCAAAATATGTGCCGGCGTATCGATCAAGAAATACACCAGATCTCTTCTCTGGATTGTTGGGGAAGCCTTTCCTATCCCGTCCGGCGTCATACACTTTGCTTAATAGCAACAGATCTTTCAGCTCGACTGCTTTATTTTCGATGATAAGCAGTTCTTCGACCTCTCGGTCTATATTTTCTATAGACTGATCGATCGATGCCTGAAGTATGCTGAGGTAAGGGTTTAGATCAGGGGGCCCGGCTCTGCTTTTGAACTGTGCCTCCGCAACCATGCAGGCGAATTTTTGTTTGTCATTCGACCAGACCGGGCGCGATGCGCCGATAGCAGTGCCGACCGATCCCATGCCCGCGAAGGCGTCTAGGAAAGGTCCCGGCTGACAATCGTTGCTGATGGCCTTCACGTGCTCAGCGAGCTGACGTTTCGTCCCCATGTAGGTAACCGGGACGACCATGAGTTTCCCTGCCCTTGCTTATACGGCTCAGCTTGGCCTGCCGCGAGGAGGCTCGTCAACGTTGAAAAAGGGTTAACGCCACCGGACTCGGCGTCAACATACCTGCAACCTGATTGATATTCCCGGGTGTGTCACATTTTCCCCTGTAAGAAGGACCGTGACGCTCCCTGCGGATGGATGCTGCCAGTCCGGGTTTTGTGTGTCAGACTGATCGTACCGCCGGTCGAAATCGAGGCACTGCCCAAATGCGGGTAGGAGGGGTCACGTCCTCTCGGCGGTCTCAGCAGCCTTGGCAGCCTTCTTCTGACGTCGCTTTTCTCTGGTCGCTTCCTTCTTCGAACGAGCCTCCTCAGCGCGCCGCGCCGCGACTACCGCAGGATCCTCCCTCTCGGTTTGGTCGCGGGCTTGATCGATGATGATCTGGATCATCATGACGCGGATGCCGATCCGGCGCTGCAGCTCATCCCCTGCCGCTCTCAACCTGTCGATTTCATCGCAGAGACGGCCGAAGGCCTCTTCTTCGAACTCACGATCGGCTTTCTGGCAGTCCCATAGCGCATAGAGACAGCCCCGCAGATCGAGATCCGTCGGCAAGACGAAGGGCCTATCGGCGACATTCATTTGCACAGCGGCCACTCGGATCGCCTCGATGATCTCGGCGTCACCTGCCTCCTCAGGCAGAAGGAATATGTGTGCGAGCCGCTTGCGGTTGATCTCGCGCGCCATCGGACTTCACGATGTCAAAGAGCCCGGCCCGCCGCCGGAACGGCACGTGGGCCCCCCCCCTCACGGATGGAGGGTGTCCCGCGCCTCGCGGATCGCGTCGAGCATCAGGATCTTGACCCGCGCCGCACGGGTCCGCTCCAGGTTGGCATCGATCTCCGCGTGCAGTCGCTCGACCTCGGCGGCCTGTTCGGCCTTCACCCGCTCAATCTCTACGAGGCACGCGGCCGGCGACGTGTCGGGTGAGAGGCCGAGCGCGCTAGCGATCTCCGGCCATGGCGCACGTCTGCGTCCGATCTCAGCGACGATCGCCGCTTCATCGGCGTCGGCCGGGATCCCCAGCAACCCGGCGAACGCGGACAGATCCTGACGCTCGCGCTGGACCTCGCTCATCAATACCCCCTCAGATCGCCTCAGGTGCTTCAATTCCATCTTCAAGGAATTTGAGCCGTCGATGTGCCGGACACGGGCAAACGCCGCTCCACGGGCCGTTTTTAAGCGCCCGATAGAAGTCAGCCGAGACCCGTCGCGATGGCAGGGCGGCAGCGTAACCTGTTCCTTCGCCTCCGACACGGCGAAAGGCTTCGCAGTGTCGAAACGTTTCGGTCAGGGCAGACTGTCTTCCGAAGCCATCGGCTCACGATAGCGGGACGAACCGAAATGGAACGGGGGGAAGTGCTTCCCCCTGCCGAAGCGTTTCGGCCTCGCTCATCAGTCCAACACGGATACGGGGGTCCGGCAAGGGCAGTCATGTCGGCGAGCGCGCGAGACATCCTAAGGCTCATCCAGCAGATCAGCGGAGCTGAGGTGGCCCACCACGTCCGCGAAGCCTGCATGGGAAAGAGGGTCAGCCTCAGCGTCGTGGCGATGATGTCCGACGCGCACCCGTTCCGGCGCATCCTGGACAGACCCGCGATGGCGCAGCTCATCGAGATTGTGAGGCACGATCTCCGGCGAGGGGACCACGTGCGCTTTCCGACCAGGATCGAGAGCGCCTATCTCCGCGACCGCGAGGCAAGAGCCGAGCGCCTGCGCCAGCTTATCACGGCCGGCCTCAGCACGGGGGACATAGCCCGCGCCGCTCGCGTCAGTAGCCGCACCGTCGAGAACCATCGCGCCAGGATGCGCCGCGAAGGCCTTTCCCCGCAGGAGATACAGTCATGACCGGTGGGCCGCTCGGGACCTCGACGAAATATCGCGCTCCATTCCTCCAGGTCACCGGCCCCAACGATGAGGACATGCTGAAAACCTGGGGGAGCCGGTTGATTGGCGTGAAGCTGATCGACCGCGCTTCTGACGTGAGCGACGAAGCCATCTTCATGTTCACTCGGAAGCCGCCTTACATTCCGCTGCCGAACGACGGCACGCCGTTCCGGGTGCGGCTCGGATGGTCGAACACAGATGTGGTCCTCGTCGGCTACTACACCTTCCAGCGCACACACATCTTCGGCTCACCCAAGCGCGGACAGCAGCTTCACCTGATCTGTCGATCAGCAAACCTCGTAGAACATTTCAAAGCCGTCGATAGCCAGCACTTCGAGAAGGAGAACGGCCATTACACGATGGGCGACGTTTTCCGGAGCATATTCCGCTCAACCGGCCAGTCCGTAGACGTCCATCCGGACATCGCGAAGCTTGAGATACCTGGCGGCTACCTGCTGCGCTGGAACCAGAGCGCGATCGATTTTGCAAGCGAGCTAGCCGACGCGAATGGTGCACATGTCAAAATCCAGGGCGATAAGGTCCTTATTTTGAAGGACTATTCAAAACAAAGCGTTAGCGGGAAAGATCTTCCGCGCATCACGATAAAGCACAATGAGAACTACGAATTTGATGTGGAGCTTGAGCCCCGATTTGAATACCGCAAAGTTACCGCCCGCTACCTCAACACAGATGAAGGTCGTCTTGAGAGCGCGGAGAAAGCGGAGGGTCAGGGGAAGGATGGCGACGTTCTCCCGCACACCTATAGCTCCAAGGATCAGGCGGAACGCGCTGCCGCCGCTGTAGCCGCAGCTTGGGCGGCAAACTCGGGGACGGGGCTGTTTACCTCTCATGGCCGCCCTGAGGCTGTCGCCGATGCCCCGGTGAGATGTGTCGGCTTCGGACCTGAGATCGATGGCGCGGCGTGGATCTCCACCATCGTGACCCACGACGTGAACCCCGATGTCGGGTGGGTGACCACCGTCGAGACCTCGATCGACCCGTAGCCACTGGCCGGGACGCGAGCCCCGGTTTCACCCCTCAGCGCAGTCCGGACAGCACCATGAGCCACGCCGCACCAGAACTACCGAACATCCCGCCTCTGAGCATGTGCCTCGCCGTTCTGGCGGGCGAGCTGCCAGCACCGACAGCTGCCGGCACGCCCCCGGAATGGATCAAGGTCACGCCACGTGGCACCGCCGACACCCGCGATGGCCGGCGATACACCTTCGATCCGGAGGCCTTAGTGTCCCGCTTCAAGGCGGACGGCGTGGACGTTCCTGTTGACCTCGACCATGGCCTCGCCTTGCGCGCCACCAAGGGCGAGCGGGTCGATGCAGTCGGCTACGCGGCAGCTCTGGAAGCGCGGCAGGACGGGACGTACGCCCGCATCACCTGGCTCGATGGCGGTAAGGCAGCCCTCTCCGCCCGCACCCACCGGTACGTGTCGCCGTCCTTCCCGCACGACAGCAACGGCCAAGCGAAGTGGCTGCACTCCATCTCGCTTGTGGCCGCTCCAGCTCTGAGCGGCATGCCAGCGCTTGCAGCCGCACATGCTGGCGACACATCTCCCGGGACGGTCGCCGAGGCGCTGGGGCTTGATCCTGCCGCTGACGAGGCGGCCTGCCTCGCAAGGTTGAGCGCGATCCGGTCGGAATTCGTGCCTCTCAGTCTCTTCAACGACACGGTTGCGACGCTGAACGTGGCGAACGGCACGATCGCCGAGTTGCGCACGGCTGAGCGGCGCACGCGCGTCGAGACCTTGATCGAAGGCGCTCTCAAGGCCCGCAAGATCGTTCCCGCCCAGCGGGCACAGTACGAGGCGCTGTGCAGCACCGACGCCGGCTTGGCGCATGTCGCCAGCCTGTTCGCCGCGACGGTGCCGCATCTTCAACCGTCCGGCTTGGACGGCCGCCATCCTGAGGCTGGAGGAGATGAAAGCCCGATCACCCTGGCGGCTCGCGCAACGCGCTACCGCGATCAGCAGCGGCAATCCGGCTCGACCCTCTCTCAGGCCGACGCCATCGCCTTCTGTGTCGCAAATCCAGGGGCTGGCAAGTAGCTCGCCCTCCGACCTCAGTACTCACCTCCTGAAAGGCAAGTCCTATGGCCGCACGTCCTTTTCCGGTTAATCCTGCTCTGACGGCTCTGACGATTTCCTATAGCAACGCCGCTGTCGGCTACATCGCTGATCTTGTTCTGCCGCGTATCCCGGTCGGAGCGTCCCGGTTCTCCTGGACGGAAATCCCTATTGCGCAGATGTTCACTGTCCCCAGGACCGAGGTCGGCCGGCGCGGGCGCGTCGAGCGCGTCGAGTTCTCCGGTGTCGAGCGTACTGGAGAGACGCGGGATTACGCCTTGGAAGACGCGATCCCGCAGACGGACATCGATGACGCGGCCTCGATGCGGGCCCGTGGTCTCGGCACGTTCGATCCCATGATGACGGCCACCGAAGGGTTGACCAACCTCATCATGACGGACCGGGAAATGCGTGTTGCGGCCAGGGTCCAGGACGTCAATAACTACGCCTCGCCGCGCCGTCTCATCCTCTCCGGAACGGATCAGTTCTCGGATTACGACCATTCCCGACCGCTCGACGTGCTGAAGGCCGGCTTCGGATCAACCCTGATCTTCCGACCCAACACGATGGTCATGAGCCGCGAGACTTGGTCGATCCTCTCTTCGCACCCCCATATCGTCAACGCGGTGCGGGGCCAGACCACGATCAAGGGCATCGTGTCGATTGAAGAATTCATCCGGCTTTTCTCCGGAGAGGGCCTCAAGAATGTCTATATCGGTGAGAGCTTCGTCAACATGGCTCGGCCCGGGCAAGTCGCCAACATCCAGCGTGTTTGGGGCAAGTCCATCGCCATGTTGTACATAGACCCCAACGCGCGACCCGAGAGTGGGGCGACATGGGGAATGACAGCGCAGTTCGGCACGCGCGTTGCCTTCTCTTGGGAGGATCGCGATGTGGGCATCAAGGGCGGCACGGTCGTACGTGTCGGCGAGCAGGTGAGCGAGTTCGTCTGCGCGCCGGACGTGGGCTTCCTCCTCAGCAACGTGGTGGATTGAGCCACGCTCATCACCGGCCTCGAAGGTGGCTTCAATGAGCGATCACGACTTCCCTGGGGCGTCTCCGGAGCGGCCGGAGCTGGAGATCCAACCCGGCCAGTCACTCCCCCTGTTCGGCCGTCGCGAGGGCGTCGAGGTTGTCGTGATCCGCTCCGATGAGTACCGCGAGCTGATCGGCCTACGGGCACGAGCGGCCCGCGAAGAGATTCGGGCGGTGTTTCAGGAACGGAAGGGGCCACCGCTCGGCCTCTCTACCATCGAGAAGGATCCGGAGGTGGCCGACTTCCTCCGCGAGCTGTTCCGGGGCCGGATGACACTGACGGCGCTCCACGCGGAGTGCGTCGAACGTTTTGGCACGGAGAGAGCGCCCTCAGCTGGACGCATCCAGGTGTATCGAGCGCGCTTCCTAAGCTATTGATTTAAGCTTTATCGGCTTCGGAATTCTGGCCTCGCCTTCGAGCCGCAAGCGCCTCTCTCATCTCACTTCTTTTATTGTACTTTCTAGCCTGGCTAGCCAGCCACTGTTCCTTCAGTGGCTCAAGATCTCGCCTTAGATCTATTAACGCGCGCCGGAGTCGAAGCCGTATCAAAGCAACTTCAGCCAGTATCGTCTCAAAGTATTCTGCGGTGAGGGGAACGAGGATTATTTTGACCGAATTGCCACCCTTTATCTTTGCGGCACTTAGTTTCTTATCGCCATCGACCATAATACCCCAATGAAATATGAAGTTTCGAGCTTCGTGATTTAAGTCGCGCAAATCGTCTAAAACCTTCAAATATTCTTTCTTGCGCGCCGGATCTAAGTGCTTCGAAAAAACTCCGATGCCAGTCCTAATGGATGTCATCTTAGCATCTATAGCAAGACCTGCCGTCAAGGCGGCCCTCTGAAAGGGAGGCACGAAATATATATCCGTAACAAAAAGCTCCAGCTCCCGCTCTATGCTCCCCCAAGCAACGACGAATTTCCCAATCAAGATTGCAATCTCGTCTGAAATTGCGTTTTCTGCCTCAAAATCGGGGTCGTGGTCGATGGAAAGTCTAGAAGCCAATGCAGTCTCCCCGCGATGTGCCAAAGCCAGAGGAGCAGTGCACCGAGGCCATGGGAAGCACGATCTCCATCGAGCCAATCCACCTTTTAATCGCCGGAACGGAACTGGTCACGATCCCCGCCTGGCACTACGCTGAGCTGTTGGAGCATCAGCGCGCCGCCAGGACCGGAGGGCTTCTCTCCGCCCAGATGTGGGCGCACCCAGCGCTGCTCGCAATCGATCCTCGCAGCCGCTTATTTGGCGACCCAGAAGTCGCCGTGTTCCTGTTCGGTGCTTTAGGCAGGATGAAGCTTGCGGATGCCACTGTGGCGTGTCGGCAACGGTTCGGCGCCGATCGCAGCCCGAGCAAGGCAACCATCGGACGGTACTGGCAGCGACTGAGAAAGCCTTAGTAGCTCCGTCTCAACTCGCGTCGTCCTGCGTGGTCCCGCTCAATCCCGCCAATTTCGGACCACTGTCGCCAGTTAGCGATGACATACACAGCTTGATGGGCCGAGGCGCCCTGTCGCGCAAGCCTGCGCACTCTGCCCCTCGGCCTCACGGTGACCTGAATCGCATCGGATGGTCCGGACGCTATGAAGGTTCGTGCCGGACGGCGAGGTCCCGACCTCGACCCGGATAGAACAGGCCTCGACCGTCTGGAACGGTCGCGTGCCCCATCAAGACATGGGTCGAATGGACGTCTCAACATCCGATATTGTCGAACCGGGCAGCCGCGTGAAGCGCCTGCGGTCCGCGACGGCGGCGGCCCATGATCAGCTCGACCGGCGGGTCATGGCGGGCCAGCCCTTCGCGAGCCTCGAACGGTACGCGCTGTTCCTGCAGGTCCAATACCGCTTCCATACACGGGTCGATCCGCTCTATCGCGACGGCGCGCTGGGCTTCGTCCTGCCCGATCTCGACGGACGGCGCCGTCTCGCCCTGATCGCGCAGGATCTGCACGACGTGACCGGCCGGATCCCCGACGCAGCCGCGGAGGACGGGGACGCGATCGATCCCGTGGCCGGGCTCGGCTGGCTCTACGTCGCGGAGGGCTCGAATCTCGGCGCCGCCATCCTGATCAAGGAAGCCCGGAAGCTCGGCCTCTCGGAGGGCCACGGCGCCCGCCACCTCGCCGGGCATCCGGACGGTCGCGGGCTGCACTGGCGGCAATTCACCACCGCGCTGGATCGGATCGCGCTCGCGGGCGACGGCGAGGCCCGCGCCGCCGCCGGCGCCACGGAGGCGTTCCGGTACGTGCACCGGCTCGTCGGGGACGCGTTCGGGGGCTGAGCGCCGGTCGGGGCGACAAACGCATTGACTGGTCAAGCGGGGCCGTTTCAATGCGCCACGGGGCTGGAACTGGGCTTGGGATGACGAGGATGCGACGGCGCGCGGCTCTGCTGCCCATCGGCTGGGTGAGTGTCGGCCTGGCCTTGGCCGGCTGCACCACCGGATTCTCGTACATCTCGCGGAACTACGTCGCGCTCACCCCGCAGGTGGTCACGATCGGCTGCAAGGAGCCCTACGAGGTCTACGACAACCGGCAGCTGCGCCGGATGCTGATCGTCTCGAACGCGCTGCGCGAATATGCCGGCTGCAATCTCAGCGAGGTGCGGATCGATCCCGATCCGGCGGCGAGCCGGGTGAAGCGGTTCCGCACCGCCGCCCGCGCCTATCTGGACGAGACCGTGCGGGAAGATTGCCGGATCACCGGCGAGACGGTGTTCGACCCGCAGAAGAGCGAGTTCGCCTATGCCTGCGACGGACCGATCGAGAAGCGGGGCACGGTGGTGCCGCGCCTGCCCGGCCGCAATCCGGGCCTGAACCAGCAGTAATCCTTTTGAGGCCCGAGGACCGGTCAGGTTCCGGGCTTCGGAAACGTGCGCTCGGCGGCATCGCCGGCCGCCGCCAGCAGGGCGCGGGCGAAGGCGCGGGCTTCCGACCGGTCCAGCACGATGGCCGCCGTGACCGGGCTGCCGCCGAGGTCGGCGAGGGCGAGTTCCAGCCGCACCCCGTCCGGGACGGCACTCGCCTGGAGGCTCCAGCCGCCGCGATCCGTGCTCTTGGTCATCACAACCCCTTCCTGCCTGGCAGACCCGAAAAAACGCCGCAGGCTCCCGCCGGAACGGCCCGCGCCCGCCGCTGTTCCGATCCGGTGCCGCACGCCGCTTCCCTGCCTCGCCTGTCCACCCTGCTCAAGACCGCCGGCCCCGGTCTCGTCGTGATGCTGGCCGATACGGATGTCGGCAGCCTCATCACGGCGGCACAGAGCGGCGCCCGCTGGGGCTACTCCCTGTTGCTGCTGCAGATCCTGCTCGTGCCGATCCTGTACATCGTCCAGGAGCTCACGGTCCGCCTCGGGACCGCGACCGGCCGGGGCCATGGGGAGCTGATCCGCGCGCATTACGGGCCGATCTGGGCCTGGATCTCGTATGCCGGCCTCGTGGTCGCCGGGATCGGGGCGATCGTCACCGAGTTCTCCGGCATGGCCGGCATCGGCGACGTGTTCGGGGTGCCGCGCCTCGTCAGCCTCGGATTGCCCGCCGCCCTGCTTCTCGGGCTGGTGTTCACCGGGAGCTACCGGCGCGTCGAGGTCGTGGCGATCGCGGTCGGGCTGTTCGAGCTCGTGTTCATCGGGCTCGCCATCGCGGCCCGGCCGAATCCGGGCGACATCGTCGCCTCCTTTGCCCACATGCCCCTCGGCGACAGCTCCTATCGGGTGCTGATCGCCGCCAATATCGGCGCGGTGATCATGCCGTGGATGATCTTCTACCAGCAATCGGCGATCGTCGACAAAGGCCTCGGCTGGGACCATGCCCGGACTGCGCGGCTCGACACCTTCGTGGGTGCCGTGATCTCGCAATGCGTGATGGGTGCGATCCTGATCGCGGCCGCCGCCACGATCGGCCAGGCCGGGCAGGGCACCAAGAACGGCCTTGAGACGGTCGGAGACCTCGCGGGCGCCTTCACGCCGGCGCTGGGCCCCTGGCTCGGGCAGGTGGTGTTCGGGGTCGGCATCGTCGCCGCGGCCTTCGTAGCCCTTAACGTCGTCGCGCTGGCGCTCGCCTGGGGCTTCGGCGACGTCACCGGCCGCCCGCATTCCCTCGAACAATCGCCCCACGAGGCGCCGGCCTTCTACGGCACCTTCGCCCTGGTCGTCGTGGCGGGGGCGGTCACCGTGCAGCTCGTGACGAATCTCGTCGCGCTCAACATCGCCGTGGAGGTGATGAACGCCCTCCTGCTGCCGCTGGCGCTGGGCCTGCTGATCCTGCTCGCCACCCGGGCCCTGCCGGAGGACAGACGGGTGCGGGGCGCCTACAAATGGGTGGTCTACGGCGTGTCCGGCCTGACCGTGGCGTTCGCCATGATCGGCGTGCTCGACGGGGTCGGCCTGCTCTGAACCAATTGACGCCGCCGCCTCGATGATGTCTCCCCGGGCGGGCTGACAGAGTGGAGTCGCGACACATGCAAGAGATCTGGTTCCGCACGGGCGAAGCCACCGTGCTGGCGGCCGAGGGCCAGTACACCGACGCGATGCCCGAGGTGCTGATCGGCTCGGTGCGCGGGCCGGTGGGCCAGGCCTTCGCGTCGATGATGGGGCAGGTCCAGGGCCATACCCGGATGTTCGTGGTGCGCGACCTCAACCAGCTGGTGCGCCCGGCCACGATGATGACCACGAAGGCGACGATCCACACGGCCGAATATGTCGAGCTGCTCGGCGGCGTCGTCCAGGCGGCCACCGGCGACGCGATCGTGGATTGCATCATCGAGGGCGTGCTGCCGAAGGACGGGCTCGACGAGCTGTGCATGATCATCATGATCTGGCTCGACCCGCGCTGCGCCGAGGACGACAACCTCGACCGCAAGGACCTCTACCGCACCAACTACGAGGCGACGAAGCTCGCCATCGCCCGCGCCCTCAAGGGCGAGCCGACCGTGGACGAGCTGATCGCCAACCGGAAGACGGTGAAGCACTACGCCCTCGAGGACGTGATCGAGTATTGATCAGCGTCGCGCCCGCGCCAGCGTGGTGCGGGCGTAGACATCGCCCAGCCGGCACTCGAGCCCGGCTGAGGCGATGACGAGCCGGTCGTCGGGATCCGTCATCCGACGACGGACCCAGCCGGACCCGGTCCGCTCCGACAGGGTGACGTCGAAGGCTCGTTGCTCGACGAGGAGCAAAGCCTCGCACATCGGCAGGGCTTCGTAGCCGGCGAGCTTCACGTCGATCTTTCGACGATTGAGGCTCGATAACCGGCGCCTGTCGCTCGGTGAGATGATTTCAACGGCGAGGTAGAGTGTGCCGACGACGTTCTGGCCCGGCTCGAACTCCGCCAAGTCGATGATGGCGATGTCGGGGACGTAGGTATGTCCTCGGATCGTAGGGCTGAGATCGATCGCAGGATTCGGGACGGCAATCCGACCGGGCGCCGTGCGCTCGAGGGCGTCGTTCAGCAGGCGGTCCAGATTGCTGCTGATGATCTGGTGGTCGATGCTGGGCTGAGCCTGCATGACGAAGCAGCCCTCGATCAGCTCCCACTTTTCCTCGTCGGGGCGGGAGGCCACGAAATCCTGGAACGTGACGTGCGGCTCGGCCGGCCGCGGCCGTGTGGCGAACGCTGTCATGGCGAGTCCGTATAGGATGGCGCAGCCAGGATCGGACCGGCCGGCGCACCGGTCAAGCCGGCGTCACCGCGGCGGGATCCGCCCCACCGAGCAGAGGGTGCGCATCGCGCTGCTGCCGGGGTCGGTGTAGCAGGAGGCCGACCAGCCGTTCTGCTGGATGAACGATTTGCGCCGCTCCGAGAGGGCGGTCCGGTACGCGTCGGCGATGATCGGCTCGACCCGCGCGGCCGGCTCGCCCACCAGGATCTCGGAGGCCGCCGCCAGGTCGCGGAAGAAGGCTGCCGAGGGGCTCGGCTCGGCGGAGGTCGCCTGCACGATCGGCTCGGCCCGGCAGGTCACGTCGAACTTGATCGGGCCGGCGAGCCGGATGTCGATGCTGGGCCCGGCCCGCTTCCCGACCTTGCCGCCGATCGCCCCGGCGATCTGGTGAGCGAGGTCGTCGCAGGGCTCCGCCCGGGCGGCGGCCGGTAGGCCGGCCAGGGCCGCGAGGACGAGGGCGAGGAGCGGGCGCGGAACGGCGACGTTTGGCATGGCCGGCACTCTACGCGCGGCGCCCGGCCTGTCGAGGGCCGGGTTCAGGCCCGCATCTGGGCGAAGCTCTTGAGCAGGGCCGGGGCGACCCGCATCCCCACCGGCACCAGCTCGGCCGGGGGCGGGCAGCGGACGCAATCCTCGAGATAGGCGAGGGAATCTTCCAGCACCGAGCCGGTGAAGGGCTTGGCGATCACCGCCGTGGCGCCCTCCAAATCGTCCGAGAGCGCCCGGGCGTTGGCGGTCATGAAGGCCGCCGTGATGCCGCCGATATCGCGCACGGCATGGGCCACCTCCACGCCCGAGGAATCGTCGCCGAGCCGCAGATCGATCAGCACCAGTTCCGGGCGGGTCTCGTGGATGAGGGCGATCGCCTCCCCGGCCGTCATGGCGGTGCCCACGACGCGATAGCCCGCCGCCTCCAGCATCATCTCGATCTGCATCAGGATCAGGGCCTCGTCCTCGACGACGAGGATCCGCATCGGCTCGCTCATGTGGCCTCCAGACCGGTAGCCATCTCGCGGGGCAGGCGGACGTTGACGATCGTGCCCGGGTCGTTCGCCTGCCAGGCGATGCTGGCACTGAGCTGGCGGCACAGGGTGCCGATCAGCCGCTTGCCGAATGAGCGCTGCTCCATGACCTGCACGGGCATGCCGACGCCGTCGTCGGCGATCTTGATGCTGAAATAGCGGTCGTCCGGCGCCACCGTCACGGACAGCCGGCCGGCGCGGTCGCCCGGGAAGGCGTGCTTGAGCGCGTTGGTGATCAGCTCGTTCATCATCAGCGCCACCGGCGGCGCCTTGGCGACCGGGATCTCCACGGTCTCGAGGTCCAGATGCAGGCGGATGCGGTCGAGGCCCGAGCCGCGCACGAGGTCGGTGGCGAGGTCGCGGGCGAACTCGGCCACGTCGAAGCGCTCGACGTTGTTGGACTGGTAGAGCCGGCGGTGGACCGTGCCGAGGGCCTCCACGCGGGTCAGCATCGCCTCCATGGCGCTGCGCGCCGCCGGATCGGTGATCGCCTTGGTCTGCATGGCGAGCAGGGCCGCGATCATCTGGAGGTTGTTCTTGACCCGGTGATCGACCTCGTGGACCAGCATGGTCTGCGTCGCCAGGGCGTCGGTCAGGTCGCGGGTCCGGCGGGCGACCTCGGCCTCGAAATGGTCCTTCTCCTGCTGGACCCGGAGATGGGCGTCCACGCGGTCGGTGACGTCGAGCTGCGAGGCGAAGAAGAACAGCACCTCGCCGGCCTCGTTGGCGACCGGGCTGAGATACAGGGCGTTCCAGAACGACGACCCGTCCTTGCGGTAGTTCAGCAGGTCGATGGCGATGTCCCGCTGCGCCGTGACGGCCTCGCGGATCAGCGCCACGGCGCCGCGATCGGTGTTCTCGCCCTGGAGGAGGCGGCAATTGCGGCCGAGCACGTCCTCGCGCTCGTAGCCGGTCATCCGCAGGAACGCGTCGTTGGCGAAGACGATCGGGTTGTCGGGCAGGCGCGGATTGGTGACGATCATGGCCATCCGCGTGGCGCGGACTGCGGCGGCGAACGGATCGCCCTTACCGTGCTCGGCGTCGAGCCGGTCCGTCAGATGCCATGCGTCGGGCTGTTCCATCGAACCTGCTCTTCCATGCCCGGCGTTCGTCACCTCCGGCAATCGGCTGAGGCCTGCGCGCTCGCAGGCCGGGACCTAAACGGCCGATTCGCACGAAGGGTTCAGGGACGGTACCGTTTGACGCGAAAAACCCATCGACAGGATGCCGCACCCGGATCGGCGTCATCGTCCCCACCCGCCTCGAGGCGCCGGATGCATGGCCCTGGAAGACCCAACGCGAGGGACGCGGGACGCCGCTTGAGCCTTTTCCGCCCCCGCCGGGCAAAGTGCCGCCCGGCCTCACGCCGGCATCCGAGACACGCCCCGCATCGGTTCGCGCCCCGGGCGATGGCGGCTGGGAGCCATCGACGCGGGCACCGCCCCACCCCCGAGCCCGCCGGTCCGCCACCGAAGGGCTGTGCCGAAATCCGTCCGCGGGCGGCGCGACTGCTGGTGAGAGGCCACTCATCCGCCGCGATCCCAAGTTGCAGTGTACACGAGGCAAGGACACGTTGGCCGCACCGATCTGACGGAGATATGCGATGAAACGCAGGCATTCGTGGTCCTGGGCGGCAGCGTGTGCGCTCGCCCTGCTGCCAGCCGCCGCCGGAAGCGCCGATGACGACGGCTCCCCGATCTTCGGCGTGAAGCTCCCTGTCGGGTACCGCGATTGGCGGCTGATCAGCATGGCTCACGAGGCCGGCAGCCTCAATGACATCCGTGCCGTACTCGGCAACGACATCGCCGTGCAGGCCTTCCGGGACGGGACGCGTCCGTTCCCGGATGGCGCCGTGATCGCGCGGCTGGCCTACGCGTATGTGCCGTCCGAGGAGAACAACGCGATCTTCGGCCAGGCTCAATCCTTCGTCCCGGGCGCACCCACGAACGTGCAACTGAGCGTCAAGGACGCGACGCGGTACGCCGACACCGGCGGCTGGGGCTACGGACAGTTCGAGGGCGGCAAGGCCAACCGCAGCGCGGCGCTGATGGGGACCTGCGCGCCCTGCCACGCCCGGGCCCCGGCGGGCGACGATTTCGTCTTCACGCACTACACGCCCTGAGGGTGCGGGGCCGCGTCGAAGCCGGCTGAGCGGCTCGCGAGACCCGGCGGTGTCAATGCCGGAGCCGCGTCCGCCTCGGACCATCGCCCCGGACGGGCGGATTGCGCTCAGAACAGACCATCGGCTTCCGGGTAACGGGCCCAGTGAAGCTCTCCCCCGGAGCCGACCTCGAACGGGACCGACAGAGGCGTGCCGGTGGGAGGCCTCGACGCTCTTCAGCATGCGCGAGATGGATCGAAGCCGAAAGCCTGCGCGCGACGAGCGGGTGATGGTCGGAGCGCCGCCCAGGTACTTCCCGATCATCGCACGTCTGATCGCTTTTACGAGGAATATAATGCACGTTATAATTTGGATTGCCGAATTGCCATTTGAACAAGATCATCGGTATAGCAGTAACCATTCATAAATGCGTCAATTTGTACCTTGATATTGCCTGGCCAAAAACCAATTATACAGGGACCAACAATTCGTGGTTGCCCCGGCTGAAGAAGGTTAATCTTCGCAGTCCGCCTGCTTATTGATTGCATATATGGGTCAATATCTATGCTGGCGGCTGCTTTGTTTGCTGTTACGGGCGGTGTGATAGGAAAGTATATGCGCGTGAGCGCCGTGATATTCGTGTCGATCGTAATTCTTTTTTCACAACTTCTTTTTTCAGCGTTCTACAACGAATTCCTGTGGTACAGACTTGTGGTTGTATTTGCTCAACTTTCAAGCCTGCAAGGGGGATACCTGATCAGTTCGGCAATATTTTCAGGAGACGTCAGCAGAAAATAGAATCAGTACATGATGAGTCGACCTTCCATCCAGCTGGCAAGGGCTACCAATACGACAGCCAGAACCAGAGCGATCATACCGACGCGAATCTTATTCGTTTTGCTCATATTACAAACGATCGATGGACGTGCTGCGGCGGATATTTATACCGCGTAAGGCGAATTGATGGCTTCGCAGAATGCCCCGAGAGCACCACGCGCGCTCCGATTTGCCGACCCGGCGGACGGCGCAACGGCGGGTCGTTCAACACGATGCAGATACGGCCAACGGGGCTCGCTGAGGGCTGACCTGATCGCCTGTACGGAAGGAAAAGCGTTTCCTGCCGAGCGTGATCGGATTCCGCATCCTGAGTTTGGATAGGCTTCTGAAGGCTCGTCCAACCTCGACCCCGCGCGCGACGATACCCTTGAGCATGCGCATGACCCTGGCATCACGCGGCGAGCGCAAGCAGACCGCTCTCTCAGGCCACACAGGCCGGCGCTCGTATTGCCCCGAGCCATAGCCCCTTGAATAGACCGCCAGACAGTCATCAGGCTAAGATTTATCCACTTATGCGTCGCTCTCATAGGTTAATTATTTAATAAAATCTCTGGTCATGAAATATTGAGTGCACCCCTTGCGGCGCGCAAATCTTGGTATCGATCCCGAAATAGACGCGACCACAGAGTCCCGGGGGCCTTTCGCCCCCAGATCTCAGATCGGTACACCCCGTAGCTGCGCGGTCTGTACAGGCCGACGAAACGGCTCGCCATCGAGCCCTTCGCGACCGGCTTCGATCGGATCGCGTGGCCGCTTGCGCGCCTCCTGGAGCGTCGCGCCCCCGGGTCGAGAGCGGTCGGCGAAGCGTCGGAAATCGACAGCCCGCGCGCAGTGCCGGTGGGGCTTCCCGCACGGGCGCTCAGTGGAAATCCCGGCTCGGATACATCCGCCGGTCCGGGGGCGCACCGAAATCCGTGGTCTCGGGCGGCAGCCGCATCCCGACCGCGCGCAGGTCGCGCAGGGAATCCGTGAGGTCGCGGAACCCCTCGGCGACCAGGTGGACCACCCCCTCGGCCCGCTGCACCCGGCCGCGCACGGCGAGGAAGCGGGCCTGCATGGCGGCCCGGCGGTTGGCCTCGAACACCGTCTTCCAGATGATCACGTTGGCGATGCCGGTCTCGTCCTCCAGGGTCAGGAACACCACGCCCTTGGCGGTCCCCGGCCTCTGGCGGATCAGCACGAGGCCCGCCACCGTGACCCGGGCGCCCTGGGGCAGGGCAGGATCGCAATGGGCCCGGGCCGGGATCGCGCCGATCCGGGCGAGGCGGCCCCGGAAGAACGCGACCGGGTGCCCCTGGAGCGACAGGCCGGTGGCGGCGTAATCCTCGGCCACCGCCTCGGGCAGGGGCAATGTCGGCAGGTTCACCTGCGGCTCGTGCCGGAACAGGCCGTCATCGGCGTGCCAGGCGAAGAGCGGCAGCGGCGCATCGAGCAGATGGCCGCGGCGCTCGGCTCCATCCGCCTTGGCCGCCTTGCGGGACGCGGTGCCCTCCAGCGTCCGCACCATCCACAGGGCGGCGCGCCGGTCGAGGCCCAGCGACCGGAACGCGTCCGCCTCGGCCAGGCGCTCCAGGGCGTTGCGCGGCAAGGCGAGGGCCGCCTGCAGCCCCTCGATGCTGGCATAGCCGTTGGCGCGCAGCCGGACGAGCCGGTGCATCGCCGCCTCGGGCAGGCCGCGCACCTGCCGCAGGCCGAGGCGCACCGCGTGCAGCTTCGGATCCGCGGCCGGCTCCAGGGTGCAGTCCCAGGCGCTGGCGTTGACGCAGACGCCCCGCACCTCGACCCCGTGGGCGCGGGCGTCGCGCACGAGCTGGGCCGGCTGGTAGAAGCCCATCGGCTGGGCGTTGAGGATCGCGGCCAGGAAGACGTCCGGGTGCCGGCACTTCATCCAGGCGGAGGCGTAGACCAGGAGCGCGAAGCTCGCCGCATGGCTCTCGGGGAAACCGTAGGTGGAGAAGCCCTTGATCTGCGCGAAGCAGCGCTCGGCGAAATCCGCCGGGTAGCCCCGGCGGGTCATGCCGCCCACGAATTTTTGCTCGAAGCCGCCGATCGAGCCGACATGCCGGAAGGTCGCCATTGCCCGGCGCAGCCCGTCGGCCTCGGCCGGGGTGAAGCCCGCCGCCGTGATGGCGATCTGCATCGCGTGCTCCTGGAACAGCGGCACGCCATAGGTCTTGTGCAGCACCGTGTGCAGCTCGTCCGCCGGCCCGTCATCCGGATGCGGGGCCGGATAGACCACCGGGTCGATCCCGGAGCGCCGCCGCAGGTAGGGATGGACCATGTCGCCCTGGATCGGGCCGGGGCGCACGATCGCCACCTGCACGACGAGGTCGTAGAACTCCTTGGGCTTGAGGCGCGGCAGCATCGACATCTGCGCCCGGCTCTCGACCTGGAACACGCCCACCGAATCGGCCTTCGCCAGCATCGCGTAGGTGTCGGGATCCTCCCGGGGCAGGTCGGCGAGCGTCTCGTAGAACAGGCCGTGGTCCCGCTCCAGAAAATCGAGGCCGCGCTTGAGGCAGGTCAGCATGCCGAGCGCCAGCACGTCGACCTTCATCAGGCCGATCGCGTCGATGTCGTCCTTGTCCCACTCGATGAAGGTGCGGTCCGCCATGGCGCCGTTGCCCACCGGCACGGTCTCGTCGAGCCGCCCCCGGGTCAGGATGAAGCCGCCGACATGCTGCGACAGGTGGCGGGGGAAGCCGATCAGCTGATGCGCGAGGTCGAGGGCCTGCCGGAGCATCGGGTTGTCGGGATCGAGGCCGGCCTCGCGCACGTGCTTGTCCGGCACGTCCTTGCCCCAGGAGCCCCAGACCGTGTCGGCGATCGCCGCGGTCACGTCCTCGGTGAGCCCCAGCACCTTGCCGACCTCGCGGATCGCCATGCGCGGGCGGTAATGGATCACCGTGGCGCAGAGGGCGGCCCGGTCCCGGCCGTAGCGGTCGTAGAGGTGCTGGATCACCTCCTCGCGGCGCTCGTGCTCGAAATCGACGTCGATATCGGGGGGCTCGCCCCGGTTCTCGGAGATGAATCGGGCAAACAGCAGCCGGTGCTTGGACGGGTCCACGGCGGTGATGCCGAGGCAGAAGCACACCGCCGAATTGGCCGCCGAGCCGCGGCCCTGGCACAGGATCCCCCGGCTCCGGGCGAACTCGACCACGTCGAACAGGGTCAGGAAGTAGCGGGCATATTTCATCTGCGCGATGAGCCGCAGCTCCTCGTGGAGCGTCGCCTCGACCGCGGCCGGGATGTCGCCGGCATAGCGCCAGCGCGCCCGCTCCCAGGTCTTCTCCTCCAGATATTCCTGCGGCGTGCGCCCCGGCGGCACCGGCTCGTCGGGATATTCGTAATGCAGCTGCCCGAGGGAGAAGCTGCAGGCCTGCGCGATCTCGAGGGTGCGGGCCAGCGCCTCCGGATGGTCGGCGAACAGCCGGGCCATCTCGGCGGGGGGCTTCAGGTGGCGCTCGGCATTGGACTCCAGGCGGTAGCCGGCCTCCGCGATCCGGCAGCGCTCGCGGATGCACGTCACCACGTCCTGGAGCGGGCGCCGTTCGGGATGGTGGTAGAGCGCGTCCGAGACCGCGACCATGGGCGCTCCGTAGGTCTCGCCCAGCTCGGCCAGGAGGCCGAGGCGGCGGCGCTCGTCGCCGCGGCGCGCGTGGCTCGCGCCGAGCCAGGTCCGGCCCGGGGCGGCGGCGGCCAGGGCCTCGAGGCGGCCCAGGAACCCGTCCGGGGGGCGCAGGCGCCGGCCCGGCGGCATGGCGATGAACATCTGCCCCTCGGCGGCCTCCAGCATCTCGGCGAAGGTGAAGCGGCATTCGCCCTTGCGGCTGCGCCGGTTGCCCAGGGTGAGCAGCAGGCAGAGGCGGCCCCAGGCCTGCCGGTCCACGGGATAGGTCACCGCCTCGAACCCGTCCTCGGTGACGAGGCGCACGCCCGGCAGGACGTGGATCTTCAACCCCTCCGCCTCCAGCGCCCGCGCCGCCGCATGCGCCCGCACCACCCCGGCCACGGTGTTGCGGTCGGCGATCCCGAGGGCCTTGAGCCCGTAGGCCGCCCCCTGCACGACATATTCCTGCGGATGCGAGGCGCCGCGCAAAAACGAGAAATTCGTGGTGAGGGCGAGCTCGGCGTAGGCGGGGCCGCTCACGCGAACACCCCGTGGACGAACCAGGCGGCCGGGCGGCCGGGGGCGTGCGGCCCGTCGCGGTAGAGCCAGAGCCGGCGGCCGGCCTCGCACTCGACCCGGTAATAGTCCCGGGCCGCGCCCGGCGCGTGCCACCACTCGGCCGCGATCCGCTCCGGCCCCTCGGCATGGACGATCGCGTGGATCCGGGCGCGCCAGCGGAAGCGCCGGGGCGGCCCCTCGGGCACGGTGGACAGGACGTCGAGGGCGGCCTCGCCCCGGGGGAACAGCACCAGGGGCCGGGGCGGGAGGTGGTCCGGCCAGGATGCCGGATCGCTGTTCCAGGGGCGGGGATGGGCGGCCCGCTCCGGGATGTGGCTCGCCCGCGCCCCGAGGCGCAGGAGCGGCCGGCCGAGGCGCTGCGCCAGGGCGTCCGCGAGGGCGTCGATCCCGTCGCCCTGGGGCGCCGCCCCGAGCTCGGTCTGGCGGGCAGACAGGGCGCCGGTCACCGTCACGGTGAGCGTCACGGTCTCGAAGCCGAAGCCGGCATCGAGGCCCGCGCCGAGGCGGTCGAGGCGCAGGGAGACCAGGGCGGCGACGCGCTCGGGGCAGCGCTCGGGCCGGGACAGGCCGAGATCGAGGACGCGCATCACCCCGTCGACCCGGTGCAGCACGAGGCGCAGGCCGCAGGCGCCGATTCCGTCCCGCTCCAGCCGGGGCGCGATCTCCGCCATCAGCAGCCGGGCGGTGACGACGATGTCCGATTGCCGGCCGATCGGGTCGAGGAAGCCCCGGGCGGCCCGGTACGCGGCCTCCTCGGTGAGCGGCGCCAGGGGCTCCGGCCGGCGGCCCATCGCCTGATCCAGGCGCAGCAGCAGGGCCTCGCCGAAGCGGCGGGCCAGCGGCCCCCGGGCCAGGGCATCGACTTCGCCGACCCGGCGCAGGCCGAGCCGCCGCAGGCCCGAGACCGTGCCGGGATCGAGGCGCAGGGCCTCCACGGGCAGCGCCCGCAGGGCCGGTTCGGCCCCGCCCGGAGGCACGATCACCCGGTCGGAAGCCCCGTAGCAGGCCAGCGCGAAGGCGCCGCCGGGGGTGTCGGCGAGCGCGATCCGGGCGGGAATCTTCGACCGCGCCAGGCGCCCGGCCAGATCGTCCACGAGGGGTTCTTCGCCGCCGCGCAGGTGGCTCGCCCCGGCGACGTCGATATAGAACCCGTCCGCCGCCTCGGCGGCCCCGAACGGGGCCACGACGGGGGCGTAGCCCTCCGCCCAGCGGCAAAGGCGCAGCAGCGCCGCCCGGTCGGATTCGGAATCGGCTGGATGGACCTGGAGCGGCACGCCGATCCGCGCCCGGACCCGGCCCAGGGGCTCGCCCGGCCGCAGGCCCAGGGCGCGGGCCTCCGGGTCGAGGGCGAGGAGCCGCAGGCCGCCGGGGCCCTCGGCCGCCACCGCGAGCGGGCCCCGGTCAGGCGCGAGACCGGCCCGCCGCAGCCGCGTCACGGGCCAGTGGCTCAGGCAGACGCAGACGATGCGCGGCATGGTCCCACTCCAGAAGCCAGTCGCCGCCCCGCCCGTTGCGGCAGCGTTCGAGCCGCGCCCGCCAGCGCGGGTTGTCCAGGGTCCCGAACCGGTCCCGGGTGGCCGGGGCCGAGGCGATGCTCCAGCGGGTGGCGGCGCCGTTGGGCAGGCCGGCCTGCGGCGGCCGCAGGATCAGCACCAGCGGCGGCGCGGCTCCCTCCGAGCCCGCCTCGGCGGCGAGCTGCAGGCGCCGGCCCGGCTTCAGCGGCAGGCCGTCCGCCAGGAGGCCGATCAGCACCGGCAGGGCGCGGGCGTGGAGCGCCGCCTCGAGGGCGCGAAACACCTCCGCGTCGCCCCCCGCCTCCAGCAGCAGGAGCCGGCCCGGATCGAGGCCGAGACCGGCCAGGCCATGGCCGTGGGGCAGGGGCTGGTTCGGCGCGGCGGCGATCAGCGCCGCGCCTTGCGTGCGGGCGAGCTGGGCGGCACAGAGCGCCAGGGTGAAGCCCAGGGCCGCGATCGCGTCCGCCGGCTCCATCGGGGCGATTTCGTGCGGCGGCCCGAGGGCCAAGCCGCCGCCGGGCAGATGCGTGTCGATCGCCGTCAGGCCGAGCGGCAGGACCGGGCGCGGCGCCGCCGGGCCGCCCGGACCCGCGAGGCGCGCCCGCAGGCTTGCCAGCCGCTCCCGGGGGCTGCCGGAAGCGGGATCCCGCCCGGTCTGGTTTGCAGGGTCCAGCCCCATCTCCGTGTGCTCCGGTCATGCCGGACGATAGGAACATAGCAGGAACATGTTCAAACCGTTTCCGCACGGCACCTGAATCGGACGCCGGGCCAGCGGCTTGGCCTGTGGATGGATGTGGACGCGTGTGGAATCACCTCGGGCTGCCCGCGACCAAAGCCACGGTTGACCGAGTCCGCGAGCCGAGACCACAAGTCGTGTGCCGCGCCAGACGCGGCCGACACGGTCCGAGCATGCGCCCAGCCCTCGCCTTGACGATCCTGCTCGCCCTCTCCGGAGCGGCCCTGGCCCAGCAGCCGCCGGATCCCGGCCCCGCCCCATCCACCGAGGCGCCCCCGCGCCAGGCCAGACCACGGCCCCGGCACGCGCAGGCCCCGAGCCAGCCGATCATGGTCTACGACGCCCGGATCGAGGCCGGCGACCTGCGGATCTCGGGCTCGGTGCGCAAGCCCGGGGCGATCGTGGTCCTGGACGACGACATCTCGATCCAGGCCGACCGGCGCGGGCGCTTCACCTTCCGGGTCCCCTACCGGCCGCCGACCTGCGTGGTGACCCTCAAGGCCGAGCCGGACGAGCGCGAGGCGGTCGTGGCCAATTGCGCCGCCGAAGGCCCGCCGGGCCCGCCCGGCCCGCAAGGCGCCGCGGGTCCGCCCGGGGAGGCGGGTCCCAAGGGCGATGCGGGTCCCAAGGGCGACCAGGGACCGAAGGGCGACCAGGGCCCCAAGGGTGAGACGGGCGCTCCGGGCCTGCCGGGCGCAAAGGGCGATCAGGGTCCCAAAGGCGATCAGGGTCCGAAGGGCGAATCCGGGAGCAAGGGTGAGCCGGGGCCCAAGGGCGAGCCTGGTGCAGTCGGTGGGGCGGGGCCGAAGGGTGAGGCCGGCGCGTCCGCCCTCCGGGCCGTGCGCAAGTCCGACTGCGCGGGCGGCTGCACCGTCACCTGCCCGGCCGAGGAGATCCTGGTCACGGCCCACTGCCTCAAGGCCGGCACACCGGTCTATGACGGGGAGGGGGCCACCTGCCCGTCGGAAGCCTCGGGGATCGTCGGGTTCTGCACCCGGCCGTGAGGGCAGCGGGGGCCACAATCTCTGTCGCGGGATGCTGGGCTCCCTCTCGGCCCACAAGCTAAGATGTTCAGACATCGGCTTGTGCAGGGACTTGTGCAGGCCGCGACGCGCCCCCTCTCCCGTGCGGGAGAGGGTTGGGGTGAGGGAGGCGCCCTCTCCGGAAGACCCTGGTCCCTCACCCTGTCCCTCTCCCGCACGGGAGAGGGGACCCGCGCCTCGTCCAGGGACGTGGAGTCCGCTCGCTTTCCGCGCGCCGGAGCGGGGGCATAAGCCAGCGCCATCGTCGACAAATTCAGGAACCCGCCGCGCAGATCCGAGCCCCAGGCGGCGCGCTCGCCCCGATCAGCCGTCGGTCTCGCGCAGCCAGTCCAGCATCCCGGTGGCGGCGGCCCGGCCGCCCGCGAAGGCGCCCTGGAGCAGGTAGCCGCCGGTCGGGGCCTCCCAGTCGAGCATCTCGCCGGCCAGGAACAGGCCCGGACGGGCGCGCAGCATGGCCCGGCCGTCGAGGGCGTCGAGGCGCACCCCGCCGGCCGTCGAGATCGCCCGCTCGATCGGGGCCGAGCCGACGAGGTCGAGGGGCGCGGCCTTGATCAGCCCGGCCAGCGCCGCGGGCTCGGCCGGCAGGGCGGCGCCGGCGGCCTCGCGCAGCAGGCCTGCGGCCACCGGCGAGAGCCCCGCGGCCTTGCGCAGGCGGGTCGCGGCCGAATCCCCCGGCCGGGCGCCGGAGAGACGGCGGGCCAGGGCGTCCCGGGTCAGGTCGGGGCGCAGGTCGACGAGGAGGCAGGCGCTTCCCCGCGCGGCGATCGCCGTGCGCAGGATGCGCGACAGGGCGTAGACCGCCCCGCCCTCGATCCCGGCCTCGGTGATCACCGCCTCGCCCCGCACGGTAGTGCCGTCGCAGGCGAGCGCCACCCGCTTGAGCGGCGCGCCGGCAAACCGCTCTCGGAACAGGTCGGACCAGGCCACCGCGAAGCCGGCATTGGCCGGCTCCAGGGGCGCGACCTCCACGCCGAGCCCTTCGAGGAGCGGCACCCAGCGCCCGTCCGAGCCGAGCCGCGGCCAGCTCGCCCCGCCGAGCGCCAGCAGGGCCGCCCGGGGCTGGATCTCGGCCGGGCCATCGGGCGTCTCGAAGCTCATCGTCAGGTGCAGCAATCCCGCCCCAGGGTCGGGATTGCTGCGTCCGGCGGACGGCCGCCGCCCCGCAGTCGCGGGGGCGGATCGCGATGCAGCGCGATCCGAGGGCCCCCGCTCGGCGATCGCCGTGAGCCTGTGGCGGGTGCGGATCCGGACCCCGAGGCGGTCGAGCCGCGCCAGCCAGGCCCGCAGCAGCGGCGAGGCCTTGAAGCTCGTGGGAAACACCCGCCCGCTCGACCCCACGAAGGTCGGCTCGCCGAGTTCCGCGCACCAATCCCGCAGCGCCTCCGGGGGGAAGGCCGCGATGGCCGCGTCCAGGTGGCCGGCGGGATGGTAGCGCGCCAGAAACGCCGCGCGCGGCTCGCTGTGGGTGAGGTTGAGGCCGCCGCGCCCGGCGATCAGCAGCTTGCGGCCCACCGAGGGCATCCGGTCGTAGACCGTCACCGCGCGGCCGGCCTGCGCCAGCACCTCGGCCGCGGCCAGCCCGGCCGGCCCGCCGCCCACGATGGCGATGTTGTGTGTCTCGTCCGGCATCCGCCTGGAGAGCGGCAGGCACCCGTGCCTGTCAAGATGTGGCCGGGACCGCCCTGCGCGCCGTCACGGCTCTCTAGAACAGGGCCGACAGGGCCGGCCAATGAACCCGCAGGATCGTCCGGCCGTTCTCGGTCGGGATCTGTGAGATGGTCCGCTCCACAACCTGGCCCCCCAGACGCTTGTAGAAGCCAAGCGCAGGCTCATTGGCCTCGAACACCCACAAGTGCAGGCCCTCCGCGGCCTGCTGAGAGGCCAGCTTGCGCGCAGCCGAGCGCAGCAGCGTCGCGCCGATCTTCCTGCCGCGCATCTCCGGGAGGACGTGCAGGTTATCCACCAGGCTGCCCCAGCGCCGATCCAGGTTACGCTGCGTCGCGGCGAAGCCGACAAGCGTGCCATCGCCGGTCGAGGCGACGTCCACCAGGAAATCCGGCGACGGGGTGCTCAGCTTTCCGAGCCAATGAGAGCGACGATCCTCCTCGATCGGCCCGGCCAGAAACGCCGGGTCGAGGATCGAGCGATAGGCGTCCCGCCAGCTGGCTATGTGGATCGCCGCGATGGTCAGCGCGTCCGCCGCCTGCGCCGGACGGTAGATGATGTCGGCCATCCTCAAATTATGCGTGGGGCACCACAGGCAGGCAAATCCTGACGCACCGGGCGGAATGCGCCGGACCACGCCGGATCGGACGCCGAATGCGGCCCACCGCTTTCGCCTGCGCCGCGACCGGGCGCGTCGTCCCGCGCCCCGTGTCCCGCACAATGCAGATGACCGCGGACCGTGTAGGATCCGGCGCAACGCCTCGTTAATGCCATCCCGCTCGCGCAACCCTGCGCTGCGGCCTCGTTCCCGTCCAGCGGGCCGATCCGATCCGAACCCAAGAGAGGCTTCTCACTCGTGGCGCTCTCCACCGCCGTCACCGCGACCGAGGCGGACGCCGATCCGGCCCCATCCACCACCCAGCCGCGCCTCAACCCGCTCGAGATCCGCGCGATCGTGTTCGGCCTGATGACCGCGATGCTGCTCGCGGCCCTCGACCAGACCATCGTGGCGACCGCGATGCCGACCATCGGGCTCGATCTCGGCGACGCCGCGAACCTGCCCTGGATCGTCACCGCCTACCTGCTGGCCTCCACGGCGGTCACGCCGCTCTACGGCAAGCTCTCCGACATCCACGGCCGGCGGATCATGCTGCTGATCGCCATCGTGACCTTCGTGCTCGGCTCGCTCGCCTGCGCGGTGGCCCCCACGATGGTGACCCTGGCGCTCGCCCGGGGCCTCCAGGGCATCGGCGGCGGCGGGCTGATCGCCCTGTCGCAGACCATCCTGGCCGACATCATGCCGCCCAAGGAGCGGGCCCGCTACCAGGTGGTGATCGCCGGCGTGTTCGTGGCGGCCTCGGTGGCCGGGCCCCTGCTCGGGGGCTTCTTCGCCCAGCACCTGCACTGGTCGCTGATCTTCTGGATCAACCTGCCGATCGGCTTCCTCGCCTTCGCGCTGACCAACGCCAAGCTGAAGCTGCTGCCGCGCAACGAGCGCCGCCACAGGCTCGACTATCCCGGGGCGGTCCTGCTGATCCTGAGCTCGACCTCCCTGATGCTGGCGCTGAGCTGGGGCGGCGTGCGCTATCCCTGGGGCTCCGCGCCGGTCCTCGGCCTGCTCGCCCTGGCGGCGGTGCTGGGCGGCCTGTTCGCGGCGCGCCTCGCCACGGCGGCCGAGCCGCTGATCCCCATCGAGGTACTGAAGGACCGGGTGGTCTACAGCGCCACCCTGTCCGCCTGCTTCGCCATGGGCACCTTCATCGGCCTGACCATCTACGTGCCGATCTTCCTCGAGGGCGTGATCGGGCTCACCGCCAGCGAATCCGGCGTGGCCCTGGTGCCGCTGATGGTCGGCACCGTCACCGGGGCGACGCTGTCGGGCCGGTCGATGCTGCTGTTCCGGCACTACAAGCGCCTGCCGCTCGCCATGATGAGCCTCAGCATCGTGTGCTGCGCCGTCATCGCCCTGGAGGGACGGGCGCTGCCGTTCTGGCTCATGGAGGTGATGCTGGCGCTGCTCTCCATGGGGATCGGGACGATCCTGCCGCTCTCCACCATCGCAACCCAGAACGCGGTGGAACCGCACCAGCTCGGCATCGCCACCGCGGCGATGAACTTCTTCCGCTCGCTGGGCGGCGCCCTGATCGTGGCCGCCTTCGGCACGATCGTGCTGGGCGGCGCCGCCGGGACCGGGCACGATGTCGAGAGCCTGATCCGCGGCGCGGATCCCGCGCATCTCGCCCTGACCTTCCGCTCGGTGTTCCTGGCCGCCTGCCTCGGCCTGATGGCGGCCTTCGGGTTCCTGGCCTACATGGAGGAGCGCCCGCTCGGCGAGCGTCCCGCGGCGAAGCCCGGAGGCGCACCGAAAGCCGACACTCCCAGATGAGGCACAGATCTTGGCCTGGCTGATCCTGCTCGCGGCCGGCCTGCTCGAGGTGGTCTGGGCCTACGCGATGAAGCGCTCGGCGGGCTTCACGGAGCTCGTCCCCAGCGTCGTGACGGTGGCGGCCGCCCTCGGCAGCTTCGTCCTGCTCGCCTTCGCCATGCGCAGCCTGCCGCTCGGCACCGCCTACACGGTCTGGACCGGCATCGGCGCGGTGGGCGCCTTTCTGCTCGGCATCCTGATGCTCGGTGAAAGCGCGAGCCCGCTGCGGATCGCGGCGGCGGCGCTGATCGTCTCCGGCCTGGTGCTGATGAAGCTCTCCGGAGAGGCCTGAGACGCGCCGGATTGCGCCGCCTCCGGATCCGTAAGCCGGCAACCTCGTTCCGGGATGCGGCGGGGATCATCCGGCCGCCACGTCCGTGCCCTTGATTCGCCCGGTTCGCCCGCTTAACTCGCCCTTATCGGCTGCGGGCCCCTCTGGCGGGCGCTGTTCAGCGCCCGTGATGTCGGAGCCGATGCTTTCCTTCCGGAATCAGCATCAGGTCCCGCACATGATGGACGTTCTCACCGTCGAATGGCTCGGTAAGCCGTTGTGGATGTGGCTCGGCTTCCACGCCCTCGTCGGATGTCTGCTCGCCTTCGATCTCGGGCTGCTGCACCGGGACAAGGAGCACGAGATCGGCGTCCGCGAGAGCCTGCTGCTGACCGGCTTCTACCTCGCGCTCGGCCTCGCCTTCGGCGGCTGGATCTGGTGGTATCTCGGTCCGCAGGCGGGTGAGGAATACGTGACCGGCCTCGTGGTCGAGAAGTCGCTGTCGATGGACAACGTCTTCGTCATCGCCATGATCCTGGCCGCGCTCGGCATCCCGCGCGCCGCCCAGCACCGGGTCCTGCTCTGGGGCATCCTGGCCGCCGTGCTGCTGCGCGGCCTGATGATCGGCCTCGGCGCGGCGCTGGTGCACCAGGTCCACTGGGTGCTGTCGCTGTTCGCCGCCTTCCTGATCTTCGCCGGCCTGAAGATCCTGTTCTCGGGCCCCGAGGAGGAGGGCGACTTCCAGAACAGCGCCGTGGTGCGCTGGATCAAGAAGACGTTCCGGGTCACGCCCGAGTTGCACGGCCAGCGTTTCGCGGTGCGCCGGCCCGACCCGGCCACCGGCAAGAAGGCCCTGTGGTTCACTCCGCTGGCCCTGGCGCTGGTGCTGGTCAACGGCGCCGACGTGATCTTCGCCGTCGACAGCGTGCCGGCGATCTTCGCGATCACCACCGACACGTTCGTGGTCTACACCTCCAACATCTTCGCGATCCTGGGCCTGCGCGCCCTCTACTTCGCGCTCGCCGCGATGGTCGACCGCTTCGCCTATCTGAAGACCGCGCTCGCCTTCATCCTGATCTTCATCGGCGCCAAGATCGTGGTCGCCGACACGTTCGAGCTCATCCACGTGCAGCCCTGGGTCTCCCTGGTCGTGACCCTGTCGCTGCTGGCGATCGGCGTGCTCTACAGCCTGTGGCGCACCCGCACCGATGCGCCGGCCCCGGCGGTCACCGGCCCGGCCCATGGCCACGAGGCGCGGGCCCACCGGGCTTGAGAGGCCAAGCCTGAGCGGCCGAGCCAAGGCTCCGCCCTGGTCACCCGCCAAGGGCTGAGCCCTTTGGAAACCCCAGGGTTCCGGCTTCAAGCCGGCAGGGCGGCGATCAGGTCGCGCAGGGTGGTGATGGTCGAGGCATCGGCCACGCCATCCACCCGCGCCTGGCGGAAATGGCGCTGGAACGCCGTGACGACCGCGTGCGTGCGCGCGTCGAAGGTTCCGGTCACCGGCAGGTCGTAGCCGTAGAGGGCGAACATCGCCTGCAGCGCCTCCACGGGCTGGCCGGCATCGCCCTGCGCGAAGAACCGCCCGTCCCGCAGGCCGGCCGGCGGCACGATGTGGCCGACACCCGCGGCGGCGAGGCGGTCCCACGGAAACGTCTCGCCTGGATCCTCCTTGCGCTCGGGGGCGACGTCGGAATGGGCCAGGACCCGCTCCGGCGGGATCGGCCAGCGCCCCAGAATATCTTGGGACAGGGCGATCACCGCGGCGACCTGCGCGTCCGGGTAGGGCGGCAGCCCGCCGGCATGGCCCGGATGGACGATCTCGATCCCGATCGAGCAGGAATTGAGGTCGCGGACGCCCTTCCAGGCCCCCTGGCCGGCGTGCCAGGCGCGGCGGGCCTCCGGCACCATCTGGACGATGCCGCCATCCTCGAACACGAGGTAATGGGCCGAGACCTCGCTCAGCGGGTCGCGCAGCCGCGCCAGCGCGGCGGCCCCGCTGGCCATGCCGGTGTAGTGCAGGATCAGCATGTCGGGTCGCTGCCCGCGGCGGTCGCCATGGTTCGGCGAGGGCGCGACGCGGCGGGCGAGGGGGCTGTCCGGGGTCAGCGTCATGGCGGGCTTGTGCCATGGTTCGCGCCCCGATGCGCCGTCGAAAATACCGGATCGCGCCGGCCCGTCATTGACGGCGTTCGGGCGATGCGCCCACATGCGGGGCCACAGCGGAGGTCGACGATGGCCGGCCCGGTCCGGAACAAGACAACGCCCCGGCGCATCGGCGTGAGGACGTTCCGGAACCATATCGACGCCTTCCTGCGCGAGGCGCGGAACGGCCATACGTTTCTGGTCACGTCACGGGGCGAAGTCTTGGCCGAGCTTCGGCCGCCCGCAGACGCGGTTCGGGCAGACCGTACCCCCGGGGCGCTCCGCGGCAGGATCCGCATGGCGCCGGATTTCGACACGCTCCCGCCCGACATGCTGGCGGCGATGCAAGGCGAGGAGCCGTGAAGCTCCTGCTCGACACCCACGCCCTCCTCTGGTGGCTCGGTGATGACGATGCGCTCGGACGGCAGGCGCGAGCGCTGATCGCGGATCCCGGCAACGACGTGCTGGTCAGCGTGGCATCGCTCTGGGAGATCGTCGTCAAAGTGCGGATCGGAAAGCTTCAGGCCGATATCGCGGAGATCGATGCGGCTCTCACGCAGGACCAGTTCGTCCGGCTCGATATCCGGCCCGCGCATCTCACGGTGCTCGGCGGCCTGCCGAAGCACCCCGATCATCGCGATCCCTTCGATCATCTGCTCCTCGCGCAGGCGATCAGCGAGGATGCCGGTTTCGTATCCGAGGATCGACATGCCCCCCGGTATCCGGTGCGGGTCGTCACCTGCTCCGACCCTGCGGCCTGAGGCGCTCACCGCTATCCGCGCTCCTGCACGATCCGGTCGTAGGCGGCGTTGATGGCCGCGAGCCGGCGCGTGGCGATCGCCACCGCCTCGGCGGGCAGGCCCCGGGCCAGCGCTCGATCGGGATGGTGCTCGGCGACGAGCGCCCGGTGGCGCGCCTTCACGGTCGCGTCGTCGGCATCCCGGTCGAGCCCCAGCACCGCGTAGGGGTCGTCCGGCAGCCGCACGTGCCGGGCCGCGATGCGGCGGAACGCGGCCTCGTCGAAGCCGAAGATCCCCGAGACCGCGCGCAGGTAGCGCTCTTCCGCCTCGTGCAGGGCCCCGTCGGCGCCGGCGATCTGGAACAGGCCGTCGAGCACGTCTTCGAGGAGAGCGGGCTCGTCCCCGAAGGTCGCCGCGAGTTGCCGGGCATAGGCTTCGAAGCCGTTGGTGGTCTTCTTCGCCAGATCGAACAGCCGCTCGACGCCGGCCCGCGCCGACTCTTCGACGTGAACGACGCGGCCGAACGCCTCGACCTCGGAGGGCAGCACCACGCCGTCGGATTTGGCCATCTTGGCGGCCAGCGCCACCAGCCCGGTGGTGAACACCACGTCGCGCGGGGTCGGGCCGAAGGGCGCGCCGATTCGGTCGACCAGGAAATGGCCCGCGACGCCGCCGATCAGCGCCCCGAGCGGGCCGCCGATGGCAAGCCCGAGCCCGGCGCCGCCGAGCTTGCCCCAAGGTCCCTGGGGCTTCCCCTGAGCCTTAGGCTGAGCCTTGTCGACCTCCTGGCTCATGGGCGGGGCGGCCCCGAACGGGATCGTGGACGCGGTGCGATCATGGTCGGCGGCTTTGGGTCCCGCACCGGGGACGCGCCCGGCCGGGGGCCGGGATAGCCGCTCCTCAGGCCGCGCGGAAGGGCCGGGACGCGTCCCGGCCCCCGCTCCGGCGCCTTAGCGGCAGTAGATGTTGCCGTAGGCATCCCGGTAGGTGCCGTAGGGGCAGCGCGGCGCGGTCGAGGCGCCCACAATGGCACCGCCGGCGCCGCCGATCGCGGCACCCGCCAGGGCACCGCCCGCGCGGCCCGTGGCGGCCGCGCCGATGGCTGCACCGGTGAGGGCGCCGAGGCCGGCGCCGCCGAGCGCCCGATCCTCGGGAGTGTTGCAGGCGCCCAGCGACAGGGCGGCGATGGTGGCGAGGGCGGCTGCGGTCAGCTTCTTCATGGTCCCCTGATCTCCCTTGTGCATCCGGTCCGGCCGTCGGCCGTGATCGTCGCGGATCGCGGTGAGCTTAGCAGGAAAGCAATGCCCGCCATACGGCTAAGGTTCCACGCGGCGCGACGGAGTTGCGCGCCCTTCCCGTCTCGCCCTATGCCACCGCCCGAGAGGCGGCGCTCCGGCCGGGGCGCCGCGGCGCCATCCGCGAGGATCCCATGTCGAGAGCCACCACGATCGTCCGCCGGGCCGCGGTTCGCCCCGACCGCGTCGCCGACACGGTGAGCCTCGATCACGCCGCCCGGGCGGCGGCCTCCGGATCCCTGGTCGCGGAGGGCGGGCTCGCCTTCGAGGTGGCGCTCACCAAGGCGGCGGCGCTGGAGGACGGCGATGCCCTGCGCCTGGAGGACGGCCGCCTGGTCGCCATCCGGGCGGCCGCGGAGGATCTGCTGGAGGTCCGCGCCGAGAACCCGGCCCGGCTGACCCGCCTGGCCTGGCAGCTCGGCGGCAACCACGTCCCCGCCGAGATCGCCGCCGACGTGCTCTACGTCCCGGCTTCCCCGGCCAATGCCGAGCTGGTGCGCGGTCAGGGCTGCACCGCGAGCCCGGTCTCGCGCGCCTTCCGGCCGGAGCGCGCCGCGCACGACCACAGCACCTGCGGGCACGACCATAGCCACGACCATCACGGCCATGATCACGGGCACACGCACGATCACGGGCACGATCACGATCACGGCCATCACGGGCACGACCATGCCGAAGCCCATGACCACGCCAAGGCGCACGATCACGCCAAGGCCCATGACCATGCCCATGACCATGCGCATCCCGGTCACGTCCACGGCCCCGGCTGCAACCACGACCACTGACGGGCGCGGTCGAAGCCGATCCCGGTTCGGCGCCCGTTTCGTGGCGCGGACGTTCCGGGATGCCGGCGCGGGACCGTCGACCGAATCCCGGACCCGTGGCGCTGCCGAGAGGGGCGGTTGACGGAGTGGATCTTCCGCGGCCCACCGGATGCCGCGCTGCTGACGACGCCTAGCCTCATTCGCGCCGGGGCCTGGATTGCTCACGGCCCCGCGATGCCGACGATGGCGGTTCCATGACGGCTCCTCCGAGCGCCCGAGCGTGGAAGAGGCCGCGGTGGTGTCGCTGCGAAGCGTGGTGCTGCGCGACGGATCGTTGACCGCGTCGGTCGATCGACGAGGGTTGGCGCGCCTGGCGTGACGGCCCGGACGCGCCCTGGCAGCGGGCGAAGATCCCGAGCGGGGGCCAGACCGGCCCGGCCGATCGACGGGCCCGCCCCAAGCGCCACGTCGCGATCGGCCCCAGGGCTCTCCGCCTGCCATTGTGCGCGGCGAAGCGGCCCGGAACAGCTCACGCTCTCGCAGCGCGGCCTGTCCCGACCCGTCGCCTTGCGCGCGAGATCGGCGCAGAGGATCGGAGGCTTTGCCCCATTCTCGCGCCCCGGTCGGATCGCGCCGGCGGCAGCGAACCCTTCCCGCCGAAGAGCAGCTTCAATCAATCGCAGGGCGTCGTCGATATCAGAAACGGTCGCCAAGAACGCCTTGAAGACAGAACGTATGAAATATTCGATCTTTCATTTCGCAAAACTTGAGGCCATCCCGCTTATACATAATGCGAGCTCCAAGTGTTGCACACAGATCACAGCCCTGCGCCCAAGCTTTGGATACGATGTCGGCAATTCGTATTCTTGGATCCCCGGACTATGCGCAAGACCATCGCTTCCCTGGCCGCCTTCACGGCGTTGACGGCCGCTGTGTCCGCAGCAGATCTGCCTCGCCGCGCGTATACGCCCCCGCCGCCGCCCGTTCCGGTCTTCTCCTGGGCCGGCGCTTATTTCGGCATCAATGCCGGTTACATCACCACGACCAAGGATAGCGTGACGACGGCCGGCGTGTTCCCGGGCAACGACGGCGTCCGGGTCGGCAACCGTCCGGCCGCTCTGGGCCTGCCGCGGGACGGCTTCACCGGCGGCGGCCAGCTCGGCTACAATTTCCAGTTCACGCCCGGTTCCGGCTTCGTCGTCGGTGCCGAGGCCGATCTGGCCTATACCGACCTGAACCGCACCCGCAGCACCACCGGGCGCCTGGGCGGGATCAGCACCTTCCGGCAGATGGGGGATTTCCTCGGGACCGTGCGCGGCCGCGTCGGCTACGCCTTCGACCGCACCCTCGTCTACGCCACCGGCGGCTTCGCCTATGGGTCCGAGACCTATCGCGGCGTCTTCCAGACGGCGGCCGGCCAGCCGAACTTCTATGGCAGCAGCTCGCGCGTCGAGACCGGCTACGCGGCCGGCGGCGGCATCGAGTTCGCGCTGCCCACCGATTCCGTGTTCAACATCTTCCATTCCAACGCGGTGACCCTGAAGGGCGAGGCGCTGTACTACGACCTC
This sequence comes from Methylobacterium brachiatum, assembly GCF_900113845.1. Classification (NCBI taxonomy): domain Bacteria; kingdom Pseudomonadati; phylum Pseudomonadota; class Alphaproteobacteria; order Hyphomicrobiales; family Methylobacteriaceae; genus Methylobacterium; species Methylobacterium brachiatum. Next base: position 178,509 of record NZ_FOQW01000004.1, on the reverse strand, counting down.
GGCCGCCGCACCGTGCCGCTCGTGGCGGTCGGACCGGGCGTCGGTGCCTACGCCGCCCGCTTCCGCAACGAGGGCGTGCTCGGCCGCTTCGGCCTGAACTACAAGTTCGGCAGCTAAAGCGCAGGGCGCAACGGCCTGATGCAATCAGGCCGTTGCGGGCTTCGGGACAGGCCCGGCGGAAGGCCTGTCTCGAACCCGGCCGAACATCGATCACGCGGCCCGGACGCCATCGCCCGAGGCCGCAGGCCGTTCAGGGCCGCTTCGGCACCGGCCGCCGGCAATAGGCGCGGGCCTCCGCCTCCGTGAGCCCGTCCTGTGCCGCCGCGCATTGGTCGAGGGTCAGGCCGATGCTGGCCGCGTAGGCCTCGTTCGGCGACAGGGCGTCGCGCGCGAGGCTTGCCAGGTAGACCAGGAAGGCGGCCACCGCGATCAGCGTCGCCGCCACGAGGACGCGGTTCAGCATCCGGCCCGCCCCCGGCCGCGCAGGCGAGCCCTCCGGCGCATCACGGGAAGCCGACCAGCATCTGCGCCAGCGCGAGGAGCACGAGGCCCGCGCAGATCAGCGTGACGGCGGTGCGATCGAGGCCGGTCCGACGCATGGCGCTCCAGCCTAACACCCGTGTCGAACCGGCGCGGCGCTCACAGGACCAGGCCCCAGAGGCCCGTGGCCAGGCCGCAGGCGCGCGACGGCACCGCAGCGGCGAGCCGCGCGCGATCGATGATGCGCGCGCCCTGATCCTCCGGTTGACACTCGACCATGGCGCCGCCTCCCTTGGTTCCACACTGAAGGCCGCCTGTTGCTGCCCTGTGTCGTCGAGCGGTCCCACCCTGAAACGCGGCCGTCCCGCGCCCGGCGCGTCGGCGGGGCGCAGGAACACCCCGCAGGACCCATCGTTGGACTCCCATCCCAACGCGAGGCCCGCATGACCACTGATCCGCTGCACAAGTATCCGCGCCCGCCCTTCGAGGCGCAGCCGCAGAGTTTCCCAGGCAAGACCGGCCGGATGGCGCCCGAGCCCGATCATGGCGAGGAGAGCTACAAGGGCTCCGGCAAGCTCACCGGCCAGGTCGCGCTGATCACCGGCGGCGACAGCGGTATCGGCCGCGCCGTGGCGATCGCCTATGCCCGCGAGGGCGCCGACGTCGCCATCTCGTACCTGCCGGAGGAGCAGGCCGATGCCGAGGCGGTGAGCGGCTGGATCCAGAAGGCCGGCCGGCGCGCATTGCTGCTGCCGGGCGACCTCAAGGACCCGGCCTATGGCCGCTCGATCGTCGCCCGCACCGTCGAGACCTTCGGCCGCCTCGACGTGCTGGTCAATAACGGCGCGTTCCAGCAGCCGAACCAGGGCCTCGACGCCATCGAGGACACGATCTTCGAGGACCATTTCCGCACGAACGTGTTCGGCCCGTTCTACGTGACCAAGGCGGCGCTCGCCCACCTGAAGCCCGGCGCCTCGGTGATCTTCACCTCGTCGGTGAACTCCAAGCACCCGATGCCGTCGCTCATGGCCTACAGCGCCACCAAGGGCGCACTGAGCAACATGGTGCTGAGCCTCTCGCAGCTGCTCGCCGAGAAGGGCATCCGGGTGAACGGCGTGCTGCCGGGCCCGATCTGGACGCCGTTCATACCGTCCGGGATGAGCCAGGATTCGGTGAAATCCTTCGGCGACCAGGTGCCGTTCGGCCGTCCGGGCCAGCCGGCCGAGCTCGCCTCCGCCTACGTGATGCTGGCCTCCGAGGACAGCAGCTACACCTCCGGCGCGCTGATCACCGTAGCGGGCGCGATGCCGGTATTCTGATCGCGGGCCACGACCGGGACACCGCCCGTCGCCGGACACGGCGGTGTCCCGCAATCCCGTGCGCTGTTCGGGACCCGCTCCGTCGTGGTATCAGCGGCCTCTCCCCCAACCCGCAGGACGACACCCGACGCGCGGGGCAATACGGATCTGGCACGTGACGGCGGCTGAGACTTGCGGCGCACTTCCGGGATGGCGGTTCTCCGTCGCCCCGATGATGGACTGGACCGATCGGCATTGCCGGGCCTTCCACCGCACCCTGTCGGCGCGGGCGCGCCTCTACACCGAGATGGTCACCACGGGCGCGGTGCTGCACGGGCCGCGTGAGCGGCTGCTCGGCTTCTCGGATCTGGAGCACCCGGTGGCGGTGCAGCTCGGCGGGTCCGATCCGGCCGAGCTGGCGCAGGCTGCGCGGATCGCCGCGGATTTCGGCTATGCCGAGATCAACCTCAATGTCGGCTGCCCGTCCGACCGGGTGCAGGACGGCCGTTTCGGCGCCTGCCTGATGCGCGAGCCGGCCCTGGTGGGCGATTGCGTGGCCGCCCTGAAGGCCGCGGTCTCCGTGCCGGTGACGGTCAAATGCCGGATCGGCGTCGACGACCAGGATCCCGAAGCGGCCCTCGACGCGCTCGCCGACGCGGTCGTGGCCGCCGGGGTGGACGGGCTGATCGTCCATGCCCGCAAGGCCTGGCTCCAGGGCCTGTCGCCCAAGGAGAACCGCGACGTGCCGCCCCTCGATTACGGCCGCGCCGCCCGGCTGAAGCGGCGGCTCGGCGCCCTGCCGGTGGCGGTCAATGGCGGCCTGCGCGACCTCGACGCCGCGCAAGACCGCCTCGCCGAGGTCGACGGCGTGATGGTCGGCCGCGCCGCCTATACCGAGCCGGCTTTGCTGCTCGGCGTCGATCCGACGCTGTTCGGCGTCGCCGCGCCGGTGCCCGACGCCTTCGCGGCTGTGGAGGCGTTCGAGCCCTACATCGCCGACGTGCTCGCCCGCGGCGAGCGCCTGCACGCGGTGACCCGCCACATGCTCGGGCTGTTCAACGGCCGGCCGGGCGCGCGGGCCTTCCGGCGCCACCTCTCGACCCACGGGATGCGGCCGGATGCCGGGCTCCAGACCCTGCGGGACGCGGTGGCCACGGTCTCGCGCGAGATACCGGAGGCCCGGGCGGCCTGAGAGCCACGCCCGTCAGGGCGGGCTCAGGATCAGCCGGTCGCCCCGGACCTCGTAGGCGGAGAGGCGCGTCAGGAAGGTCTGGCCCAGCAGGTTGCCGGCAAGCGAGCCGGGCCGCGCCACCATGGCGTTCACCCGCCGCTCGGCGATGGTGCCGACACGCAGCGAATCGAGCTGGATCGGCGCGGCATAGGCGATGCCGTTGGCCGTGGAGACCCGGGCGGTGAAATCGGCCGGCGCCGGGGTGATGCCGAGAGCCGCGGCGTTCTCGGCGGTCAGCACGACGCTGCTCGCCCCGGTATCGAACAGGAACGGCTGCACCCGGCCGTTGACCTCGGCCTCGACCCGGAAATCGCCGTCCGCCCGGCGGGTGATCGTCACGGAGCCGCCGGGGCCGGACACGGCCGAGCCGGGCCGGAGATCGCCGAGCACCCGGGCGCCGACGCCCTGGAACCGGTCGCCGTAGCTGTAGCCGATCACCAGGGCGAGCCCGATCAGCGCCCAGGCGAAGAGCGCGCGCAGGTTCGGTCCGAGCGCGGACCGGAATTGCCGCCAGTAGCCGGCGACCACCAGGGCCAGGATGCCCCCCGTGGAGGCGAGGGCGGCGAGGTGGTCTGGCTCGATCACGCCGCCGATGCTGTCGCTGCCGTCGCTGAGGACCAGCACGGCCGTGACCAGCGCGATGGCGGCAAGCCCGAGATAGATCATGACGGCAGCGGCTCCTCCAAGGACGTGAACCCGGCCCCGCGCATCCGGGCGCCGAGCCCGGCCATGATGGCCCGGCGCTTGGCTTCCGGCATCCCGCTCCAGGCGGCGATCTCGTCGCGGGTCCGGCCGCAGCCGCGGCACAGCCCGCTGGCGGCGTCGAGCACGCAGACCTTGGTGCAGGGGGACGAGGGTTTGGGCGCGGGCGACATCGCCGATCCTTGGACGCGGGATCGTGGCTCGATCAAGGCCCGGGATGCCGCATCAATCCGCCGAGGCCGCCACGAGGGCGAGCAGGGCGGCGATCTCGGCGATCTGCTGGCAGGCGCCGATCACGTCCCCGGTCTGGCCGCCGATCATGTGCCGGGCGAGGCGGGTCAGCGCGAGGGCTGCCAGGCCGGCGCACAGGATCATCAGCGCGACGCCGCGCAACGGCAGGCCGAGGATCACGCCGCCGAGCGCCACCGCGAGACCGCTGCCCAGCGCGACCCACAGGCTGGCGCGGTTCGGACGACCGACGGAAGCGGAGAGGCCGCCGGGCCGGGCCGGCGGCAGCAGCACCATCGGGGCGAGGGCGGCGAGCCGGGACAGGGCAGCGACCAGGATCAGCGCGGTCGCGGCGGCGTAGCCGGTGCGGTCCAGCAGCGTCGCCAGCGCGCCGATGCGCAGCGCCAGCGCCAGGACCAGGGCCGCCCCGCCATAGGCGCCGATCCGGCTGTCGCGCATGATCTCCAGGCGCCGCTCGAGGGTCGCACCGCCGCCGAAGCCGTCGACGACGTCGGCCAGCCCGTCCTCGTGGAGCGCGCCCGTGGCCAGGATCATGACGGCCACCGACAGGGTCGCGGCCAGGAACGGCCCGAGCCCGATCCACCAGCCCGCCGCGAGCACCAGGGCGGCGGGGAGAGCGAGGATCAGGCCGGCGAGCGGCAGCATCCGGGGCAGGGCGGTGAAATCGGGGACCCGATGCGGGTCCGGCTCACCGGGCAGTTGCGGCACGGGCAGGCGGGAGTAGAACCGCAGGCACCCGGCGAGGTCGTAGAGGGCGCCGCGCCCGGGCCAATCGGCCTCCCCGCCGGTCTGCCTGTCCATCGCGGCCTCTCGCCACCACCCGCCACCGCGCCCCGGTGGGGCGAGCCGATCGCGAACGGTCAGGCGGCGCAGAATCACTATAGGCGTCCCGATACGCCGTCGTCTCCCCGTTCGCGGGCGCCCACAGGAAATCATCGCCGCCATGACCGACGCCGCAAAGACAGATCCGGGCCCGTTCGACGATATCCGCAACCTGCTCAAGGCGATGCCGGGCCCAGACCGGGACGCCCAGGAGGCGGTGGCCGCAAGGGACGCGACCCTGACCAAGCCGGCGGGCTCCCTCGGACGGATGGAGGATCTCGTGTCCTGGCTGGCGGCCTGGCAGGGCAAGGCGCCCCCGAGCCTCGACCGGCCCCTGGTCTGCGTCTTCGCCGGCAGCCACGGGGTGACCCGCAAGGGCGTCTCGGCCTTCCCGGACGCGGTCAACCGGCAGATGCTCGACAATTTCGCCGCCGGCGGGGCGGCGATCAACCAGATCTGCGCCGCCTACGGGCTCGGCTTCAAGGTGTTCGACCTCGCCCTCGACATGCCGACCGGCGACATCACCGAGGGCCCGGCCCTGGACGAGCGCGCCACCGTGGCGACCATGGCGTTCGGTATGGAGGCGGTGGCCGCCGGCACCGATTGCCTCGGCATCGGCGAGATGGGCATCGGCAACACCACGGTGGCGGCCGCCCTCTACGCCGCCCTGTTCGGCGGCGAGCCCGCCCACTGGGTCGGGCGCGGCACCGGAATCGACCAGGACGGCCTCGCCCGGAAGGTCGCGGCCGTGGAGGCGGCGCTCGCGCACCATGCCGGCCATCTCGGCGACCCGCTCCAGATGCTCGCCCGGCTCGGCGGCCGCGAGATCGCCGCCATGGCGGGGGCGATCCTGGCCGCGCGCCTGCAGCGGATCCCGGTGGTGATCGACGGCTACGTCGCCACCGCGGCGGCGGCGCTGCTTCACGCTGCCGACCCGTCGGCCCTCGACCATTGCCTGGCCGGCCACGTCTCCGCGGAGGGCGTCCACGCGGAGGTGCTGGAGCGGCTCGGCCTCGTGCCGCTGCTGGCGCTGGGGATGCGGCTCGGCGAAGGCTCGGGCGCCGGCATGGCGATCGGCCTGCTCAAGGGCGCGCTCGCCTGCCATACCGGCATGGCGACCTTCGCGCAGGCGGGGGTTTCCGGGAAGAGCGCCGGGTAGGCGCGCGAGCCACGATTCGATGCTATATCGGGCGGAGCCGATAACGGATCCGTCGATCCCGCGTCCCTCCCACCAGACCGCCTCATCCTGAGGTGGCGCAGCGAAGCGGAGCCCTCGAAGGAGGGCTCCAGGACTCGCGGCGGTCCCTGGAGGGCTCCTTCGAGGCCCGTCGATCTCCGATCGCCGGGCACCTCAGGATGAGGGCGCGGGTGGGATCGCTACGAAAAAAACGATGAACATCACCCAAGCCTTCACCTTCGAGGCGGCCCATCGGTTGCCGAACGTGCCCGCCACGCATCGCTGCCACCGGATGCACGGGCATTCCTACCGGGTCGAGCTCACCGTCTCCGGGCCCGTGGACCCGCATACGGGCTGGGTGATCGACTTCTACGACATCGAATCGATCTTCGGCCCGCTGCTGGCCCGGCTCGACCACCATTGCCTCAACGAGATCGAGGGGCTGGAGAACCCGACCGCGGAGAACATCGCGGCCTGGATCTGGCATCGCCTGCGGCCGGACCTGCCGGGGCTCGCCCGGGTGCGGGTCGCGGAGACGCCGATGTCCTGGGCCGAGTACGATGGCGACTGAAGCTGCGATCATCGGCGACCGCTCGGCGCTGGTGCTGTTCTCCGGCGGCCAGGATTCCGCCACCTGCCTCGCCTGGGCGCTCGACCGGTTCGACCATGTCGAGACCCTCGGGTTCGATTACGGCCAGCGCCACCGGGTCGAGCTCGAGCGCCGGGCGGTCCTGCGCGCCGGCATGGGCCGCATCGACCCGGCCTGGGCGACGCGCCTCGGCGCGGATCACACGGTCGCCCTCGACGCTTTGGGCAAAATCTCCGAGACGGCGCTGACCCGGGACGCCGAGATCGGCTTCGCCGAATCGGGCCTGCCCAACACCTTCGTGCCCGGCCGCAACCTCGTGTTCCTGACCTTCGCGGCGGCGCTCGCCTATCGGCGCGGGATCCGGCACGTGGTCGGCGGCATGTGCGAGACCGACTATTCCGGCTATCCGGATTGCCGGGACGACGCGATCAAGGCGCTGCAGGTCGCGCTCAACCTCGGCATGGAGCGCCGGTTCGTGCTGCACACGCCGCTGATGTGGCTCGACAAGGCGCAGACCTGGGGTCTCGCCGAGGATCTGGGCGGCCAGCCGCTGGTCGAGCTGATCGTCGAGGACAGCCACACCTGCTATCTCGGCGAGCGCGGCGCGCGCCACGCCTGGGGCTACGGCTGCGGCACCTGCCCGGCCTGCCGGCTGCGGGCGGACGGGTTCGCGCGGTTCACCGCCTCTGCGGCCTGAGACCGTCGACCAGCACCGCCAGCGTCCCCGAAAACGCCGCCGGGCTCGCGAACAGCCGCTCCATCAGCAGCGCCCCCTCCAGGGTGGCGATGACGTAGCGGGCGAGCACCGCGGGTTCAGGTCCGGACCGCACGCTGCCATCCGCCTGCCCCGCGCGCAGCACCGCCTCCAGCCAGGCGAGATGCCCCTCGAAGAACGTCGCGATGTCGTGGCGCAGCCGCTCGGGCAGGGCCTCGCCCTCGATGGCGAGCGCCGCGCACAGGCAGCCGAGCCCCTGCTCGACGCCGCCGAGATAGAGCTGTCCATAGGCCGCGATCCGCCCCGGGCCGTCCGGCACATCGGCGCGGATCGCCGCCAGGGCGGCGTCGTAGCGGTCGGCATAGGCCGCCACCAGGGCCGCACCGAGATCGACCTTGGTGGGGAAATGGTGGTGGATGCTCGCCTTGCGGATGCCCACCGCCTCGGCGAGGTCGGCGTAGCTGAACCCGGCAAAGCCGCGCCCCCGGACCAGGGTCTCGGCCTGATTCAGCAGCTCGGCGCGGGTGTCTCGCATCGCTCGGACATCGTCTCTGCGGCTCGCGCGAACGTGTGACCGCCCGGCGCCCGTTCCCCAACATGCCACTTGACCGCCCAAAGATCTACCTACTTAATGGTAGGCAATTGAAAGCCCTCGCAAGTCGCCCGCTGCGCCATCGCGCCCGGCGGGACACGCCCGGCCATCGGGCGTCTCGGGAGAGGCATAAAACAGGGAGGTTCCGGCATGACGGCATCCGCCGTCCATCCAGGCGAATCCGCCACCGCGGGCCGCACCCTGTCGCGGCGTCACGCCCTGTTCGCCGGCCTCTGCCTGTGCTGCCTGCCGACCCTGGGACGCGCCACCGAGAGCTTCACGATGGAGGAGGTCGGTCCCGGCATCTTCATGCGCCAGGGCCTGATCGCCGACGCCACCGCCGACAACGCCGACGCCATCGCCAATATCGGCTTCCTCATCGGCCGGGACGGCGTGCTCGTCACCGAGACCGGCGGCAGCCTCGCGGACGGCCAGTGGCTGCGGGCCGAGATCGCCAAGCGCACCAGCAAGCCGATCACCCATGTGGTGCTCACCCATGTCCACCCGGATCACGTTTTCGGGGCCGGGGCCTTCGTGCAGGACAAGCCGGTCTTCATCGGCCACGCCAAACTCGCCGAGGCCCTGGGTGCGCGGGGGGAATTCTACCGCCAGCGGCTGATCGAGCTGCTCGGCGAGGCGCGCACCGGGCCGGTGGTCTACCCGACCCTCAGCGTCGCCGACACCGCCGAGATCGACCTCGGCGACCGGCGCCTGACCTTCACGGCGCACGGGCCGGCCCATACCAGCTGCGACCTGTCGATGCGCGATTCCGGCAGCGGCCTGCTGTTCCCCGCCGACCTGCTGTTCGTGAACCGGATCCCGTCGCTGGACGGCAGCCTGCGGGGCTGGCTCAAGGAGATCGAGCGGCTGAAGGCCATGGGGGCGACCCGGGCGGTGCCGGGCCACGGGCCGGTCTCGGTCGATCTCGGCCCGGCGCTCGCCGACCTCTCCGGCTACCTGACGGCCCTGCGCGACGGCACCCGCGCGGCGATCGCCAAGGATGTCCCGATCGAGAAGGCGGTGGCCAGCGTCGCCCAGGACCAGCGGGACAAGTGGGCCCTGTTCGACACCTATAACGGCCGCAACGTCACCGTGGCCTACCAGGAACTCGAGTGGGAATAGTCTTTCGAGCCTCCATATTGAGACCAACCGGGAGAAACGCCATGACGCTCAAGACCGCCCACGCGGCAGCGCTCGCCCTCATCCTCGCCACCACCGCCCTGGCGGGCCCCGTCCGGGCCGCCGGCGCCTCCGATACCGAGCAGGAGCGGGCGGCGCGCTGGCAGGAGATCGCCAAGTCGATCTTCGGCGACCGCACCATCGAGAAGACCGACAGCCTGGTGAAGATCGACGCCCCCGCCCGGGCGCTCGACGCCGCCCTGGTGCCGATCACCCTGACCATGCCGCAGGGGGATCAGATCAAGGCGGTGTCGCTGGTGATCGACGACAACCCCGCCCCCTACGCGGCGCGGTTCGAGTTCGGCCCGGCCGCCGATCCGGCGGAGCTGAAGCTGCGGGTGCGGGTCAACAACTACACCGACATGCACGCCGTGGTGGAGACCCAGGACGGCAAGCTCTACGAGGCCAAGCAGTTCGTGAAGGCGTCCGGCGGCTGCTCGGCCCCGATGGGCATGAGCGACGAGGAAGCCATGAAGGGCATGGGCGACATGCGCATGAAGTTCGCCGAGACCCAGCCCGGCAAGCCCGTGGAGGCGACGCTGATGATCCGCCACCCGAACTTTTCCGGGATGCAGATGAACCAGGTCACCCGCGACTACACGCCGGCCCGCTACATCGACAAGCTCACCGTCTCGGCGGGCGACAAGAAGGTCTTCACCATGACGGGCGACATCTCGATCGCCTCGAACCCGGTGATCAACTTCGCGTTCAAGCCGGACGGCAAGCCGCTCCAGGTGGCGGCGAGCGACAATGCCGGGGGCAGCTGGCAGCACAGCTTCACCCCGCCGAGCCCGACGAACTGACCATGGCGCGCCTGACCCCGATCGGGCGGCTGGCGGCGGCTTTGGCCGCCGTTGGCTGCCTCGCCGCCGCCCCGGCGGATTCGCCCGTGAACGTGCCCGAGCCGGAGGGGCTCTATGCCGGCCCGCCCAAAGGCTACACCCCGCCAACGCTCAAAGGCGCCGCGGTGATCGACGCAGACGCGCTCGCCGCGCTGTTGGCGGGGCCGGACAAGCCGGTGCTGATCGACGTCGCCGCCCCCGACCGCAAGCCGTCGAACTTCCCCGAAGGCCGCCTCTGGCTGCCGGTGCATCCCTCGATCCCCGGCTCGGTCTGGCTGCCGCTCGCCGGAGCCGAGCCCATCGCCCCGGAGCGGGAAGCCCTGTTCTACGCCCGGGTCGCGGAGCTGACCGGCGGCGACACGGCCAAGCCCGTCGTGGTGTTCTGCCACGTCGAGTGCTGGGGCAGCTGGAACGCCGCCAAGCGCCTGGTGCGCAAGGGCTATACCGGCGTGCGCTGGTTCCCCGAGGGCGTCGAGGGCTGGCAGGAGAAGCACGAGACCGCGACCTTACGCGAGGACCCGGCCTGGAAGGCTGCGGCCGAACCCCAGGCGGGGCGCTGACCCGCGGGGCGGGGCGGTGTATGAGGCTGCCGAACGAGATGGGGCGTGCCCCGTCTCCTGTATGGGCTGAGTGAGGCACGCGCGTTTCCCTCCCCCCTTTGCGGGGGAGGGTGGCCCGCGAAGCGGGTCGGGAGAGGGGAGCGACGGTGCAGAATACGGCTGCGGCCTTCATGCCCGCTCTGCTCAATCCGGAGGCCGGGTTCCCCTCTCCCGACCCCTGCTGACGCAGGGGCCACCCTCCCCCGCGGAGGGGGGAGGGAAGCCGTGGTGTTTCAGGCGCCATCCCTCGACCCCGATGAGCCGAAAGAGGTCCGAACCATGTCGCAGGTCGTGCAGTCCCGCCGGCTCCGAGCCATCGACATCGGCAAGCGCAAGGCCGAGGGGCGCAAGATCATCGCCCTCACCGCCTACCACGCCCACACCGCCGGCATCGTCGATCCCTATTGCGACTTCATCCTGGTGGGCGACTCGCTCGGCATGGTGATGCACGGGATGGAATCGACCATTCCCGTCACCCTCGAGATGATGATCCTGCAGGCGCAGGCGGTGATCCGCGGCACCGCCAAGGCGCTGGTGGTGGTCGACATGCCGTTCGGCTCCTACGAGGCGAGCCGGGAGCAGGCCTTCCTCAACGCCTCCCGGGTGCTCAAGGAGACCGGGGCGGGGGCGATCAAGATGGAGGGCGGGGCCCATTTCGCCGAGACGGTGGCCTTCCTGGTCCAGCGCGGCGTGCCGGTGATGGGCCATATCGGCCTCACCCCGCAGGCGGTGAACACGATGGGCGGGTTCAAGGTCCAGGGGCGGGCGCCGGACGACGAGCGCCGCCTGCTGGAGGACGCGCGGGCGATCTCCGAGGCCGGCGCCTTCGCGATCGTGCTGGAGGGCATCGTCGAGCCGGTGGCGCGGGCCATCGCGACGTCCCCGCAGGTCACCGCCGCCACGATCGGCATCGGCGCCTCGGCTTTCTGCGACGGGCAGATCCTGGTGCTGGAGGACATGCTCGGCCTCTCCGAGAAGACGCCGAAATTCGTGCGCCAGTTCGGCTCGCTCCGGGCCCATATCGAGGACGCCGTGAAGGCCTATGCCGACGCGGTGCGGGCCGGGCGGTTCCCGGCGGACGATCACACCTACGGGTAGGGGCGGGACCTGCCCGGGGGCCGATCCACGATCTCGGTGGCCTCGGGCAGGAGCGCCATGAGGGCGCGCAGGGCCGGGCTGGCGTCCCCCGACCAGACCAGGCGGGTGCGGTTGCGGCGCAGGTGGAGCGGCAGCTTATGGCGCTCCACCGCCGTGCTCATCACCGCGTGGTCGAGCACCTCCGCCGGCACGATGGCGATGCCGGTGCCCGCCGCCACGCAGGCCACGATGGCGTGGTACGAGCTCATCTCCAGGACCCGGTCGTAGGACGCGCCCTCCTCGGCCAGCCACTCGATGAGGCGCTGGCGGTACGAGCAGCCATGCGGGAACGCCACCAGGGTCCGCAGGCCGGTCCCGGGCGCGGTCCGGCCGGTGATCAGCACCAGTTCCTCGTCGAAGGCCGGCACCGACGACAGGCTCGCGCGATCGAACGGCTCGGAGACGAAGGCCGCCTCGATCTCGAAGCGCTCCAGCTGCCGGAGCATGGCCCGGGTCGTGCCGGTCTGCAGCTCGATCGTGACGTCGGGGAATTGCGCGTGGAAGGCCGACAGGATCGGCGGCAGCCGCGCCCCCGCCGCGCTCTCCAGAGAGCCCAGCCGCAGGACGCCGCGGACCACGCCGCTGCGCAGTTCCTGCTCGGCCAGATCGGCCATCCGCAGCAGCACCTCGGCATGGCCCAGGAGGGTGCGCCCGGCCTCGGTGAGGGTCAGGCTGCGGCCCTCGCGGCGGAACAGGGCCACACCCAGCCGCGCCTCGAACTGCTTGATCCGGGTCGTCACGTTGGACGGGACCCGGTGCAGCATCGCCGCCGCCCGCGTGACCCCGCCCTCCCGGACCACGCAGCGGAAGATATCGAGGTCGTCAAGATCCATCGTTCTCATCTGGAGAAACGTACGTCACAAAAATTCATTTTCCAAGAATGGCCGGCGGGTGTTCAAAGGGTGTCGCCATGAGCACGCTCCCGCACGCCCCGACCGATTCGGAACGCCCGCCCTGGCCGGTCGTCGCCAGCGGCCTCGTCGCCCTGGCGGTCGCCATGGGCATCGGGCGCTTCGCGTTCACGCCCCTGATGCCGCTGATGATGCGCGACGGCACCCTCACGGCCGCCGCGGGGGCGGAATGGGCCGCGGCGAACTACGGCGGGTATCTGGTCGGCGCCCTGACGGCCTCGTGGTTCGCCGGCAATCCGCGGCGAGGGCTGCTCCTGAGCCTGGTTGGCGTGGCGCTCACCACGGTGGCGATGGCGGCGGTCGGCCACGACGCGCCGGCCGCTCTCGGGGCCGGGCTGCGGGCCCTGGCCGGCGTGTTCAGCGCCTGGGCCCTGGTCTGTGCCAGCGGCTGGTGCCTGGCCGAGCTCGCCCGGCGCCGGGTCGGCGCGCTCGGCGCCTGGATCTATACCGGCGTCGGCTCAGGCATCGCGCTCGCCGGCACGCTGGCCTGGCTCGGCGGGATCCAGCCGGCGTCCCGGCTGTGGCTCGAGCTGGGGCTGGTCGCCGGGCTCGGCGCCCTGCTGGTCTGGTCCCTGTCCCGGGGGCAGGGTACGGAAGCGGCCGGGATCGGGGAGCGCGAGGCCGCCGCCGTCGTCCGGCGCCCCCGGAACGGCCAGGCGGCCCTGGTCCTGTGCTACGGCGTCTTCGGGTTCGGCTACATCGTGCCGGCGACGTTCCTGCCCGCCATGGCCCGCGAGCTGGCCTCCGACCCAAAGGTGTTCGGCCTGACCTGGCCGCTGTTCGGCCTCGCCGCCGCGCTGTCGGTCGCGGCCGTGGCCCGCTGGTCGAAGCGCGTGCCGCGCCAGCGCCTCTGGGCGGCGGCGCAGGGCGTCATGGCGCTCGGCACCGGCCTGCCCCTGGCCGCCCACGCCCTCTGGGCGGTCGCGGCCTCGGCGATCCTGGTGGGCGGCACCTTCATGGTCGCCACCATGGCGGGCCTGCAGCTCGCCCGCGAGGCGCGGCCCGACAACCCGACGCCGCTCCTCGCCCGCATGACCGCCGCCTTCGCGGCCGGGCAGATCGTCGGCCCGGTTCTGGTGCGTCTCCTCGGCCCCGGCCGCCGGGCCGGCTGGGACGCGCTGGACTGCACCGGCGCCGTCGCCACCGTGCTGCTGGTGCTCACGGCTCTGTGGTTGTGGCGCGCCGCGCGGCCCTCACCCGAGAGCCTGATGCCCGCCTGACGCTCCGGCATCCCCGGTCTGGCCCCTCATTGCTCCGGCAGCCCCGCGCGCCGGAGCCCGTCATAGATCCGCTCGCGCTGGGCGAGGAAGGTCGGGTCCGTGGAGGTCAGGCTACGGTAGCGGGCGAGGCTGTAGCCGGGCCGGAGCCTGAGAAACTCGGCCAGGGACGCCCGGGCCTCCTCGTCGCGGTCGAGCCGCGCGAAGGCGCAGGCGAGATAGAGATGGGGGAAGTCGAAGAGCGGGTTCACGGCCGCCGCCCGGCGCAGCGGCTCGATCGCCTCCTGATCCTGCCCGAGATGGAGCTTCGCCAACCCGTCCCGCGCCAGCCAGGCGCCGAGCAGCGGATCGCGTGGGCTGAGGCGGATCGCGGCCGCGATGTCGGCCTCCGTCCGCTCGGCCCGGCCCAGGAAGATCTGGATCAGCCCGCGATAGGCGTAGGCCCGCGCGAAGCTGGGATTCAGGGTCAGCACCCGGTCGAAGGCGGCGAGCGCCTCCGCGTAGCGGGAGCGGGCGCGCAGGGTCTCGCCGCGCAGGTAATGGGCGAACGGATGCGTCGGGTCGCCCTGCAGCACGGAGGCGATGGCCTGCTCGGCCGTATCGAGATCCGCCGTCCGCTCCGTCGTCCAGCCGTTCAGCACCCCGTCGACCAGCACCTCGGCGAGACCGAGCCGCGCATCGGTGTTCATCGGGTCGAGGCCGAGCGCGCGCTCGAACAGGGGTCGGGCCTGGGCGTGATTGTCCCGCGCGAAGGGCCGGTTGAGCAGCGCCTGGCCGCGCATGACCAGATCCACCGCGTCGGCCGGCTGCCCGGCCCGGGCGTGGGTCGCGGCCTCCAGCAGGCGCACGCCGAGCGCCCGGCCGACCTGCGCGACGAGGACGTCCTGGGCGGCCCCGACCGCCGCGCGCGGCCCGTCGTAGCGGTCCGCCCAGAGGGAGGCGCCGGTCTCGACATCGGTGAGCTGCACGGCGAAGCGGACCTGCTCGGCGCTCTGCCGCAGGCTCCCCTGCACGACGTAGCGCACGCCGAGCTCGCGCCCGATCGCCCGCGGCTCGGCCTGCCGCCCCCGGTAGGATTGGGCGGTGCCGTGCGCGATGACGAAGGTGCCCGGTGCGCGGGCGAGGTCGGCGGAGAGATCCTCGGCGAGCTGCTCGGCGAGGTAATCCTGGTCCGCGTCGCCGCTCTGGTTCGTGAGCGGCAGGACGACGAGCGACAGCCGGGGGCGCACGGTCGGCTCGCGGAGCTCGGCCGCCCGCTCGGATCCGGCGAGGTACGGCCAGGCGACGGCCAGTCCTGCCGCGCCCGCGGCCAGCACCGCCGCGGCGCTGAGCGTCGGCCGGAGGGCTGCCCGGGCCCGGCGGACCTGGACGGCGCGCGACGTCCGCCCGTCCGGCGGGGGCACGGCATAGACCCGCAAGGGTCGCGCGATGTTCTTCAGCCGCTGCGGGCCGAGATCGAGGAACCGGATCTCGGGAAGGCCGCGCACCTGGAGATAAGCGGCTTCCGAGAGCCGCAACGCACCGGGATCGGCGGCGGCCTGCAGGCGCGCGGCGATGTTGACGCCGTCTCCGAAAATATCCCCGCCATGGACCATGATGTCGCCGAGATGGATCCCGATGCGCAGGCGGAACCGCCCGGCATCGCCCTCGGCCTCGGCGAGCGCCTGCTGGATCGCGACGGCGCAGCAGACGGCGTCCGTCACGGAGGCGAACTCGGCCAGCACGCTGTCCCCGGCCGTGTTCGCGATCCGCCCGCGCCGCGCCAGGATGAGGCGGTCGACGACCTCCCGCATGGCCTGGAGCGCCCGCATGGCGCCGCTCTCGTCGGCATGCATGGCCTTGGAATAGCCGGCAATGTCGGCGGCGAAGATCGCGGCCAGCCGGCGTTCCGGAACCGACCATTCCACGGCGCTCGACCGTTTGGCGTTCTGGCTCATTGCGATCCGTTCGCGACCCGACCGCCCGGGATGCTGTTCGCGCCGAAGACTGTATCGAATGCAGCCGCGCAAGTCTTGACCCTGGATGGCCGAGAATCGCAGCGCTCCAGACTACTATTCGGCCTTATGGGAATATTCAATAACAGGATTGCTTATCGGGGGCGGAGTGCAGCGTCGCGTCGCCCGGCGGGACGGGCCCGCCTTACCCCACGCGCCGCGACGGCAGCCGCAGCCCCGGGGCCGGCCGCTCCAGCAGGACTTCCCGCCGGAAGCGCACCAGCCGCGCCGGCCGGCCGGCGGTGCCGCTGGTGAGGGCTTCGGTCTCCTCAACGAGCCCCTGCTGGGCCACGAGGCGCCGGAAGTTCTGCTTGTGCAGCTGGGTGCCCGACAGCGCCTCGACGGTGCGCTGGAGCTGGAGCAGGGTGAAGGCCGGGGGCATCAGCTCGAACACCACCGGGCGATACTTGATCTTGCCGCGCAGGCGGCTGATCGCGGTCGCCAGGACCCGGCGGTGGTCGAAGGCCATGGGCACGCCGGTCGGGTCGTTCGGCACCGCCGGCCCGGCATTGCCCCGCGCTTCCGGGATCAGGCCGGCCTCGAACAGCAATTCGTAGCGCTCGAGCACGCGCTCCTCGTTCCAGGTGCCGCCGTTCATCCCGAAGGTGAGGCCCAGACGGTCGTGGCGGCGGGTGCGGATCGCGCAATCCGTGGGCTCGGCCGCCCAGGCCGCGAGCCGCGCCTCGATCGCGTCGAGCTGGGGCGGGCGGCCGTTGCGGAAATCCTCGTACGGGAGGTAGCGGTACCAATTCTGCCACGCCGCCTCGGCGAGGCCGGCCGGGCGCTCCTCGCGGACCAGGGCGAGATAGGCCACCGAGAGCGCGTGCGCCTCCGGCGCCTCCTCCCCGCCGGAGCGGTCGCGGTCGCCGAAGGTGTAGAGCTGCTCGACATAGCCGAGGCGCTGGTGGGTCTGGCGCTCCACCCAGGCGCGCAGGCCGCGCTCCAGGGTGGCGTGCTCGGGCACGAGCGGCCCGGCCGGCAGGCCGTCGCCGCGGCCCGGAGCCTGGTCCGGCACCCGGATGGTCAGGGCGCGCGGCTCGCCCTTGGTCGCCGCGACGATCACAGCGACGAGGCCCACGGAGGAGCGCTCCGGCAGGGCCTGTGCCCCGCCCGCACCCGTCTGCGCCTCACCGACCGTCATCGTCCCTCGAACGCCTCCGCCGCCGGGCGCGGAATCCCGGATCGGATGAGCCCCTATAGGGGCACAGGATCGTGGCGCGTCAACGCGGCGGTGTGATCCGGTTTCCGGGTCCGGACCCGTCGTCTCCGCGCGCAACGGGATCCCGGCCGATGGACTGGGCAGCGGGGGCCGCCAGGCAGACGCGATCCGGGGGGCGGCCAGTCCGGCGGCGCGCTTGCCAACGCGACCGCGGCTGCCCAAACAGGGCCGCCCGAGAGGTGCCGGCGCGGGGCCGGTCGGGGCGGGGGCAGGCGACCACGATGGCAGCGAGCGCGATCTCCGCGACGGCCGGGAGCCGGCCCGTCGATCTGCGGCTCTACGGTCTCCTCGATGTTGGCGTCTGCGGCGCGGACGGCGACCATCTGGCCCGGCTCGCCGCCGATGCGGTGACGGGCGGCGCGACCCTGCTCCAGTACCGCGAGAAGGACATTCCGGATGCCCGCGCGGCGCTCGCGCGGATCCGGGCGATCCAGGCCGCCGTCGGCGGGCGGGTGCCGGTGCTGGTCAACGACCGGGTCGACCTCGCCCTCGCGGCGGGCGCGGACGGCGTCCATCTCGGCCAGAGCGACCTCCACCCGGCCGAGGCGCGCCGCCTCCTGGGGGAGGGGGCGATCATCGGGCTGACCGTGAAGACCGCCGCCCAGGCCGACGAGCTGTACCGGCTCCCGGTCGACTACGCCTGTATCGGCGGCGTCTTCGCCACGACCAGCAAGGACAATCCCGACCCGCCGGTCGGCCTCGACGGCTTCGCTCGCATCGCCTTCCGGGCCCGGCTCGCCCGGGGCGCGAGCCTGCCGCTCGGCGCCATCGCGGGGATCGGCCTGCACAACGCCGCCGACGTGATCGGCGCCGGGGCGGACGGCGTCGCGGTGATCACCGCCCTGTTCGGGACGGAACCGGTGCGGCAGCGCGCCCGGGAGCTGCGCGCGGCCATCGACGCGGCCCTGGCGGCGCGGGGCGCCGCCCGATGAGCGCCGCCAGCCCCATCGCGGTCACCATCGCGGGCTCGGATTCCGGGGGCGGGGCCGGCATCCAGGCCGACCTCAAGACCTTCTCGGCCCTCGGCGTCTACGGCGCCAGCGTGATCACCGCGCTCACCGCCCAGAACACACGGGGGGTCCAGGGCATCCACGACGTGCCGGCCGCGTTCGTGGCCCAACAGATCGACAGCGTCTTCTCCGACCTCGCGGTCGACGCCGTGAAGATCGGCATGCTGTCGCAGATCGCGGTGATCGACGCGGTCGCCGACGGGCTGGCGCGGCAGGCCGGGACGATCCCGGTGGTCCTCGACCCCGTGATGGTCGCCACCAGCGGCGACCGGCTGATCTCGGAGGACGCCGTGACGGCGCTCCGGGACAGGCTGCTGACGCGCGCCGACCTGATCACGCCCAACCTGCCGGAGGCGGCGGTGCTGCTCGGCGAGGCCTTGGCCGAGGACGAGGCCGGCGCGGCGTCCCAGGCCCGGCGGCTGGTGGCTTTGGGCGCCCGCGCCGTGCTGATCAAGGGCGGCCACGGGCACGGCGCCATGAGCGTCGATCACCTCGTGACCGCCGACGGTCACGCGCAGACCTTCGCGGCGCCGCGGCTCACCACGCAGAACACCCACGGCACCGGCTGCACCCTCTCCTCGGCGATCGCGGCGGGTCTCGCCCGGGGCCTGGAGCTGCCGGCGGCGGTGACGCTGGCCAAGGATTACCTGACGGCGGCCCTCAACGCCGCGGACCGGCTGGCGATCGGCTCCGGCCACGGCCCGGTCCACCACTTTCACGCGATCTGGCCCTGACTTCAGGGGGGTGGCCGCCTTGCGCCCGGGCGGCGATTGCGTTTGAAGAAGCGCACGATCGTTCGGATAACGGAACGGCCTAGGTGGACCGGTGACGATGCAGGATCAGGCGGAACGGCCCGACAGGGCGCGCGGACGCGACCTGCTGACCGGGGCGCAGGTGCTCTCCGGCCAGCTCGGCAAGACGATCCAGCGCCTGCGCAAGGCCTACAACCTCTCGCTGTCGGAGCTCGCCGAGCAATCGGGCGTGGCGAAATCGATCATCAGCCAGATCGAGCGCAACGAGACCAACCCGACGCTGGCGACGATCTGGCGCCTCTCCCAGGCCCTCGACGTGTCGATCGACCGGGTCCTGGCGGCCGGCGACGAGGAGCCGTTCATCGAGAAGACCTCCCGGGCGGATACGCCGATCCTGGTCTCGGAGGACGGCAAGGTCCGGCTGGCGATCATCGGCTGGATCAAGACGATCGAGTGGCTGCAATGGTACGAGGTCACGGCCGATCTCGGCGGCGTCCTCGATTCGGACCCGCACCAGCGCGGCTCGGTCGAATCGCTCTCGGTCGCCGAGGGCGCGTTCGAGGTCGAGATCGGCGGCAGCGTGCAGCGGGCCCGGGCCGGCGAGACCCTGCGCTACCGCTGCGACCGCCCCCACCTCGTGCGCTGCATCGAAGGCCCCGCCCGGGCCACCATGGTGGTGATCATGAAGGCGGCCGTGATGGAGTGAGGCTCTCGGCCTCACCGATCCGGGCCGGGTCGAACGGCGTCGTCCGATAGATCTCGCTGATCCAGTTGCCGAACAGCAGGTGCGCGTGGCTCCGCCAGGAATTGCGCGGCGGCTTCGACGGATCGTCGTCGGGGAAGTAATGGGCCGGCACCGCGGCGCCGGCATCGCGGATGTACTCGTCGGCGAGCGTGGCCGTATCGTATTCCAGGTGATTGAACATGTGGAGCGACCGGCGCTCCGGATCGCTTAGGAGGCACAGGCCGGTCTCCGGGCTGTCGGCCAGGATGGACAGGCCGCTTCCCTCCGGGATGTCCTCCCGGCGCACCTCCGTCCAGCGGGAAACCGGGACGCAGAACTCGTCCGAGAAGCCGCGCAGATAGGGTGAGGCCGGGGCGTTATTCCGGTGGCGGAACACGCCGAACGCCTTGTGCGGCAGCGTCCGCTTCGGGATTCCGTAGAAATGGTAGACGGCCGCCTGCGCCGCCCAGCAGATCGTCAGGCAGCTATGGACGTTCGAGCGCGTCCAGTCGAACACGCGACACAGCTCGGCCCAGTATCGCACCGCCTCGAAGGGCAGCCGCTCGACCGGGGCTCCCGTGACGATGAACCCGTCGAACCGCTCCTCCCGGACATCGCTCCAGGGCCGATAGAACGCATCCATGTGTTCGGCGGGGGTGTTGCGGGCGACATGGTCGGTCATCCGGACCAGGGTCAGCTCGACCTGGAGCGGGCTCGAACCGAGCAGGCGGGCGACCTGCGTCTCGGTGCTGATCTTGTTGGGCATCAGGTTGAGCAGGCCGATCCGCAGCGGCCGGATGTCCTGACGGACCGCGTCGGTCTCGCGCATCACCACGACGCCTTCGGCCTCCAGGGCGCGGGCTGCGGGGAGATCGTCGGGGATCTTGATCGGCACGGTGCGTCGTCCCTGTCTTCCGGGGCCGACCTCCGTGGCTTGATCCGCTTGGTTGCCGGCTCGGCCACATCCTCCTTGCGGAGCGCCACCTTGCCCGGATCGGCAGGTTGGCGTCGGGTGTCGGCCCGACTCTTGATGTGCGACCAGGATTACCGAGACGGCTCAGGTTGTTCAAGGGCCGGCTCGCAGCCGATCGCGGATTCACGGTGCCTACGGGCGGCCCCGATCGGCACCGTGACGGAGCGATCCCGTTCCGGCGCCTAGCAGGCGACCGCCTCCGACAGCGCGCGGTGGCGATAGTCGCGCGGGCTCAGGCCGTAGCGCTCCTTGAAGCGGCGGGAGAAATGAGCTTGGCTGGCGAAGCCGCACGCATAGGCCAGGGTGCCGAGCGGCATGTGGAGATATCCGGGATCGGCCAGGCGGTTGGCCGCAACGCTCAGGCGGCGGTGCCAGATCCAGTCGGAGATGTGCTGTCCGCGCTCGTGGAACAGCTCCTGAAGGCGCCGCAGCGACACGCCGGTCGCGGCCGCGAGGTGGGGCGGATCCAGCGTCTGGTCGTGGAGGTTGGCCTCGATATAGGCCTTGGCGCGCTGGACCACGACGCTGCCGTGAACCGGCCGGGGCACCTCCTGCGCCATGCGCTCGGCCAGGCTGGCGACGACGAGATCGATTCCCACACCGACCATGCGCTCGGCCACGTGAGCGGGCAGCCGGTTCCCCTCGCGCAGGAGGTTGGACAGGAACGAGCGGGTCAGGGTCGTGACCGGCAACTCGCCGCCGACGGTCAGGCCGGCGAAGATCCGGGCGGGACCCAGCACGCCCTCCAGCCGCTCGCGCGGGATCGCGATGGCCAGCACCTCGCTGTAGCCGTTGTGCTCGATCGTCCAGGGCGTGTTCGTGTCCCGGATCGCGAAATCGCCGGCCGTGTCCGTGCTCGATCGATCGTTCTGGTCCGAGCGCACGGTGCCGGTCAGCACCATGCTCATGAAGAGATGATCGGTCTTGTGATTTTCGTGCCGGAGCGTCCGCGGTGTCGTCGCCGCGCGAAGATTGCGCAGCGCGAACTTCGTGAAGTCCAGACCGCCGATACTGACGCCGTCGATCGTCGCGTCGAACGGCTCCTCGCCCAGGCAGTTCTGTGCCATCGGGACGAGGCGATCTTCGCAAACATCCCGCCAGCTGCGAAACCGATCTTTCGGTAAAACCCCGTCCGTCGAGAAGATGGTCTGCATCGCGGCCGCCCTATGGCCGCGATTGTTGCAACCTGCAACCATAAAGTTTGCAAAGTACACATGTGCACAATCGGAGGCAGAGGTTTGGCCGGCCTGCCGCGTGCCCCGCGCGTTCCGGCGCACTCACCTGACGTGCTTCCCTATGAGCGGCCGGGACCATCGATTCGCGGCGCGCGTCCCTCAGATTGATCGGCGGCGCGGGCCGACGCCTCGCGCCGCCGACCTCAGCCGGCGCGCCGGCTTCCGGAGGTGAGGTCCCTTGTCTTCGCGCGGAGCCCTCAGCGCCCGGTATTCACCCAGCGCACCACGTCGGCCAGCACGGTGGTCAGCGCCTGATCGAGGGCGCGGGCGCCGTTGCCGGCGTCGATCTTGGCCACCGGGACGCGGGCGGTGAAGATCCGGGCGGCGGTCACCTTGCCGGTACCGTCGGCCACGAGCTTCAGCGAGAGGTCGACCACCGCTTCCCCGGTCGTCGCCTGGATGTCGAAGGCGCGGATCTCGCTGATCAGCTGGTAATCGGCCACGACCTTGTCGCCGGGCCGGCTGACCGAGCGGAGCCGGCCGGAATTCTCCAGGCTCTGGAGGAGGCGGGTCTGGATCAGCCGCGGCAGCCGGTCGGCCCATTGGCCGCCGCCCAGGAAGGCGAGGGCGCCGCCCGATTCGCGCACGATGATCCGGTCGGCCTCGAAGGGCTGGATGCCCACCGGCTCCGAGACCGCGATGGAGCGGCCGGCCGAGACCGGTCGCCCGGCCGAGGGCAAAGCCGCGAGATCGAAGGTCAGCGGTGCCGCGCCGCCACCGCAGCCGCCCAGCAGGGCAGCGAGCAAGGCGGCGGCGAGGAGGTGGGACGAGCGGGCCATACGCACAACCTGAGAAACCCCGCCGGCGAGCGGCAGAGCTGTATAAGCTATGCCGCAGAAACTATCCCTGGCCTGTATCCGTGCCGTGCGCCGGAACACATCGACCCGGCAGCGGACGATTTCAGCGGCCGCCGTTGTATTCGGGCAACGACGGCTTGCCGCCGAAGATCACCTGGCTCGGGTCGCGCTCCAGGCTGCGCACGGTCCGGTTCAGGGTGTTCAGGGTGCGCTGGCCGTCCCCGGACAGGGCCTCCACCTCCCGGCGGCCGGTGCCGCTGAGCCGGCCGAAATTGGTCGACATGCTGGCGGTGCGCTTGTCGAGATTCTCCGACATGGTGCGGAACGCCTTGCCGGCGTCGCGCACCGAGACCGCGGCGGCCCGGATCTCCGCGAAGGTGCTGGAGCCCTCCTGGCCGGCGGCGGAGCCGAGGAAGCTCTGGGCACCGTTGAGCACCCCGTCGATCTTGTCGGCCGAGGCGTTGAGCTTGGCCGCCAGGGAGCGGGCATCGTGCACCGCCCCCTCGATGTCGGGGCTCGACTTGGACAGGGCGGCCGAGAACCGGTCGGCATTGTCGATCACGTGGCCGAGCTTCACCCCGTCCACCGCCTTGACCAGGGTCGCGATGTTGGGGCCGACATCGGCGAGCGTCTTCGAGAAGGACTCGACATTGGTGAGCGCGCGATTGATCGCGCCCTCGTTGCCGGCCACGATCCGGTCCAGCCGGGCCAGCATGTCGTCGGCCCGCTGCGCCACCTGGCGGGCGAGCGCCATCATGTCCTGCATGTCGGAGGAATCGGCGAAGATCGTCGGCGGCTCGCCATTGGCCATGGGCGTGAGCACCGGCGCGTCGGCGTTGCCGCCCGACAGGGAGATCACCGAGACGCCGGTCAGCATCGCCGAATCGAGGCGCGCGCGGGTATCGGCCCGGAGCGGCGTCGAGGGATCGACCTTGATCTGGGCCAGCACCCGGCGGGGATCCTGCGGGGCGAGGCGGATATCGGTGACCTCGCCGACCTTGATGCCGTTGAAGTTCACGCTGGATCCGCGGGAGAGGCCGCCGACCGAGCCGGAGAACACGATGCGGACGGTCTGGCTGACCTGCCGCGACGAGCCGCCGGAGAGCCACAGCACGGTGCCGAAGCCCGCCAGGATGACGGCGAGGGTGAAGGCCCCGATGAGGGCGTAGTTCGCGCGGGTTTCCATGCGGTCAGCCTGCGGTTCCGCTCGGCGAACAGGATCGGGCCGAGCTGCGGGTCCACGGTCCCGGGCGGGACCGGGACGGGATCAGGGGGAAGGGACGGTCAGGCATGCGCCGGCACGCCGGTGGTGAGGGCGCGGGCGCGCTTGCCGTGGAAATACGAGCGCAACCAGGGATGGTCGCTCGCCAGCATCTCCTCGATCGTGCCGGCGGCGATGATCTGGCCGTCGCCGAGCGCCGCGATGCGGTCGCAGGCGGTGTAGAGGCTGTCGAGGTCGTGGGTGACCATGAACACGGTCAGGCCCAGCGTCTCCTTCAGGGTGGAGACGAGGTCGTCGAACTCGCCCGCGCCGATCGGGTCGAGCCCCGAGGTCGGCTCGTCCAGGAACAGGATCTCGGGATCGAGCGCCAGGGAGCGGGCGAGGGCCGCGCGCTTGATCATGCCGCCGGACAGCTCCGAGGGCAGCTTGTCGGCGGCGTCCGGCTTCAGGCCGACCATCTCGATCTTGAGCCGGGCGAACTCGTCGAGCAGGCGCTCGGACAGGTTCAGGTGCTCGCGCATCGGCACCTGAATGTTCTGCTTGACGGTGAGCGCCGAGAACAGGGCGCCCTGCTGGAACAGCACGCCCCAGCGCTGCTCCATGCGGCGGCGCTCGGCATAGGTCATGCCGTCGACGTCGCGGCCGAACACCTCGATCGTGCCCGCGCGCTTGGGCGTGAGGCCGAGGATCGTCCGGGTGAGCACCGACTTGCCCTGGCCCGAGGGCCCGACGAAGCCCATGATCTCGCCGGCCCGGATGTCGAGGTTCAGACCTTTCAGGATGTTGCGGTCCCGGAAGCCGACCACGAGGTCGCGCACCCGGATGATGGGCGCGGGGCCGGCTTCGGTCTCGGGCATGGCGGGGGCGATCATCAGGACGGGCTCAGAAATCGATCGCGGCGAAGAACACCGCGAACAATCCATCGAGGACGATGACCATGAAGATGGACTTCACGACTGAGGCGGTGACGTGGCGGCCCAGCGATTCGGCCGAGCCCTCCACGGCGAAGCCCTCGATCGTGGCGAGGATCCCGATGATCAGCGCCATGAACGGCGCCTTGATCAGCCCGACCATGACGTGGTGCACGCCCACCGCCGCCTGGAGCCGGACCAGGAACTGATCGAGCGTCAGGCCGCCATACAGCATGGCGGTGAGGCCGCCGCCGGTGAGCGCCGCCAGGTCGCCGATCAGGGTCAGCATCGGCAGGCCGACCATCAGGGCCAGGACCCGCGGCACGATCAGGATCTCGACGGGATCGAGGCCCATCACCCGCAGGGCGTCGACCTCCTCGCGCATGCGCATCGAGCCGATCTCGGCGGTGATCGCCGAGCCGGACCGGCCCGCCACCATGATCGAGGTGAGCAGCACGCCCATCTCGCGCAGGATCAGCAGCCCGATCAGGTTGACCACGAAGGTCTGGGCGCCGAAGCGCTGGAGCTGGAAGATGCCCTGCTGGGCGACGATGCCGCCGACCAGGAACGAGATCAGCACGATGATCGGCGTGCCGTTGAACGCCACCTGCTGGATCTGGTTGACGAGCGCCGTGCCCCGGAACGTGCCCGGCCGCAGGGCCACGCGCCCGCAGGCGGCGATCACCTCGCCCAGGAAGGCGAGGGCGGTGACGAATTCGCGCCCGCCCCGCACGGTCTCGCGGCCGATCGTGTCGAGGGCGCCGAGGATCAGGCCGGGCCGGGCCGGCGGCGCGGAATCCGGCTCGCGCAGGCGCACCTCGCCCAGCAGGGTGCGATGCTCGGGCCGCACGCCGACATAGGTCAGCCTGCCCCCGGACTGCTCGATCTCGGCGCGGGTCCGCTCGAGCACCCAGGCGCCCAGCGTGTCCAGGCGCTCGATCCCGGAGAGATCGGCCGCCACGGGACCGGCCCGCCCGGCCGCCAGCAGACGCGCCGCATTCGCCTCGACGGTCGGCGCCTGGTCGGCGGTCCAGCGCCCGTCGAGCGCCAACCGGCCGTCGGCCGGCCGGTCCCGCAGCGACGCGCCGGGAACCATGCCCTCGCTCAGCAAGACCTTCACTCCTCGATTGAGGCACCACCCTGCCGTGGGGTTATGTCGACATTACGGTTGACGATCCGTGTCTAACGTCAGCCGATCGGCGCGGCCGGAGGCGCGCGCCAGGGCCAGGCCGCCGGCGGCGAGCGGGGCCATCAGCAGGAAGGCGAGGGGGCCGCCGGCCCGGTAGGCCAGGCCGCTCGCCAGGGTCGCCACCACGGAGATGCCGGCATTGACGGCGCTGAGCGTGCCCTGCGCCCGCCCGCGCGCGCCCTCCGGGGCGAAGGCCGAGACCGCCGCCATCGCGCCGAGCTGCGTCGCCCCGAAGGTCAGGCCGTGCAGGCCCTGGAGCGGCACCAGCGCGGCCAGGTGGTCGCCGACGAGGTACATGCCGATCGCCCGCAGGATCGCTGCGCCGGCGCCGAGGGTCAGGAGCCGCACGGGGCTGCGCCAGGACGCGGGCAGGGCGGTGATTCCGGCAAACAGCGCGATCTCGGACAGCACCCCGGTGGCCCAGAGCGCGCCGACCCAGACCGGCCCGATGCCCTGGCTCGTCCAGTAGATGCTGCCGAACCCGTAGATCGCCCCGTGGCTCGCCTGGATCGCCGCCGCGGCGCCGATGCAGAGCCAGAGCTTGAGCGGCAGGCGCGGCCTGTCGGCGCCGGTCGGCACCTGCGGCAGGGCCACGACCGAGCGGCTGCGCCAGGCCACGAGGCCCGCCGCCAGGGCGAGGCCGGTGAGCAGCAGCGGCACCGCGAGTTGCCCGCCCAGCGCCGAGAGCAGGAATCCCCCCGCCAGGTTGGCCAGCAGGAACGCGATGGAGCCGGCCATCCGGATCCGGGCGTAGACCAGGCGGGCGTCCCGGCGCACGGCCGCGAGCGTCAGGTAATCGATGCAGGGGACCAGCGGCGCGCCGGCCACCGCGTTGAGCAGGATCAGCAGCGCGAGCAGGGGCCAGCCGATCCCGGCGGCCCCCGGCATCAGCGCGTAGGTCAGGCTGAGGGCGAGGCTGCCGAGCAGGATCAGCCGGCGCGGGCCCAGCCCCCGGTCGAGCAGGCTCATCAGCGGCGCCGTCGCGACGATCCGGGTCGCGATCGGCAGGGCCAGGAGCACGCCGATCACCCCGGCATCGAGGCCGAGGCCGTCGAGCCAGATCGGCATGAACGGCATCGCGATGCCGATCTCGGTGAAGACGACGGCGTAGAGCAGCGACAGGCGCGCCGGGCCGGACGGGCGATGCAAGGATGGAGGTTCCCGGATGGGAGGCGGAGGATGCTCTCGGACCTGTGCGCCGTAAGCGCCCGTTAAACCCTCCCTGTCAATTTGCCGGCCTCCGGGTCGCGCCCTGTGCCGGCCGTCGCCGCGCCGGCCTTTCGGGTTCGGAGGGATCCCATGTCCGGTTCAGCCCCTGCAGGCGCCCTCGCCGAGTACGAGGCGATCGAGGCGACCATGTGCCTCAGCGAGCGCGGGCGCTGGTTCCTGGCCGAATATGCCCGCCGCCACCGCGCCGCCGAGACCGAGATGCTGCTCGGGGCCATGCGCCGGCTCGAACACGCGGTGACCGCCGACCGGGATCAGCAGACCGTCGGGCAGCTGCACGGCAACCTCGTCGAGATGGCCGCGGCGATCAGCCAGACCAAGGCCGAGATCGCCGCGATCAGCGCCCGCGACAACGAGCCGACCCGCCTGACGCAGGCCTCGCTGGCGCTGGACGCGATCGTGCGCGAGACCGAGCAGGCGACCTCCGACATCCTCGGCTCGGCCGAGGCGATCCAGGAGGCGGCCTGGACCCTGCGCGAGCGCGGCGCCGACGCGACGACCTGCGACGCCCTCGATCGGCACGCGACCGCGATCTACACCGCCTGCTCGTTCCAGGACCTCACCGCCCAGCGCACCGCTCGGATCGTCTACACCCTGCGCTATCTCGAGGACCGGCTGGCCTCGATGATCGCGATCTGGGGCAGCGCCGCCGAACCGATCCCGCCGATGCCGGGCGATCCGGCCGCGGGCGCCGGCCCGCAGGCCCAGCCCTCCGATCTCTGCCAGAGCGACATCGACCGCTACATCGCGATGGAGGTTCCGGCCGTCACGGCCGCCGCCCTCGTCGCCCAGCCCGGAAGCCCGCCGCTCCACGAGGATATCGTGTTCGTGCCGGTCTCGGACGGGGAGGGGTCCGAGATGGTCCAGACGGCCGACCCGGACGGGCTCGACGACGACGCTGATGCCGAGGACGGATCTGCTGATGCCGCGCCGGCGGAGGATTGGGCCGACCTCGTGGCGGCCTCCCCCGAGCCCGCCGCCGAACCGGGCGGGCCGATCCTGAGCTTCGCCGCGATCGACGCGCTGCCGCCGGAGCAGCGGCTCGCCCTGTTCGCCTGACGGCGCGGAGCGGCCCTGCTATCAGGGGCCCCCGCCCGCCGAGGGTCGTGAGACGAAAACCCCGTGGCCCTGAACCTGATCAAGCTCTGCGTCGGACCCGCCTCCATCGCCGACCTCGAAGCCCGTCAGGAACGGTACCGGGACGAGGCGTTGCGCGACGGCCGGCCGGCCGACCCGTTCCACGTCACCCGCACCCTGCCCAAGCGCCATCGCGAGATCGCCGGAAAGGGCTCGATTTACTGGGTGATCCGCGGGACCCTGTCCTGCCGGCAGGCGATCACCGCGATCGAGAAGCTGACCGGCGAGGACGGCATCCCGCGCTGCCGGCTGGTCTTCGACCCGCGCCTGATTCCGGTGACGCCCCGGCCGTGCCGTCCGTTCCAGGGCTGGCGCTATCTCACGGGGCGCGACGCGCCGGCCGATCTCGGCGCCGGACAATCGGGCGACCTCGCCGAGATGCCCGAGGCGCTGCGCCGCGAGCTGGTCGGCCTCGGCCTCCTGTAGGGGCCCGCCGACCCGATCTGTCCCTCCAAAGCCCTCATCCTGAGGTGCCCGCGCCAGCGGGCCTCGAAGGAGCCCTCCAGGGATCGCGCGGCCGGCTGGAGAGCTCCTTCGAGGCCTCCGCTGCGCTGCGGCACCTCAGGATGAGGGGGTGGATGGGATATCCTGTGGCCGGAGCAATCGTGCGATTGTCATCGCCCGGTCAGGCCGGCGCTGACCGGGTCTCGCCGGCGCGGGGCTCTCGGAGCGCCCGCGCCGGCCGTCGTCCTACGCCCCGTCGAACCGCCCGCTGGCATGGGCCAGCATCGTGTAGACCTTGCCGGTCTCCGAGGTGAGGTAGGCGTCGGTCCGCTTGGCGTCGCTGTCGTTCTTGACCACGTCGCCGAGCAGCCGCTCGAACTCACCCACGTAGCGGTCGACGCTGCGGCGGAACTCCGCGTCCGAGCGGTAGCGGCGCTGGATCTCCGCGAAGGTGGTCCGGCCCTGCGGGGTGTAGATGCGCGGGTCGAACAGATTCGGCTCGCCGCGCCGGTAGCGCTCCCACAGGTCGACCACGGTCCGGTGCTCGATCATCCGGGCGATGTCGGTCGAGATCGTATCGAGGGCGATCCGCCCGGTCTCGGCAGGGGCCTGGGACGGCGCCTGCGGCTGGGACGGGCGGCCCGACGGGGCCGGGGCGGCGGCATTGGTGGCCGCCGGCTCGGCATCGTCGTCCTCGTCCAGGGAGGCGCGGGTCAGCAGGTCGGACAGCCAGCCGCGCTTGGCACCGCCGGCCGTCATGGCGACGGGACGGGCGGTCGCGGAGGGCCGCGGCGCCTCGATCCGGGCCGGACCGGTCGCGGCCCGGGCCGGCGCCGCCGGCAGGGACGGAGCCGGGGCAGCCTGAGCCGGCGGCGCGGACGGAGCCGGAGCGCTGCTGGCCTGCGGTGCCGCGGCGGCGCGGGACCCGCCCTCCGCCACCCGCCGCTGGGCCTGCGGCTGGGCGACGTCCACCGACCGCGTGGTCCGGGACACCAGGGCCGACAGCTCGTTGAGCGCCTTGATCTGATCGGCGACCACGCGGCGCATCTCGCCGGTGGCATCCTGCGTCTCCCGCGGCAGGTCGAGGACGCCCCGGGCGAGTTCGGCGCGGGTCGCGTCGAGTTCGCCGCGGATCGAGCCCGCCATGTCCCGCAGGGACGAGACGGAGGCGCCGAACTTGGTCTGCGCCTCGTCGAGGCCGCTGCGCATCTCCCGCGCCGCCTCCTCGATCGCCCGGCGCACGCCCTGGGCCGCCTTCTCGCTCTCGGCCCCGGCGCTGTCCTTCAGGCCCTCGAAGGCGCTGGTGACCGAAGCCCCCGCACCCTCCGCCGAGCGCGTGAGCGACTCACCGACGGCGCGGGCGCGCTCCTCGGCGGTCCGCAGCGTCCGCTCGATGGTCTCGGACAGGGCGTTGCCCTGCTGCTCCAGGGCGCTGGCGCGCGCCTCGAAGCCGGCCAGCGCCTCCGCGAGCGCCGCCTCGCGGCCCGACAGGGTCGCCCCCAGCCGCTGCTCGATCTCGGCGAGCGACGAGGCCGCCCGGTCCAGCGCCGACACGTGCACGGAGGTCTGCTCGCCGAGCGCGCGGCCGCGGCCGTCGAGGGTCTCGGCGAGGCCCGACGCCTCGCGCAGCGCCGTGTTGGCGACCTCGCGTAGAGCCTCGACCTGGGCCGCGACGCCCGCGGTGGCGCGGCCGGTCTCGGAGGCGATCCGCTGCAGGGCCGACTGGACCTGCTCGACCCGGCCGGCCAGGCCCTGCTCGATCGCGCCGAGATTGGTGCCGGCTCCGGAGACCAGCTCGCTGAGCGCCGCGTTGGCACCCTCGATCCGCTGGAGGACGGCGCCCAGCTCCCGGCCGAGCCGGTCGTTGGTCTCGAACAGCTCGGTGAGGGCGCGGCCGGCACCGTCGTCGATGGCCGCGCGCAGCAGCTCGGCCGAGGCCCGCGACTGCGCGGCCAGTTCCTCGGTCTGAAGCCGCAGGGTCTCGGCGAGCGGCACGCCGGTCTCGATCAGCACCCGCTCGATCGAATCGGCCCGGTCGGCCAGGGCCCGCGACAGGTCGAGCATCGGCCCGTCGATGGCGGCGCGCAGGCGCTCGACATGCCCTTCCAGGCTGTCCCCGACCGCACGGCCGCTACCGTCGACGCTGGCGATCAGCGCCCCGCCCTTCTCCTCGATGGCGCGGACCAGCGCCTCGGCACTCTCCGCGAGACGGCGCGACAGGGCCTCGCCGCGGGCATCGACCAGCGCGCCCAGGGCGGTGGCCCGGCGCTCGAAGCCGGCCCCCAAAGCCTCGGTGCGGGCGTCGATCAGGCCCGCCAAAGCGGCCTCGCGCCGGCTGAGCGTCTCGGCCAGGGCGGCGTTGTGCGCGTCGACCTGCTCAGCATGCGCCCGCGCCCGCTCGTCGAGCGCCGCGACCAGGCTGGCGGTGCGCTCGTCCATGAGACCCGCGAACGCATCGTGGCGGTCGTCGAAGGCGTTGGCCAGCGTCTCGGCGCGCTGAGCGACCAGCGTCGCGAACAACCGCATCCGGCTGTCGATGCGCTGGGTGAAGGCGTCGGCGCGGGCATCGACCCCGCGGGCGAGCGCCTCGCTCTGGGCCTCCACCGATTGCACCAGGGCGGCGGTGCGCCCTTCCACGACGCCGTCCAGGTCGCGGATCCGCGCGTCGAAGGCCTCGACCAGCGAGCCCGTGCGGCCCTGGGCGGCCTCGAGCAGCGACTGGCTGCGCTCGTTGACGAGCGCCTCGATCGCCGAGCGCGCCTCGTCGAAGGTCGCGCGCAGGGTCTCGATCCGGGCATCCAGGAGGGCGGCCACGCCCGTGGGCGCCGCGTCGAGGAGGTTGCGCAGATCCTGCGTGCGCGCCTGGACCGCCATGGCGATCTCCCGGCCCCGGTTCTCCACGGAGACCTCGAGGCTGGATTGCGCCCGCTCGAACAGGGTCTGGAGCTGGCCGCTGCGCGTCTCGAACGCCTCGGCGAACTGGCTCTCGCGCGCTTCGAGGAGGCCGGCGATGGCCGGGCTCGCCTGCTCGATCGCGCTCTGCAGGGCCTGGGTCCGGTGCTCGATCGTCCCGGCGATCTCGCGGCTGCGGCCATCGACCAGGCGGTCGATCTCCGCCTGGGCCCGCTCGAACAGGGCCCGCAGGTCGGCGAAGCGCGCGTCCAGCAGGTCGGCCATGTCGGTGGGGGCGGCGTCGAGGGTCTGGCGCAGGCCCTCGGTCCGGGTCGTGATCGTGTCGGCGAGTTCCTGGCCGCGCACCTCCACGAGGTCGCGCAGACCGGCCTGGGCCTCCTCGAACAGGGCGCGCAGGCGCTGCGTGCGGCTGTCGAGCGTCGCGGCGAGCTGGCGCTCGCGGGTCTCGACCAGAGCGGTGACGGCGGCGGGCGCCTCCTCCAGCATCGTCCGGAGGGCCTGGATCTTGGTGTCGACCGAGGCGGCGAAGCGGCCACCGCCGCCCTCCACCACCGCGTCGAGGGCGTTGTGGGCTTCCTCGAACAGGGTCCGCAGGCCCTGGGCGCGGGCATCCAGGGTCTCGGCGAGACGGTTGCCGCGGCCCTCGACCAGGTTCTCCAGGTGCCCGAGGCGCTCGTCGAACAGGCTGCCGAGCGCCTGCGTCCGGGAATCGAGGCTGCCGGCGGCGCTGCCGAAGGCCTCCTCGACGGCGGCGATCAGGGCGCGGCCGCGGGTATCCAGCGCCTCGTTGAGCGGGCCCATGCGGCCGTCGAGGGTGCTGGCCAGGGTGCCGGCATGGCCGTCCAGCATCACGCGGATCTGGTTGGTGCGGTCGTCGAGCAGGCCGTGGACCGAGCGCACGCCCTCGTCGAGCAGGCCGCTGATGTCGGCGGTGCGGCTCGACAGGGTGTGGCCCAGGCGGCCCTCGCCGGCCTCGAGCATGCGCTCGGCATCCGCGATGGTCTGCTGGAGCTTGGCCAGGACGCTCTCGCCGCGCTGGTCGATCAGCTCGGCCAGCGAGGTGCCGCCGCGGTCGAACAGGCGCGCCAGCTCGGTGATGCGGCCGCCGATCGCCCCGAACACGGTCCGGCCCTTCTCATCGAGCTCGCTCGACATGGCGGTGATGCGCTCGTCGATCAGCTTCGCCAGCAGCTCCGAGCGCTCGGCGAAGGCCGCGCGCACGGCCTCGGTGCGGGCGGAGAGGGCCGCGTCGGCGCTCTGGGCCCGCTCGTCGACCAGCTGGACGATCTCCTGGATGCGGCCCGACAGCGAGGCTTCGAGGACGCGCGTCGATTCCGCGACGGCGCCGGTGAGGGTGCCGATGCTGTCGGCCATCGCCTTGTCGATCCCGCCGGTCCGGTCGGTGATCGTGGCGACCAGGTCGCGGGTCCGGCCGGCCAGCTCCTCGTCGACCGCGCGGGTGCGCGCCTCGATCAGGCGGATCGCCTCGAAGGCCTGCACGCCGAAGCTCTCGTCCACCAGGCGGGCGCGCTCCTCCAGAGCGTTGGCGATCTCCTGCAGGCGATTGATGACGCCGGCGTCGAAATGCTCCGCGCTGCCCGCGATGCGGCGGGCCATCTCGGCGGTGCGCCGGTCGATATCCTGCCCGAGCCCTTCGGCCCGGCCATCGAGCACCGCGACCAGGTTGCGGCTGCTCTCGTCCATGATCCGGGCCATCTCACCGGTCCGGGCGGCCAGCGCCTCGTCCAGGGCCTTGCCGCGGGAGTCGATCCGGTTGTCGACATGGTCGACCAGGTTCGCCACGAGCTCGCCGATCTCGGCCGCGCGCTTGGCCGAGCGCTCCTCGAGCGTACCGAGATGGGTCTCGACCAGGCTGCCGGCCTCGCGGGCGCGGGTCGCGATGGTCTCGGCCACGGCCTGGCCCTTGACGGTGATGAGCCGGTCCATCTCCTCCAGCCGCGCCCCGACGGTCTCGCCGAGATGGGCCGTGTCGCGGCCGATGCGGTCGGCCAGGATGTCGCCGCGGGCGATGGTCTCCTGCAGGGCGGCGAGGCGGCTGCCCAGCGTCTCGTCGATGGCCCGGACACGGCCGTCCGCGGTCTCGGCGAAGCTCGCGCCGGTCTGGCTGAGCGTGTCGGCGATGCGGGCGCCCTGGCTCGCCACCGCGAGCACGATGTCGCGGCCGGTGCCGCTGATCCGGGTCTGGGTCTCCTCGGCGTGGCTGGCCAGGAGCTCGGCGACGCCCTTGCCGTGCGCGCCGAAGGCCGCCTCCATCTCGCCGATGCGGGCGGCGAGGTCGTCCGAGATGGCGCGGGCGGCCTGCGACAGGCTGCCGGTGGCATCGCTGGTGCGGGCCGACAGCTCGCGGTTGAGGTCGTCCAGGGCGGCGCGCAGGGCGGTCACCGCCGCGGAACCGCGCTCGCCGAACTCGGTGCCGGCGCGGTCGGCGGCGTCGCGGAAGCGGGCGAGCAGGCTCGCGGTCTCGGCCTCGACGGCGCCGGTCACCTCGGCCGAGCCGTGGCGCAGGGTCTGGAGGGTATCGACCAGGCGGGCGGAGGCGTCGCGGGTATGGGCCTCGACCTCGCCGGTGACCGCGCTGGCGGAGCCGCGCAGGGACTGGACGGCGGCGGCGGCCCCGGCCTCGAAGCCGTGGCCCAGCGCCGAGAAGGCGGTTTCCAAGGTCTGGGTGGCGGCCTGGGTCCGGTCGGTGATGTGGCCGCCGGCCCGCTCGGCCGCGGCCTCGACGCGGGTCTCGAGATCCGAGGCCTGCACCGTCACGGTGTCGTGCAGGCGCGCGGCGATCCCGTCCATCCGCTCGGCCAGGGCGTTGCCGCGCTCCGAGATCGTCTCGGCGATCCGCTCGGCGGTGCCGATCAACTCGTCGCGCACCGTGCCGGCCTGGTTGGTCAGCGTCTCGCCGACGCCGCCCATGGCGAGCGCGAGGGCGGCCTGCGCGTCGCGGCCGCGGCTCTCGATCGCCTCGGCGACGGAGAGGCCGGCATTCTCGATCTCGCTGCGCAGCGCCAGGCCGCGGCCGGCGATGTCCTGCGTGAGCGCGGCGCCCGTCTCGGCGAAGCGCGCGGTGATCTGGGTCCCCATCGCGCCGAAGCGCTCCGTCAGCTCGGAGCCCCGCGACAGGAAGGCGTTCTCGAGGCCGATGACCGAGCGCTCGAAGCTCTCGCGCACGACGCCGCCCTGGCGCTCCAGGGTCTCGCTGACGCGCAGGCCGGTCTCGGCCAGGCTCTGGGCGACGGAGGCGGTGCTCTCGGCGATCCGCCCGGTGAGGGCATTCCCGGTCGCCTCGAAGGCGCCGCTCACGTCGCGGGCGCGGGTCTCGAAGGCCCGCGTCAGGGTCTCGCCGACCTCCAGGAGGCTGCCGCGCACGCTCTCGCTGGTGTTCGCCAGGCTCTCGATCAGCTCGTCGCCGCGCCCGGTCATCAGGTTGACGACCCGGTCGCCCGCGTCGCCCAGGGAGGCCGTGATGGCCGCGCCGCGGGCGTCGAGCGCCCCGGTCACGCGCTCGCCGGCGCCGGTCAGCGCCATGACGATCCGCTCGGACGCGCCCTCCAGCTCCTGGCTCAGGCTCTGGTGCGAGCCGGTGATCGCGCCGCGCACGCGCTCGGCGTTGGTGACGATGGATTCCCGCTGGGCGACCAGTTCCTCGACCAGGGAGCGGATGCGGATCTCGTTGTCGGAATAGGCCCGCTCCAGGGTGGCGAT
Organism: Methylobacterium brachiatum; assembly: GCF_900113845.1. Taxonomy (NCBI): domain Bacteria; kingdom Pseudomonadati; phylum Pseudomonadota; class Alphaproteobacteria; order Hyphomicrobiales; family Methylobacteriaceae; genus Methylobacterium; species Methylobacterium brachiatum. The sequence goes on along the minus strand of NZ_FOQW01000004.1, from coordinate 143,302 downwards.
CTCGCCGCGGACCAGGGTCTCCAGCTCGCCGGCCCGGGCGAGCGCACGCTCGACGCCGTCGCCGACCGCGGCGACTTCCCGGCGCACGGTCTGCGACATGGTCAGGACGGCATCGGTGGAGAAGCTTTCGGGCTCGGCCAGGCGCACCGCGACCTCGCCGACCGCGCGGGCGACGAGGCGCATCTCCTGGGCCCGGGCCGCCAGCATGGCGGCGATCACGAACAGGACGACCGGGCCGAGCAGGGCGGCAGCGCCCACCGTCGCCTGGAGGGCGGTGAGGCCCGAGACGACGCCGCGCAGGTCGCCGCCGGATTGCAGCCAGGCGACCAGAACCAGGCCGGCGATCCAGGCGAGGCCGGCCAGGAGGGCGAAAATATAGGGCTTGGGCGAGGACCGCACCCGCAGGGTCTGCTGCAGGATGCCGATGTTGCGCCGGTCGTCATTCGCCACCAGCGAGCGGTCGGGCGGCAGCAGGCCGCCCTCGCGGCGCGGGCGCTCGCGGCCGGGCGGGGGCAGGTCGGAAGCCAGCGGCGGGTCGAGGTCGAGGCGCGGCGGCGTCTGGCGGCCGGCCGGATCGAGGGCGCCGTCGAGCAGGGGATCGGCATCCCCGACATCGGGCAGGCGCGGCTCGGCGCGGCTCTCGGTGCCGGTCGGCGTCAGGGCGTCGAGGTTCAGCGCCTGCTCGATCGCAGAGAGCGCGGCCTCGGCCGGGTCCTTCAGCTTCTTCTCGGTCGCCATTCAACGCCTCGTCACACGGGTTTCACCGGCACCTGGGGAGGCTGATGCCAGAGACGCAACTTCCCGTTTACCATTACAGGATTAGACGCGGACACCGATTGCCGATACCCGAGCCGCCGGCCGACCCCAGAAACCGTTACCGGTATGGTTACTGGAGCCGCTGCCTTCCGGCCCCACCATCTTGGCGCAGATGAGGGGCCCTGCGCGATCCCCGTCCAGCGAATCGGGGGGTGAATCATGGGGATCGGTTCGGCAACCCCCAGAAGATTGCGGATTCCGGGAGTGCGAGCATGCTGGCCATCGACCGTGCGGAGCTCGATGCGCAGACCGGCGGCGACGCGGAGCTGGCTCATGAGGTGCTGGCGCTGTTCGCCGGGCAATGCCGATCGATCCTGCCCCGGCTCACCGACCTGGCCCTGCCGGTCCCTCAGCGCGCCGACCTCGCCCACACCCTGAAGGGATCGGCCGCCGGCGTCGGCGCCACGCGGGTCCGGGCCTGCGCGGACGCCGTCGAGGCACAGCTGCGCGCCGGCGCCGAGCCGGCCGCGCTCGACGCGCTCGTTCAGGCCGTCGCGGCGGCGCTGGCCGAGATCGAGCCCGCGCAGTGAGCTGACGCCCTCGCCGAACGGCTATCCCCTCGGGTATCCCCTTGGGCGACGCACGCTCTAAATCCGGGGCGCGCGTTCCGGCTGAGCGCGCCGATGCGGCGATCGATCCGGAACGGACCGCCGCCGCCGCGCTTGCATTCCACGGCCTCAGCCGCCAAGCAGTCACCCCGCCCGTCGAAGCGAGGCCGCTCGACGCGAGCCCGGAGCCGAGCATGCCCAAGATCACTTACGTCGACCACGCCGGGACGGAGAGGACCGTCGAAGGCAGCGTCGGCGCGACCGTGATGGAGACGGCGTTGCGCAACAACGTCCCGGGCATCGACGCGGAATGCGGCGGCGCCTGCGCCTGCGCCACCTGCCACGTCTACGTGGCCGACGATTGGATCGACGTCGTGGGCAAGGCCCAGGACATGGAGCAGGACATGCTCGATTTCGCCTCCGACGTGCGCGAGAATTCCCGCCTGTCCTGCCAGATCAAGATCGCGCCGAATCTCGACGGGCTGGTCGTCTCGACCCCGGCGCAGCAGGGGTAGCAGCCCTCACCGCACCAGCGCCCGGGCCGCCGCGTCGAGCCCGTCGAGGGTTAGGGGGAACATGCGGCCGCCCACGAGCCGCTGCACCATCCCGATCGACTGGGTGTAGCCCCAGTGGGTCTCCGGCACCGGGTTCAGCCACGCCGCCTTCGGAAAATGGTCGAGGAGCCGCTGCAGCCACACGGCGCCGGGCTCCTCGTTCCAATGCTCCACCGAGCCGCCCGGCGTAGCGATCTCGTAGGGGCTCATCGAGGCGTCGCCCACGAACACCACCCGGTAGTCGCTGCCATAGGTGCGGATCACCTCCGGCAGCGGGGTCCTGGCCTCGTGCCGGCGGCGGTTCTCGGTCCAGACCGCCTCGTAGGGGCAGTTGTGGAAGTAGTAATGTGCGAGGTGCTTGAACTCCGAGCGTGCCGCCGAGAACAGCGCCTCCGCCTGCTCGATGTGCCAGTCCATCGAGCCGCCGACGTCCAGGAACAGCAGCACCTTGACCGCGTTGCGCCGCTCCGGCCGCAGCCGCACGTCGATATAGCCCTGGCGGGCGCTCTCGCGGATCGTGCCGTCGAGGTCGAGCTCCTTCGCCGCCCCGGTCCGGGCGAAGCGGCGCAGCCGGCGCAGCGCGATCCGCATGTTGCGCGCGCCGATCTCGCGGTCGTCGTCGAGATCCTTGAATTCGCGCTTGTCCCAGACCTTCACCGCGCGGAAGTTGCGGTTCCCGTCCTGGCCGATCCGGATGCCCTCGGGATTGTAGCCATAGGCGCCGAACGGTGAGGTCCCGCCGGTGCCAATCCACTTCGAGCCGCCCTGGTGGCGCTCCTTCTGCTCGGCCAGCCGCTGCTTGAGCGTCTCGAACAGCTTGTCCCAGCCGAGTGCCTGCAACTCGGCCTTCTCGGCCTCGGTCAGGTACTTCTCCGCGAGCTTGCGCAGCCATTCCTCGGGAACCGCCGTGGGCGCCACCGCCTCGCCGAGGGTCTCCAGCCCCTTGAACACGGTGCCGAACACCCGGTCGAACCGGTCGAGATGCGCCTCGTCCTTCACCAGCGCCGTGCGCGACAGGAAGTAGAAGGCCTCGACGTCGTGCTCGGCCAAGCCCCGGTCGAGGGCGCCGAGCAGGGTCAGGTACTCCTTGAGGGACACGGGAACCTTGGCGTCCCGGAGGGCCGTGAAGAACTGCAGCAGCATCCCCGAAGAACGCGCCAGCAAAACGCCCGGGTCAAGCCCGGGCGAATCAGCCAAGTTCAGGCCGGGCCCGGCGGGACTTCTGGGCCTGTTCTGCGAGTCGTCGCCGATGGTCGACAAGATTCAGGCAGGGACAAAGGCCTAGTCCAGGGCCACCCGGAGAGTCTTCAGCGGGCGCGGAGACTCATAAGTTGGGCATAAGTCGCCGAATCTGTTGATATGTGCGCGGCCAAGCCTCGTGCAGTCACTGAAACCGTCACGGGAATCGCTCAACTCGAGGCATCAGGTGTGTTCAGCCGCGAGGACGCGTGCCGCACCAAGCGAAGCGAGGAGACCTGCAATGGCGGTCATCCTGCGGAATCTGACGGATTTCAAGCGGTTTCTCGGGAAGCCGGGTGCCACGATTCAACTGGTGCGCAACACCTTCATGGATCGCCAGCCCGAATCGACCCGGGAGGCCTACCGCGCCAAGGGCATGTACGCGCCGCGCGCCGTGCAGGCCCTGTCGCGCAAGGCCGCGGTGTTCACCCTGCGGGGGTTCCCCGGGACCGTGTGGCTGTACTGGGACAAGGGGGCGCGGGGCTGGCGCTTCTCGGGGGACACCGTGACCGTCCCCCTGGTCACCGGCCTCGGGCCGGCGGACGAGCTGGTCTACCGGTGCAGCTTCGCCGACGGCTTCGAGCCGGCACCGCGCAACCGCGTGTCGCGGCAGCCCAAGCACGCCGAGGCCCATCTGGCCCCGGCCTGAATCGGCCGGCTCAGGCCCGCTCACGCCTCTTGGCGCGCGGCCGCGGCCTCCTTCTTGGCCGGCGGCTTGCCGAGGGCTTTTCCGACCGTGCGCCGGGCGCGAAAAATCGGCTTGGCCTCGTTCTCGCGCTTCTTCAAAAGCGCGCGATACTCGTCCCGCCGCTCGTGGATCGACGCGATCACGAGGCCCATCGGCACGCCGACATCGACCAGCACCGCCTCCGACAATTGCAGGGAGGCCTCGATCGTCTCCGGCACCGCGTCGTCGACGCCGAGCTCGTACAGGGCCGAGGCGTGGCGGGCATCGCGCGCGCGGGCGACGATCGTCAGATCCGGCCGCTCCGCCCGGGCCGCCGCCACCGCCTGCTCGACCGCCCGCGGGTTGTCGAGCGTCACCACCAGGGCGCGCGCCGTGGCGATGTCGCAGCGGCGCAGGATCTCGGTGTTGCCGGAATCCCCGAAATAGACCGGCGCACCGGCGCGGCGCTGCTCGGCGACCCGCGCCGCATCGGAATCGAGGGCGAGGTAGGGGATCCCGTGGCGGTCCAGCATCTCGGCGACCTGGCGGCCGACGCGGCCGAAGCCCGCGATCACCACCCGGTTCTCGACCTTGTCGGGCAGCGGCTCCGACTTCATGGCGGCCAGGCCGGCGCTGGTGGCGCGGCGGCTCAGCCGGCGGCCCAGGGCCGCGAGCGCCGGGATCATGATCATCGTCACCGTGGTCACGATCAGGGCGGCCGCACCGACATCCTCCGGGACCAGCCCGGTGGCGACGGCGCCGCCGATCAGCACGAAGGCGAACTCGCCCCCCGGCCCGAGCAGCAGGGCCGCCTCCAGCGCCACCGGCCGGGAGATCTTGAGGGCGGGGGCCGCCATCATCACCACCGCGGCCTTGATCAGCACGAGGGCCAGCGACAGGCCGATGATCGCCCCGGGCGCCGCCATGAGCTGGGCCGGGTCCAGGTTCATGCCCACCGAGACGAAGAACACGCCGAGCAGCAGCCCCTTGAACGGGTCGATCGTCGCCTCGATCGCCCGGCGATACTCGGTCTCGGCGAGCAGCAGCCCGGCCACGAAGGCGCCCAGCGTCATCGACAGGCCGCTCGCCGCCGCCGTGAGCGCGGTGCCGACGATCACCAGCAGGCAGGCCGCCATGAACAGCTCGGTGGAGCGCGTCCGCGCCACGAGCTGGAACAGCGGGCGCAGGGCGAGGCGGCCGGCGACCACGATCAGCACCAGCGCGATGGCGGCCTGGCCCAGCGCCATGGCCAGCGCCCAGCCCTTGTCGCCCTCGTCGCCGCGGCCGAGGACCGCGATGGCGAACAGCACCGGGGCGACTGCGAGATCCTGGAACAGCAGGACCGCGAAGCTGGCGCGGCCGGAGGGGGCGTTGAGCCGCTTCTGCTCGGCCAGGACCGGCAGCACCACCGCGGTCGACGACAGGGCGAGCCCGATGCCGACGATCACCGCGCCGGCGAGCGGCACCTGCAGCCCGTACAGGATCGCCCCGAGGATCAGCGTCGAGCAGCCGACCTGCAGCGAGCCGAGGCCGAAGACGAGCCGGCGCAGGGTCCGCAGACGCTCCCACGACAGCTCGACCCCGATCATGAACATCAGGAAGATCACCCCGAACTCGGCCAGGTGCGAGATCTCGGTGCGATTGCCGATGGTGAAGAGGTGGACGTAAGGATGCGTGTCGGCCAGCCGTCCGAGGCCGAAGGGGCCGAGCAGGGCTCCGGCGCCGATGAAGCCCAGCACCGGGGAGATCCGCAGGCGGTGGAACAACGGCACCACGATGCCCGCCGTCACGAGGAACAGGATCGCTTCCTTGTAGGAGCCGGCATGGACCTCTGGCATCGGCGGCGGATCGAACCTCCTGTTTCCGACCGGTGCGGAGGCCGATCACGGATGCGCGATCATGGGTCGACCCCGCCCCCTGGGCAACCGCTTTTGCGATCCGCAAGGCCGGCAAGGTGCGCTCGGACACAAGCCGGATACACACTTGCGGTGAGACATTTCCGCCACCCGGACGACGTTTGCCGACGATCCACCGGGGAATGGGTGCGGTGCGGCCCAAAATCGGCACAATGCCCGCATACACGCTGGAGTTAACCGGCAGTTAAGTTCGGCCCGGGCCGCGCCTTCGACGATACGACTGAGCCCACGACTGGACCCGATGGATGTGACGAGGCCGATGATCTCCATCAAGTCGATATTCTCTGGCCCCAAGGCGCCACCGAGCCGCGACCTCGCGCGCGAGCGCCGCGAGTGGAAGCTCGAATCGGATCGGTGGCAGCACCAGCGTCACGTCGACCGCGGCTACCGGATCAAGTGGGGCTACGTCGCGATCGCCTACCTGGTCGAGTTCATGGTGATCGGCGCCTCGCTCTGGGGGGCCTGGCTGTTCGCGGGCGTCTACAGCGACGGCGACTGGCACGCCTTCTACTTCATGCTGCTGGCGCCCCTGGTCTACGCCGCCGTGGAGCTGTGCCGGGTGCCGCTCGGCATCCTGGCCCGGACCCAGCGCTCGCATTTCGTGCGCGGGCTCGCGGTGCTCGGCATCATCTTCGCGGCCGGGGTGACCACCAAGTCGGTCTCGCAGCTCGGCGAGATGATGTTCCACCCCCGCCTGATGGAGGCCGCCAGGACCAAGACCGCCCTGAAGGACGCCCAGGCCGACCGCGCCACCATCGGCGACCGCATCAAGGCGGCGGACGAGCGGGTGGCGCAGTACACCGCCGAGCTCGACCAGATCGAGAAGCGGTCCTCCGACAACGCCCAGCAGCTCGCCGGCCTCCCGGCCCAGCGCTGCGAGCGGGTGTTCGGCACCAACAGCAAGGGCCGCAAGTACCAGAACCTGAAATGCGTGGCCGATCCGCGCGTGGCCGCCCTGTCGGCGGGCGTCACCAAGGCGTCGGCCGACCGCGCCGCCCTGATCAAGAGCCTCGAGGAGGCCCGCAAGGCGCGCGCGACGCTCGATCCCGGCGCCGCCGACCGGCGCGTGGCCGATGCCGAGCAGGCCTACCGGAACGCGGTCAACCGCTCGCAGCTGCATTCCTTCACCGCGATGGTCTACGGCGTCGATCCGATCGACGTGACCGAGAGCCAGGTCCACGCCTTCCTGCGGATCTTCGTGTTCCTGCCGGCCGTCTGCGCCGCCTTCGCGTCGACCATCCTGGCGCTCTGCGCGGTCTCGACCCGCCGGACCTTCATGGATGAGGACGATCTCGGTGCCGCCGTGAATCCGGAGGCCGCGCCGTTCATGCTCGACGCGATCGCCGACGCGCTGCGCTCGAACCCCGAGCCGATCCTGCCCCGGGCGGCCAACGCCACGGGCGCGGTGATCCCGATGAACCGCCCGGCCCAGGGCCAGCAGACCCTGCCCGGCCAGACCCTTCCGGGCCAGCAGACCCTACCTGCCGCGGGAGCCGGCGCATGAACTACGTCGCCGGCGGCACCCCTGAGAACGTCGCCCTCGCCCAGCAGGTGAATTCACGCCTGCGCGCGGATTCGAGCTACGTCGCGGCCCGGGCCTTCCTGTTCCGGGCGCTGGGCTTCGGCGCCTTCGCGTGCCTGGCCGGCATCGGCGTCGGGGCGGCGGCCTATGGCTGGGCGACCCTCAACCAGTTCGACACGGCCGCCGAGAAGATCGCCGCCGCCATGCAGGCCGCGCTCTCGGACGTGACCCTGAAGACCAAGGGCGAGGTCACCCTGACCGACAACACCCTCAAGCTCGAGGGCCTGCCCAAGCTCGGCGGCGGCACGCCGACCCCCACCAAGGCCCAGCTCGGCAGCGACGCCGCCCCGGCCTCGAAGGCGGCCGTGAACACCACCTTCACGGTGTTCAAGCAGGTGCCCTATCTCGACGGCCAGATCGTCACCGGCTGGAACTTCAAGGACAACGCCGACCAGCCCTACCAGCAGTACTGCTACTTCTCCCGCCGCTCCAACGAGTCGAAGGGTCAGGTCGAGATCAAGATCGACCTCGCCATGGACACCAAGACCCTGCCGCAGCCGCAGAAATCCGACGTGAACCTGGAGATCCTGGCCCGGAACTGCGTCTGGCACGAGAAGGGTTGAGGCGAACCCAGGAATGACCCGCGGATCCAATCCTCAGCCTCATCCTGAGGTGCCGGAGCGCAGCGGAGGCCTCGAAGGAGACCTCCAGAACGCACCGCGATCCCTGGAGCCCTCCTTCGAGGCCCGCTGACGCGGGCACCTCAGGATGAGGGGGATGGATTGGAAACGGCGTCGCGCTTGCCGGGCGGCGTCGGCACGCGCTACCGGTTGCACCCAGGCCAGCCTCTCCGAGACCGCGATGCGATTTTCCGGAACCGAGTCCTACGTCGCGACCCCCGACCTGACCGCCGCGGTCAACGCCGCCGTGGTCCTGGAGCGCCCGCTCCTGGTCAAGGGCGAGCCCGGCACCGGCAAGACCGTGCTGGCCGAGGAGATCGCCAAGGGCTTGGGCGCGCCGCTCATCGTCTGGAACGTCAAGTCGACCACCAAGGCCCAGCAGGGCCTCTACGAGTACGACGCGGTCTCGCGGCTGCGCGACTCGCAGCTCGGCGACCCAAAAGTCTCGGACATCGGCAACTACATCCGGCGCGGCAAGCTCTGGGAGGCGTTCACCGCCCCCGAGCGCCCGGTGCTGCTGATCGACGAGATCGACAAGGCCGATATCGAGTTCCCCAACGACCTCCTCACGGAGCTCGACCGGATGGAGTTCCACGTCTACGAGACCGGTGAGACCGTGGCGGCCGTGCGCCGGCCGATCGTGATCATCACGTCGAACAACGAGAAGGAGCTGCCGGACGCGTTCCTGCGCCGCTGCTTCTTCCACTACATCAAGTTCCCCGACGCCGAGACGCTGATGCGCATCGTCGAGGTCCACTATCCGGGCATCAAGCACCGCCTGGTCGAGGAGGCCCTGCGGGTCTTCCTCGAGACCCGCGAGGTGCCCGGCCTCAAGAAGAAGCCCTCGACCTCGGAACTGCTGGACTGGCTCAAGCTCCTCGTCTCCGAGGACATTTCCCCCGAGACCCTGCGCGAGCGCGACGGCCGCAAGCTGATCCCGCCGCTGCACGGCGCGCTCCTGAAGAACGAGCAGGATGTCAGCCTGTTCGAGAAGCTCGCCTTCATGATGCGCCGGGAGCAGCGGGGCGGCTGAGCCTCAGCCGGCCCGACCGGAATAGATGTCGGTGATCTGCCCCAGCAGCTTCAGGGCATCGGCCTTGGAGCGCTGGAAGGCGTTGCGGCCGACGATCGAGCCGAAGCCGCCGCCCGCCTGGATGGCGCGGATCTCGTCGAGGAGCTTCGATTCCTCGGTCTGGGCGCCCCCCGAGAAGATCACGATCCGCCGCCCGTTGAAGGCGCATTGCACCACGTGGCGCACCCGCTCGGCCGCGGTGCCGATCGGGATGCCGGTGGATTCGTAGACTTTCTTGGCGGCCGGCTGCTCGATATGGGCGGTCGGCAGCTTGACCTTGATGATGTGGGCGCCGAGCTGCGCGGCGATCTGCGCGGCGTAGCCGATCACGTCGATGGCGGTCTCGCCCTCCTTCGACAGGGCCGAGCCCCTCGCATAGGACCAGATCACCACGGCGAGCCCGGCGCTCTTGGCCTCCTCGGCGATCTCCCGGATCTGGCCGTACATGGCGTTGCGGTGGGTCGAGCCGGGATAGATCGTGAAGCCGATGGCGCAGGCGCCGAGCCGCAGCGCGTCCGCCACCGAGCCGGTGATCGCCTGCTCCGGGTCGTCCTCGTCGGCCAGCAGGTCGTGGTTGTTGAGCTTGAGGATCAGCGGGATCCGCCCGGCATAATCGCGCGCGCCCGCTTCCAGGAAGCCGAGCGGCGCCGCGTAGGCGCTGCAGCCCGCCGCCAGGGCGAGCTCGAAATGGTAATGCGGGTCGTAGGCCGGCGGGTTCGGGCCGAAGCTGCGGGCGGGGCCGTGCTCGAACCCCTGATCGACCGGCAGGATCAGCATCTTGCCGGTGCCGCCGAGACGCCCGTGCTCCAGCATCCGGGCGAGGTTGGTGAGCGTGCCGGGGCTGTCGGCCCCGTACCAGGACAGTATCTCGGAAACGCGGGGCGATCGATCCATCGGGCGACCTCCTTCGACAGGGACCGCCGGCCATGGCTTGTCCTGCATCGGCGGCCCAGGCTTTCGAACCGGACAAGGCCGCCGAGGTTCCCGCGCGCCGCGCTTTGAGCTAACCCGGCCCCGATAACATTGCAGCGCGCCAGGCGCCTGCCGACCCTCCCAGGCCGAGAAGGACTGAGCCCCATGCGCAGGTTGATTCTGCTGCGGCACGCCAAGTCGGACCGCCCGGCGGGCGTCGCCGACCACGAACGGCCGCTCAACGACCGCGGCCGCCGGGCCGCACCGGCCGTGGGCGCCCACCTCGCCGAGGCGGGCATCAAGCCCGACCTCGCCCTCGTCTCCACGGCGACCCGGACCCAGGAGACCTGGGAGGCAATCGCCGCCGCCCTCGGCACGCCGGAGATGCGATCCCACCGCGAGATCTACGAGGCGCCGGCCGAACGCATCCTCGGCGTGATCCGGGGCGCGCCCGATACGGCGCAGACCGTGATCGTCGTCGGCCACAATCCGGGCCTGGGCGACCTCGCCACGGCCCTGGCCGGGGAGGGGCCGCGCAAGGAGCGCACGCGCCTCGCCACGGAATTCCCCACCGCCGCCTACGCGGTGATCGATTTCGACACGGCCGACTGGTCGGCGATCGGCCCGGGGCAGGGGCGGCTCGAGCGGTTCGTGCGCCCGCGGGACATCGACCCCGACCTGGGGGGCTGAAACCCCTCGGCCCGCACCGCAAAAGTCCTGGTTTCAAAAGGTCTCCGACCTTTTGCGGGTCCAGGGCGGAGCCCTGGTGTCGGGCTTCGCCCGATGCATCGGGACTCCGCCCCGACACCCCGCCAAAGGGCTGGGCCCTTTGGGATCCCGGTTTCGAGCCCTGCCGTGATGCGCCGGCTCAGGCCACCGGCACGGCGTGATGGGCCTCCACCTCCTGATGGGAGGGCAGGGGCGAGCCCGGCACGAAGGCGTCGAAGGCCGCCCAGAAATCCTGCCGGATGGCGTCGCGCTCGCTCAGGATCTCGTGCCGGGAATCCGGCAGGACGAGGATGTGGCCGGCCTTCATCCGGGCCGCGAACCGCTCCGTGTCCAGGGTCCCGCAGACCGGGTCGGCGCCGGCCGCGACGATCAGGGTCGGCAGGGTGATGCGCGGGGCGGCGCGGGGGTCGCGCAGGCGCGCCATCGCCCGGAACGCCTCGGCGAGCCAGGCGATCGTCGGGTCGCCGACCGCACCGGCGCCGACCTGGCGGGCCGCGGCGGCGTTGCGGGCGTAGCGGAAAGGATCGCGCGACAGGCGGTTGCCCTCATAAGGCTTGGTGGCGATCGAGACCGGCTTGCCGAAAGGGATATAGCGGTCGCCCAGCCCAATCCGGTGCAGCGCCCGCGACAGGAACGCCGCCCCGGCGGGCCAGCGCACCATCCGGACCGACAGCATCGGCGCCACCGTCACCAGGCGCCGGAACGGCAGCCAGCCGTCGAGGGCCCCGATCAGGGCGACGCAGCCGCCCATCGAGTGTGCCAGGCCGACATGCGGCTCGGGCATCAGCGGCACCAGAATCGTCTCGGCCACCGCCTTCAGGTCGAGGCGGTAATCATCGAAGCGGGCGACGTGGCCCTTGTGCGGGTCGCCGACCCGCCGGTCCGATTCGCCCTGGCCGCGCCAGTCGAACGCCACCACGGCGAAGCCGCGCGTCCGCAGATCCTGGATGGTCTCGTAATACTTCTCGATGAACTCGGCCCGACCCTGGAGCAGGCAGATTGTGCCCCGGCAGGTCCGCGCCGTGGTCTGCCAATAGGCCGCCCGCAGGGTGCAGTCGTCGCGGGTGCCGACCGCGATCAGGGTGCCGCCGGGCGGCACCGGATTGTCGGGCGTGCCGCGCAGGGTCAGGAGCGGCGGCTCCCGCCCGATCTCGCCGTCGAACCGTCTCACGGGGCCACCTCCCTGCGTCCGCGCGCCGGCGTGACCGTAGCCGAAAAAATCTCGGATTCGGCCCTCGCCGCGGGTCTTGAAGGCCGATTTTCCACCCCCGATATCTCGGTTGTGCCGGCCGTCAGGCGGCACGAAAGACGGGTCCGGCCCATCGGGCGGACCAGCCCTGCATGTTGCTCGTACGAGGATATGTCATGCGTCAGTTCGATCTCGCCCCCCTGTATCGTTCCACCGTCGGTTTCGACCGTCTGTTCTCTGCCCTCGACCAGTTCGCCACCGCCGAGGCGGCGCCGACCTACCCGCCCTACAACATCGAGCGGACCGGCGAGAACGCCTACCGCATCACCGTCGCGGTCGCCGGCTTCACCGAGTCCGACCTGTCGATCGAGGTCCGGGAGAATGCCCTCACCCTGAAGGGCGAGCGTAAGGCTGAGACCAAGGCGGAGTTCCTGCACCAGGGCATCGCGGCCCGCTCCTTCGAGCGCCGCTTCCAGCTCGCCGACCACGTCCAGGTGACCGGCGCGGCGCTGGAGAACGGCCTCCTCCACATCGACCTCGTGCGCGAGGTTCCGGAGGCGAAGAAGCCCCGCCGCATCCAGATCGCCACGGCCGGCACCCCGTCCGCGCCGGTGATCGAGGGTGACGTGCGCAAGGACGCGGTCCAGCAGGCGGCCTGATCCGGCCGCCGGCTTGAGAACCCGCTAACGTGATGGAGCGCCCCGGCCCAGGCCGGGGCGTTTTCGTGTTGCGGCTGTCATAATGACGTGTGGGCTTCGTGCTCTTTAATGGGTCCGGACGGTGCACGCTCGTGCACCTGGAGTGAACCCGACCATGGTCGCCAATCTCGCCCGCGGAGCCTACAGCGCGCTCGGAGCCGGCTGGCAGAAGGGCGTGCAGTGGGGTGTCGGCGCGCCGATCGCCAAGCTGCGCCGGCGCCACGCGCTCGCCCAGCCCGGGCCGGCCGGCATCGCCGACGTCCTGTCGGCGGAGCGGGCGATCCGCCTGCCCGAGCCGTTCGAGGGGCGCAGCCTGGGCCGGATCGGCAATCTCGAGGTGCGGCTCGCGTCGAAGAAATCCGAGATCCGCCGCGCGCAGCGCCTGCGGTTCAAGGTCTTCTACGAAGAGATGGCGGCGATTCCGACCGGCCTGGCGGCTCTGTCGCGACGTGATGCCGACGGTTACGACGCGCTCTGCGACCACCTCCTGGTCCTGGACCATGCCGCGCCGCGGCGGAAGAAGCCGTTCGTCGAGCACCGCCCCAAGGTGGTCGGCACCTACAGGTTGCTGCGCGGCGAGGTCGCCGAGCGCCATGCCGGCTTCTACTCCGAGGGCGAGTACGACCTGGAGCCGATCCTGGCGGCGCAGGGGCACCGCCGGCTGCTGGAGCTCGGCCGGTCCTGCGTGCTCAAGCCCTATCGGAGCAAGCGCACCGTCGAGCTGCTCTGGCAAGGGATCTACGCCTATGTCCTGCACCACCGGATCGACGCGCTGATCGGCTGCGCCAGCCTGGAGGGCACCGATCCGGACCGGCTGGCCCTGCCGCTCTCGTTCCTGCACCACCATGCCCGCGCCCCGGAGGAGTGGCGCGCCCGGGCCCTGCCGGAGCGGGCGGTGGCGATGGACCGGCTGCCGCGCGAGGCGGTGGACCCCAAGGCGGCGCTGCAGGCGCTGCCGCCGCTGATCAAGGGCTATCTCCGGCTCGGCGCGACCTTCGGGGAGGGCGCCGTGGTCGACCATCAGTTCGGCACCACCGACGTGTTCGTGGCGCTCCCGGTCGAGGCGATCGGCGCCCGCTACCGCGGGCATTTCGCGCCGGCGAACTGATCAGGTCGGGACGGCGCGGAGATACGGCCGTTCCAACCCTCCCCTCATCCTGAGGTGCGGCGTAGCCGCCTCGAAGGAGCCCTCCAGGGAGCGCGCGGCTAGCTGGAGGGCTCCTTCGAGGCCTCCGCTTCGCTACGGCACCTCAGGATGAGGACAAGGATGGGATCTATCCCGCTCCAACTACCGCGGGTGCCTGGCTCCTGAGGACCGGGCCGCCCTTCCGACGCGGCGCTTCTTCCTACAGATCCCCGAGCGCCAGCTGACCCTGGTTGCGCGCCTTGGCGGGCGCCTTCGGAGCGGCCGCCTTGCGTTCCTTGGGCCGGGCTGCGGCCAGGGGCGGCTTCTTCGGCTTGGGATCGCCGCGCATGCGGGCGAGCGCCTTGTCCCGCGCGACTGCCTCGGGGGCCTGGGGATCGTCCGACAGCCACTTGCCGCGCTTGATCACCTCGTTGACCCGGCCCTGGTTGACCCCGACCTTGAAGGCGATCTCCTGCTGGGTCATGCCCGTGGAGGCGTGCAGGTCGAGGATCGCCCGGGCGAGCTCGGGCGTCATCTTCTGGCCGGTCAGCCGGCGGGCCGGCTTGACCGTGCGGGTGGCGCGGTCGCGCTCGCGCAGGCGCTCCAGCAGCGCCAGCGCCATGTTCATGCCATGCTCGCGCAGGGCTTCCTCGAATTCCTTCAGGGTCGCCATCGGCGCCATCCTCCGCCGGGCTCGTGGGCCGGTTCTGTCGGGGGGAACGTGCCGGGAACGCGGCGGTTGCGCAAGCGCCCCCGGCCGGTGCCGCGGGCGGTGCCGGTGGACGGGCGATGTCATCCACCGGAAATGCGGCCCCTGGCCTCCCGGCGGCGGCTCGGCTACAGGATTGCGCCCGTTCGGCCACGCAGGCTCAGCCCGCACACGATGATCAGCCCGATCCGCACAGTCGCCCCCGGCGAGACCTCCGAGTCCCTGTCCCGGGAGTTGGAAGCCGGCGCGGTGCTGCTGTTCCCGGACCTGCCGTTCCCCTTCAGCGCCTTCGAGCGCCGGTTCACCGAGCGGCCCTTCGCGGACGGCAAGGCCAAGAACGTCAACATCCGGGGTGAGGCCGCCGAGCTGCGCGGCGCGGCCGGCACGCCCGAGGAGCAGGAAGCCCTGCGCCAGCTCCTGATCCGCTACCGCGCCTTCGCCCGGGATCTGATCGGCACCTACCTGCCGGACTATGCCGACCGGGTGAGCCTGGCCGGGACCTCCTACCGCCCGTTCGACGTCGACCGGCGCAAGCTCAGCTGGCGGCGCGACGACACGCGGCTGCATGTCGACGCCTTCCCGTCGAACCCGATCGGCGAGAAGCGGATCCTGCGGGTGTTCCGCAACATCAACCCGGAGGGCGAGCCCCGCCGCTGGCGGGTCGGCGAGGATTTCGGGTCGATGGCGGAAAAGTTCCTGCCGCGTCTGCCGCGCTATTCCCCGCTCGCGGCGCATGTCCTCGCCGCCCTGCGGATCACCAAGGCCCGGCGCTCCGAATACGACCACCTGATGCTGCACCTGCACGACGCGCTCAAGCAGGACGAGACCTATCAGGCGAGCGCCCCCCAGGCCGATGTGGCGTTCCGGCCCGGCGAGACCTGGGTGACCTTCTCCGACCTCGTGATGCACGGGGCGATGGGCGGCCGCTACATGCTGGAGCAGACCGCCTACCTGCCGGTCGCCGCCCAGGCCGATCCGGCCTTGAGCCCGCAGCGTATCCTGGCGGCCAAGCTCGGCCGCCCCCTCCACGCCTAGGCACACACGAGCGAAGGACCCGACACCATGATCCTCGAAATCGCGCAGATCGAGATCAAGCCCGGCATGGAGGCGGCGTTCGAGGCCGGCATCACCGAGGCCTCGGCGATCTTCAAGGCGGCCAAGGGCTGCCGCGCCTTCGAGGTGCGCCGCTCGATCGAGCATCCCCAGCGCTACCGCCTGATGATCCACTGGGACACGCTGGAAGCCCACACCAAGGACTTCACCGGCTCGCAGCCCTGGCAGGATTACCGCGCCCTGGTCTCGCACTGCTTCGCCGGGCCGGTCTCGGTCGAGCACACCGAGCAGGTGCTCAAGGCGTTCTGATCCGTTTCGGACGTCGCGCCGGAACGGGGCGCGACGACGGGCCTGGTCTTCGCATGAAGGACTGACCGAAGTCGGTCCCCCTCGTCGTCCCGCGTCCGCGAAGCGGAGCCCGGGATCCAGGCCCCCGACGTGCCAAGGCCTCGCACGGACGGCGGCTTGGCGAGAGCCCGGCGGGCCCGAGGCGTTGCGGCGGGCCTTGCAGGTGCTAGGCTCCCCGCCGACCGGTCCCGGGGCGAATCGCCTGGGATTCGGGACCGACGGGGGCAAGCGTATGGCGTGGCGGAACCGGGTCGCGGGTGCTCTGGCGCTTCTGGCCGGCCTGGCTTCGGGGCCGGCCTTCGCCCAGACGGCACCGCCCCCCCGGCCAGCCCCGCGGCCGGCGGCCGCCCCGGTGCCGGCCTTCAAGAAGGATTTCGTCCGGTCCGATCTCGCCAGCGCCGCCGTGCGGCTCGAGGCGACGCTCAAGGCCAAGGCCGGGGGGCCGCTCAAGCCGGCCGGCCAGTCCCGCGCCGCCGGGCAGACGCTGCTCGCCGCCAACAGGCCGGACGAGGCGCTCGGCCCGCTCACCGCGGCCGTGGCGGCGGACCCTTCCGACATCCGCAACTGGCAGGCTTTCTCCCGGGGCGCCGCTGCGGCCGCGGCGGCCCTGGAGGAGGGCGATTACCAGGGCCGCGCCCGCCTGCAGGAACAGGCCGTGGCGGCGGCCTACCGGGCCTACGAGCGGTCCGGGTCACCCGCTGACGCGGCGGCGGCCCTGGCGCAGCTCGGTTCGGTGCTGACCGCGCAATCCGTGTGGCGCCCCGCCCTGGAAGCCTACGCCGCCAGCCTCGCCCTCGACGACGTCCCGGCGACCCGCGAGACCTACGAGGCCCTGCGCGCCGAGCACGGCTTCCGCATCCTCGGCTACAAGGTCGATGCCGATGCCGCCGCACCGCGGCTGTGCTTCACCCTCTCGGAGCCGGTCCTGCCCAAGACGGACTACGCCCCCTACGTGGCGGTCTCGGGCAGCAGCAGCGCCGCCGTGACGGCGGACGGATCGCAGGTCTGCGTCGACGGGCTCAAGCATGGCGGCCGCTACGCGGTGGTGCTGCGCGAGGGCCTGCCCTCGACCGTGGGGGAGAGCCTGCTCAAATCCGCCGATTACGAGATCTATATTCGCGATCGCTCGCCGCAGGTGCGGATCACCGGGCGCAACTACGTCCTGCCCCGCACCGGACAGGCGGGCGTACCCCTGGTCTCGGTGAACGCGCCGAAGCTCGACGTCGAGGTGCTGCGCATCGGCGATCGCGGCCTGCTGCCGACCCTGCGCTCCGAGGATTTCCTGGGCCAGCTCAGCGGCGCGACCGCGAACACGCTGGCGTCCGAGAAGGGCGTGCGCGTCTGGAAGGGCACCCTCGACACCGCCAAGGCCGAGCTGAACCAGGAGGCGGTAACCGCCTTCCCGGTCCTACAGGCGTTGGGCAAGCTGGAGCCCGGCATCTATGTGCTGCTGGCCCAGCCTTCCGGCACGGGTGCGCGGGACGAGGACGGCTACGAGAGCCAGGCGACCCAGTGGTTCGTGGTCTCGGATCTCGGGCTCACCGCCACGAAGGGGCGGGACGGCGTCCACGTGGTCCTGCGCTCGCTGGCCTCCGCCCAGGTGATGCCGGGGGCCGAGATCCGGCTGATCGCCCGCAACAACGAGGTGCTGGGCACCGCCAAGACCGACGCGCAGGGCCATGCCGCTTTCGATCCGGGCCTCGCCCGCGGGGAGGGCGGCGCCGCCCCGAGCCTGGTGGTCGCCCAGGCGGGGGACGATTACGGCTTCCTCGACCTCAATCTCGGTGCCTTCGACCTGACCGACCGTGGCGTGAAGGGCCGGCCCGAGAGCGGCGGGCTCGACGCCTACCTGTTCACCGAGCGCGGGGTCTACCGCTCGGGCGAGACCGTGCAGATCACCGCCCTTCTGCGCGATCCCCGCAACGCGGCGGTGCCCGACCTGCCGCTGACCCTGGTGGTGAAGCGCCCGGACGGGGTCGAGTACCGCCGGGTCTCGGTGCCGGACCAGGGGCTCGGCGGCCGGGCGCTGCCCCTGCCGCTGCTGTCGGGGGCCATGCACGGCACCTGGCGGGTCTCCGCCTATACCGACCCGAAGGCCCCGGCTTTGGGCACGACCAGCTTCCTGGTGGAGGATTACGTCCCCGAGCGCCTGGAGGTGACCCTCAAGGCCGCCCAGGCCGCGCTGCACCGGGGCGAGGACGCGCAGGTCGATGTCGCCGCGCGCTACCTCTACGGCGCCCCCGGCGCCGGGCTCGACGTGTCGGGCAGCGTCGTGGTGCAGGCGGCGTCCGGCAGCGGCATCAAGGGTCTGGCGGAGTACACGGTCGGCCTCGACGACGAGACGGTGGAGGCGAGCGTGCAGGAGCTCGCGACCCACGCCACGACGGACGCGCAAGGGCACGCCACCGTCACCGTGCCCCTGCCGCAGGTGGCCGCACCCCGGCCCCTTGAGGCCAAGATCACCCTCGCGGTCGGCGAGCCGGGCGGCCGGGCCCTGTCGCGCAGCCTCACCCTGCCGATCCTGCCCTCCGGGCCGGTGCTCGCCCTCCGCAAGACCTCCCCGGACCTGAAGGAGGGCGACCGCGCCACGTTCGAGGCGGTCTTCGCCGCCCCGGACGGGACGCTCCTGGCCCGGCCGGGGGTGACCTGGACCCTGTCGCGGGTGGAGCGGAGCTACCAATGGTATCGCTCGGACGGCCGCTGGTCGTTCGAGGCGGTCAAGACCAACCGGCGGGTCGCCAGCGGCAGCCTCGACCTCGCGGCCGGGGCCCCGGGCCGGATCGAGGCGCCGGTCGCCCAGCTCGGCCGCTATCGGCTGGAGATCGCGGCGGCGGGCGCCCCGGAGGCGACCGCGAGCCTCGGCTTCGATGTCGGCTGGGGTGGCTCGGAGACCGCGGACGCGCCGGACCTGCTCGACCTCACCCTCGACAAGGCCGCCTACGCGGCCGGCGACACGCTGCGGGCCAAGCTCAGCCCGAAGTTCAAGGGGCAGGCCAGCCTCATGGTCGTGAGCGACCGGGTGCACGAGACGATCGAGGTCAGCGTTCCGGCGGGCGGCACCACCGTGACCCTGCCGGTGAAGGCCGAGTGGGGCGCGGGCGCCTATCTCGTCGCCACCGCGTACCGGCCCCTCGACCAGGCGGCCAAGCGCCTGCCGGGCCGGGCGCTGGGGCTCGCCTGGTTCTCGGTGGACCGCGAGCGGCGCAGCCTGGGCGTCACCCTCACGACACCCGAGCGCACCCGCCCGCGGCAGGACCTGACCATCCCGGTGCAGCTCACCGGGCTGAAGGCCGGCGAGGCGGCGCGGATCACCGTGGCGATGGTCGATGTCGGCATCCTCAACCTGACCCGCTACGAGGCGCCGAACCCGACGCAATACTTCCTGGGCCAGCGGGCCCTGGGGCCGGAATTCCGCGACCTCTACGGCTACCTGATCGACGGCATGCAGGGCTCGGCCGGGGCGATCCGCTCCGGCGGCGATGCGGGCGGCGGCGAACTCGCCGACGCGCCGCCGACCCAGGCCCCGCTCGCGCTGTTCTCCGGCGTCGTGACCGTGGGGCCGGACGGGGCGGCCAGCGTGACCTTCCCGCTGCCGGCCTTCAACGGCACCGGCCGGGTGATGGTCACCGCCTGGAGCGGCAACCGGGTCGGCCAAGCACAGGCGGACGTGATCATCCGCGACCCCGTGGTGCTGACCGCGACCCTGCCGCGCTTCCTCGATACCGGCGACCGCTCGCGCCTGTTCGTGGCGCTCGACAATGTCGAGGGCCGGGCCGGCGACTACACGGTGGACATCGCCCCATCCGGGCCGATCCTCCTCGGCGCCGGCGCCCTGCGGCAGACGATCCGGCTGGAGGCTGGAGGCCGGGGCCAGGTCGCGATCCCGATCACCGCCGCGGGGCCGGGCACGGCGCGGCTGGACCTCGCCCTGTCGGGGCCGGGCCTCGACGGCCATCTCGGCCAGAGCTTCTCGCTCGGCGTGCTGCCGGGGACCGGGGCGCTGCTGCGCCGCACGGTGCGCAACCTGGCGCCCGGGGCCGGCCTGACGGTGAGCGCCGACCTGCTGGCCGATCTGCTGCCCGGCACCGGCAGCGTCTCGCTCTCGGCCTCGGCGCTGCCGGGCCTCGACGTGCCGGCCCTGCTCCAGGCCCTCGACCGCTATCCCTACGGCTGCTCCGAGCAGATCGTCAGCCGGGCGATGCCGCTGCTCTACGTCAACCGCCTGGCCGGGCTCGACAAGCTCGCCCTCGACGGCAACGTGGACGACCGGGTGCGGGAATCGATCGAGCGGCTGCTCGCCCGGCAGGATGCGAGCGGCGAGTTCGGCCTGTGGTCGGCGCAGAGCTCGGGCGACGTCTGGCTCGACGCCTACGTGACCGACTTCCTCACCCGCGCCCGGGAGCGCAGCTTCGCGGTGCCGCAGCTCGCCTTCACCCAGGCGCTCGACCGCCTGCGCAACACCGTGGCCAACGCCACGGAGGTGCGCGACGGCGGCGCCGACCTCGCCTACGCGGCCTACGTGCTGGCCCGCAACGGCCGGCCGGTGATCGGCGACCTGCGCTACCTCGCCGACACCAAGCTCGACGCCTTCGGCTCCGGGCTCGCCCGGGCACAGCTCGCCGCGGCCCTGGCGCTGCTGGGTGATCGGGGCCGCGCCGCCAAGGTGCTGGATTCGGCGCTCACCCTGCTGAGATCCCAGCGGGATTCGGGCCAGTACCGGGCCGATTACGGCTCCCGCCTGCGCGACGGGGCCGGGGTGATCGCGCTGGCGGCCGAGAGCGGGCTCACCCAGGCCGCCCTGGCCCCGGTCGCCGCGGTGATCGGCGAGGAGCGGCAGGACCTTCTGCGGTCGACCAGCACGCAGGAGAATGCCTGGCTGGTTCTGGCCGCCGAGAGCCTGTCCAAGGAGGCCGAGTCGCTGTCCTTCAGCCTGGACGGTGCGGCGCAGACCGGGCCGCTCGCCCGGATCTACCGGGGCCCGGCGCTCGAGGGCCGCAGCGTCTCCCTGGTCAATACCGGCCGGGCCCCGGTCCAGGTGATGCTGGGGGTGAACGGCAACCCGCTGGTGCCCGAGCCCGCCGCCGCACAGGGCTATACGGTCGAGCGCACGTTCCACCGGCTCGACGGCAGCGTGGTCGATCCCGCCCACGGCCTGCGCCAGAACGACCGGCTCGTGGTCGTGCTCAAGGTCACCGAGGACAAGGCCAGGGATGCCCGGCTGCTGCTGGTCGATCCGCTGCCGGCGGGGCTGGAGATCGACAACCCGAAGCTGCTCGATGCCGACGCCCTCCAGGGCCTCGCCTTCGCCAAGTCGGATGTGGAGCCGGTCCATACCGAGTTCCGCGACGACCGCTTCGTGGCCGCCTTCGACCGCAACCCCAGCCAGTCGGCGTTCTTCACCGTGGCCTACACGGTCCGGGCGGTCTCGCCGGGCACCTACGTGCATCCGGGCGCCTCGGTGGAGGACATGTACCGCCCGGCGCGGTTCGGCCGGACCGCGACCGGCAGCGTCGAGATCGGGGCGGCGCGCTAGGGCGCCGACCCGGGCGTCCGGCAACGGGCGTCCGGCACCGGGCGTCCGGCAACGAGGGATCGGCAACGAGCCGCCGAATCGCGGACGCACGCGCGATGACCGATGAACCCGCCCGAACGCAACCGTCCGGCCGCGCCCTCACCATGCCGCTGCGTTGCAGCGGCGACATGGTGCGGTGCGGAACCTCGGCTGGCGCAGTCACTTCTCCCAGGTCCCGTTCGGAACCGTGGAGGTGATGCCCGATGCCGGACCTCGATGCTCTGACCGGCCGTGCCGCCTCTGCGCTGGCCTATCTGCCGTGGTGGGCCGAAAGCCTGATCGTCGTCGTCGTCTGCTGCGCGGTGGTGATGCCGCTGCACGGCGTGGCCTACCGGTCGATGAAGCGCGCCGTGGCGGGCAAGAGCCTGTTCTGGCGCTCGCTCGTCTCACGCACCCACGGCCCGAGCCGGCTGGGCCTGATCGTCGTGGCGATCAGCCTCGCCCTGACCACCGTACACCTGTCCTGGGAGGTGCGGGTGGCCCTCAACCAGATCCTGCTCGTCGCCTTCGTCACGCTGACCGGCTGGTGCTGCGCCACCGCGCTCCACATCGCCACGGTGATCTACCTGCGCCGGTTCAAGCTCGACGCCGAGGACAACCTGCTGGCGCGCAAGCACTTCACCCAGATGCGCATCCTCGAGCGGGCCGCCGTGACCCTGGTCGGCCTGATCACCGTCTCGGTGGCACTGATGACCTTCGAGCCCGTGCGCCAGTACGGGGTGAGCCTGCTGGCCTCGGCGGGCGCCGCCGGCCTGATCCTCGGCTTGGCGATGCAGCCGGTCCTGTCGAACCTCGTGGCCGGCATCCAGATCGCCATCACCCAGCCGATCCGGATCGAGGACGCGGTGATCGTCGAGAACGAGTGGGGCTGGGTCGAGGAGATCACCTCCACCTACGTGGTGGTCCGCCTCTGGGATTGGCGCCGGCTGGTCCTGCCGCTCACCTACTTCATCCAGAAGCCGTTCCAGAACTGGACCCGCGACGGCGCCTCGCTGATCGGCAGCGTATTCCTCTACGTCGACCACCGCGCCCCGGTGGCGCGGATGCGCGAGAAGCTGTCCGAGATCGCCGCCGCCACGCCCCTGTGGGACGGCAAGGTGGTGAACCTGCAGGTCTCGGACGCCAAGGAGAACACGATCGAGGTGCGGATGCTGGTGAGCGCCCGCAACGCGCCCCAGGCCTGGGACCTGCGCTGCGTGATCCGCGAGGCGATGATCACCTGGCTCCAGGCCGAGCACCCGGAGGCCCTGCCGCGGCACCGCACGGAATGGGTCGGCGCCGAGGAGCCGCCCCTGCGCCGCGCGGACGGGCATCGGATCGCGGCGTGATGGTTCAACCCGGAGCGCCTGTTCGCCGAGGTCGTGGTTTCAAAAGGTCCGGGACCTTTTGCGGGTCCAGGGCGGAGCCCTGGGATGGATCTCGGCGCTGCGTGCCCCGAACCCCGCCACAGGGCCTCGGGCCCTTTGGAAACCCGTCTTCTAATCGTCGGCTCCGGCGTAGAAGCTCTCCACGCCGATGCCCTCTTCCTGCATCAGCCGGGCCCGGGCGCGCAGCTTCTCGGTCTCGCTCTTGAGCTGGCCGCAGGCGGCCAGGATGTCCCGGCCCCGGGGCGTGCGCACCGGCGAGGCGTAGCCGGCGTTGAACACGATCTCGGAGAAGCGCTCGATCCGGTCCCAGTCCGAGCATTCGTAGCGGCTGCCGGGCCAGGGATTGAACGGGATCAGGTTGATCTTGGCCGGGATGCCCTTGAGCAGGCGGACCAGCTCGCGCGCATCCGCGTCGGAATCGTTCACGCCCTTCAGCATCACGTACTCGAAGGTGATGCGGCGCGCGTTGCTCACGCCCGGATAGGTCCGGCAGGCCTCGAGCAGCTGGGCGATCGGATATTTGCGGTTGAGCGGCACCAGCTCGTTGCGCAGGTCGTCCCGCACGGCGTGGAGCGAGATCGCCAGCATGGCGTTGGCCACCTCGCCGAGGCGGGGGATCTGCGGCACCACCCCGGAGGTCGAGACCGTGATCCGCCGCCGGGAGAGGCCGAGCCCCTCCTGGTCCGACATCACGCCGACCGCGTCGATCACGGCGTCCAGGTTGTACAGGGGCTCGCCCATGCCCATGAACACGATGTTGGTGACCAGCCGTCCGACCTCGCCGGCCCCGGAGGCGTCGCGGCTGGGCATCTGGCCGGCCCAGTCGCCGAGCTCGTCCCGTGCGACCACGAGCTGCTGCACGATCTCGGCGGCCGAGAGGTTGCGCACCAGGCGCTGCGTGCCGGTGTGGCAGAACGAGCAGGTGAGGGTGCAGCCGACCTGGCTCGACACGCAGAGCGTGCCGCGGTCCGGGCCCGGGATGTAGACGCACTCGATCTCGGCGCCGCGATTGTGCTCCTGCGGGTTGGTCGGCGCCATGCGCAGCAGCCACTTGCGGGTGCCGTCGCGGGAGACCTGGCGGCTCGCCACCTCGGGCCGCTCCAGGGTGAAGTGCCGCGCGAGCTCGGCCTTCAACGCCTTGCCGACATTGGTCATCGCGGCGAAGTCGGTCGCCCCGCGGAAATTGACCCAGTGCCAGATCTGGCCCGCCCGCATGCGGCTCTCGCGTTCGGGCACGCCCATGCCGATGAGCTGCGCCTTGAGCGCGTCCCGGGTGAGCCCGACCAGCGACGGCGGCCGGCCGGGGAGCAGCGCGGGCTGGAAATCGGGCGCCTTCTCGATCGCGGGTTCGGCCGCGCGGGCGCTGTCGAGCGACGGCGTCGCCATGATAATCGATCTATCCTCAGGGCGCTCACCGCCGACGGGGAAGCCGGTTCGGCGACAGGGAGCGCGTCACGACAAAGGCCCAGGCGCCGCCGGTCACGCGGGGATCGGCGGTGTCTGGGCGTTGAATGGTTCTATATAGGCGATCGCACCGGCGAACGCGAATGCGCGCCGCCCACAGGTGACCCGACGGAGTGCGATGGCAGGCGATACCGAAGCCGGACAGGCGATCTACAATTCCGGGACCCTGCAGCTCTACGACCTCGTCGTGCTGCGCCTGTCCAACCCGCTGATCTGGCGCTGCCCGACCGCGCGGATCCTCGCCCTCTACGACCGGCACGTGGGCGCGGCGCATCTCGATGTCGGCGTCGGGACCGGCTGGTACCTCGACCGCTGCCGTTTCCCGACCCCGGCGCCCCGGATCGGCCTGATGGACCTCAACGCCGACAGCCTGGACCACGCCGCGCGGCGCATCGCCCGCTACCGGCCCGAGCGCTATCGGCTCGACGTGCTCGGCGGCCGCCCGGCCACCGGCATCGCGCCCTTCGCCTCGATCGGCCTGACCTACCTGCTGCACTGCCTGCCGGGGGATATCGCGGCCAAGGCCGCCGCCTTCGACACGGTGCGGCCCTGCCTGCGCGACGACGGAACCGTGTTCGGCGCCACGATCCTGTCCGGCGGCGTCCCGACCACGGCGGCGGCGCGGGCCCTGATGCGGGTCTACAACCGGAAGGGGGTATTCTCGAATACGGGCGACACGTTGCCGGCCCTGCGGGCGGCGCTGGACCAGCGCTTCCGGTCGGTCGAGATCACCGTCGAGGGCTGCGTCGCCCTGTTCGCGGCCCAAGGCCCGCGCTGACGCCGCCATCATCGCGCGCATGAAAAAGGGCGCCCGCAGGCGCCCTGATCCATCCGGCGAAGTCCCAAAGCGTCAGGCGGCGGCAGTCTTCACCGGGACGCCCTTCTCGGCCAGGAAGGTCTGCAGCTCGCCCGACTGGAACATCTCCCGGGTGATGTCGCAGCCGCCGACGAACTCGCCCTTCACGTAGATCTGCGGGATGGTCGGCCAGTTCGAGAAGGCCTTGATACCCTCGCGGATGCCCTGATCGGCCAGCACGTTCACGCCCTTGAACGGCACGCCGAGGTAATTGAGGATCTGCACCACCTGGCCCGAGAAGCCGCATTGCGGCATCTGCGGCGTGCCCTTCATGAACACCACCACGTCCTGGGAGGCGATCTCGTTCTGGATGGTCGTGTTGGCGTCGGTCATCACTCTATCCTCGGTTATTCGATCTCGTATGTGCGGTCTCGATCACCGGCGCGCAACCGAGGCGGCGATCACACGAAGCGCCTGATCGATATCAAAGCGTTCGGTCAAAAGGTCCTCGGCCGCAATCGGGCACGCCTTCGGTAGTCCCGGAAGGATCTGGTTCCCAAAGACGCCGAGACCAGCCTCTGCGGCCGTGACTGCGGATTT
The DNA here is from genome assembly GCF_900113845.1 of Methylobacterium brachiatum. NCBI lineage: Bacteria > Pseudomonadati > Pseudomonadota > Alphaproteobacteria > Hyphomicrobiales > Methylobacteriaceae > Methylobacterium > Methylobacterium brachiatum. The sequence goes on along the minus strand of NZ_FOQW01000004.1, from coordinate 117,725 downwards.
CCAGATCCTCGGCCAGTTCAACCTCTGCCGCATCGACGACTCGTACGCGTTCCAAGCCGTAATCTGGAATGTCGCGATCTCTTCGCGCCAATGCAAGCTTGATGGGGCGAGGGGCGCGGAGGCGCGCTTCAAGAGGTGAGCGAGCGTCTGGATCAGCAGGCCCTCGACCGCCCGCAAATGGGATCGCCCCACGCTCTCGATCTCCTCCGCGACGTTCGCCCAATCGACCGCATTCGACAGGTCGCTGCGGGTTCCGAGCGCGCGCAGAGCCGCAGCCTGTTCCTCGGCCCAGGTGACGATGTCGTCGTCGTAGAGACTCGGTCGGTCCATCGGGACGACTCTCGCGAACGGCCGCTAATCCTGAGGGACGCCCGTGGTCAGCGCAAGGGCGTGCAGCACGCCGCCCATCCGGCCCTGGAGCGCGCCGTAGACCATCTGGTGCTGGGCGACCCGGGTCTTGCCCTTGAAGGCCGCGGACAGGACGGTGGCGGCGTAGTGGTCGCCGTCGCCGGCCAGATCGCGGATCTCGACCTGCGCGTCGGGCAGCGCTTCGCGGATCATGCGCTCGATCTCGCCCGCATCCATCGGCATCGGGAAACTCCTAGGGCGTAAGGGGTGGTCAGGCGGCCGGGGCGGCCGGCTGGCTCGCCATGTAATTCGGCAGCCAGCCCTCGTGGGCCTCGATCAGCTCGGACAGGGATATGGTCTCGCCGCCCGGCAGGGTCAAACGGTCGGAGCCGGTCACCCCGACCACGGCGGCGTCGATGCCCTGGGCCGATGCGCTGTAGAGCAGGTCGGTGGCCGCCTCGGCGTCGACCGCGAGCAGGTAGCGGGCCTGGTCCTCGCCGAACAGGTAGGCGTGGGGGGCCAGGTTCACCGGCACCTCCGGCAGGGCCGCGCCGATGCCGCCGGCCATGGCCATCTCGGCGAGCGCCACGGCGAGGCCGCCATCGGACAGGTCGTGGACGGTGTCGACGATCCCCGCGGTGATCAGCCCGCGCACGAAATCGCCGTTGCGGCGCTCGAGCGAGAGATCCACCGGCGGCGGCGCGCCCTCTTCCCGGCCCTCGATCACCGCCAGATAGGACGACTGGCCGAGCCAGCCCTCGCCGGCGCCGACCAGCACCAGCACGTCGCCCTCGCGCTTGAGGGCGAGGGTGGCGTGGCGCTCCACGTCGTCGAGCACGCCGACGCCGCCGATGGTCGGGGTCGGCAGGATGCCGACGCCGTTGGTCTCGTTGTAGAGCGAGACGTTGCCCGACACGACCGGGAAGTCGAGGGCCCGGCAGGCCTCGCCGATGCCCTGGAGGCAGCCGACGAGCTGGCCCATCACCTCGGGCTTCTCCGGGTTGCCGAAGTTCAGGTTGTCGGTGATGGCGAGCGGCTTGGCCCCCACCGCGGTGATGTTGCGCCAGGCCTCGGCCACGGCCTGCCGGCCGCCCTCGACCGGATCGGCCTCGCAATAGCGCGGGGTGACGTCGCAGGTGATGGCCAGGGCTTTCGGGCCGTCCTCGACCCGCACGATCGCGGCGTCGCCGCCGGGCTTCTGCACGGTGTTGCCGAGGATGAAGTGATCGTACTGCTCGTAGACCCAGCGCTTCGAGGCTAGGTCGGGCGAGCCGACGAGGCGCTTGAGGGCGTCGGTCAGCGAGGCCGGCGCCGGCACCGTGGATGCGGCGATCACCGGCTGGTGGGTGTTGGCCAGGTGCGGCCGGTCGTAGAGCGGCGCCTCGTCGCCGAGCTCCTTGATCGGCAGGTCGGCCACGGTCTCGCCGTGCCACTTGATCACGAAGCGCAGCGTGTCGGTGGTCCGGCCGATCACCGCGAAGTCGAGCCCCCACTTCACGAAAATCGCCTCGGCCTCGGCCTCCATGCCGGGCTTGAGCACCATGAGCATGCGCTCCTGGCTCTCGGACAGCATCATCTCGTAGGGGGTCATGCCGGCCTCGCGGGCCGGCACCTTCTCGATGTCGAGCTCGACGCCGAGGTCGCCCTTGGCGCCCATCTCGACCGCCGAGCAGGTGAGCCCCGCCGCGCCCATGTCCTGGATGGCGATCACCGCGCCGGACGCCATCAGCTCCAGGCAGGCCTCGAGCAGCAGCTTCTCGGCGAAGGGGTCGCCGACCTGCACGGTTGGCCGCTTCGACTCGGAGGCCTCGTCGAACTCAGCGGACGCCATGGTGGCGCCGTGGATACCGTCGCGGCCGGTCTTGGAGCCGAGATAGACGATCGGGTTCCCGACCCCGGTGGCGGCCGCGTAGAAGATCGCGTCGGTGCGGGCAAGCCCCACCGCCATGGCGTTGACCAGGATGTTGCCGTCGTAGCGCCGGTGGAAGCCGGTCAGGCCGCCGACGGTGGGCACGCCGAAGGAATTGCCGTAGCCGCCGACGCCGGCCACCACGCCCGAGACCAGGCCGCGGGTGCGCGGGTGGTCGGGGGAGCCGAAGCGCAGGGCGTTGAGCGCCGCGATCGGCCGGGCGCCCATGGTGAACACGTCCCGCAGGATGCCGCCGACGCCGGTCGCCGCGCCCTGGTAGGGCTCGATGTAGCTCGGGTGGTTGTGGCTCTCCATCTTGAAGACGCAGGCCAGGCCGTCGCCGATATCGATCACGCCGGCATTCTCGCCCGGCCCCTGGATCACCCAGGGCGCCGAGGTCGGCAGCCCGCGCAGGTGCTTGCGCGACGACTTGTACGAGCAGTGCTCGTTCCACATCGCCGAGACGATGCCGAGCTCGGTCAGCGTCGGATCGCGCCCGATCAGGCCGCGGAACCGCTCGTACTCCTCCGGCGTGAGGCCGTGCTGGGCCACGAGCTCGGGGGTGATCGGAACGTCGTTGCGGAACATGCGAAGGTCTCGGCAGAGAGCGGTCCGTCTTGAGAGACGCATACCGCGGCGAACCCGAACCGGGCTGAGATCTCAAGCTGCCCCGGCTCTAAAGCGGAAGCGCCCGCGCTGGCAACATCCGCCGACGCGGGGCAGGGGGCGTGGAGGCGGCCCGGACGGATGCGCACGGCGAGGCCGCAGCGCTAAATCCCGGTCTCGCCACCCGGCCCCTCCGGCGGCCCATCCTCCTGGCAGCGGGCGACCAGGAGGTGCACCGGCTCCGGCCCTGTGACCACGTCGAGATAGTCGAAACCGCTGTCGCGCTGGCTCGCCATGAGCAGCTGGAAATGCATCTGGAACAGGTTCCACTGGCGCCGGCCGACATCGGCGCCGGTGATCAGCTCGTGGATCGCTACCCAGCGCACGGCCGGTCGGGCGGGATCGGGTGGGGTGAGGCCGCAGGCGGCGATCGGGTTGTTCTTGTGGATCGACAGCCAATCCCAGGTGGCGCGCACGTCGAGCCATCCGATCTGCGCGGCCCGCCCGAAGCGCATGAGGCTGTCGCGGAATGTCCGGGCGGCCGGGTCGAGGCCGAGCCAGGGGATGACGCTGCCGATGCTCACGAACGAGACCGGCGTGCCGCGGCTGCCGAAGCCCGGGTCGCGGGCGAGCACCCGGTCCAGCACCTCGATGCCCAGGAAGCTCGACGAGGAATGGCCGACCACCACCACCTCGTCGGCTTCGCCCTCGGCGGCGTGGATGCGTGCCGCGAAGGCATCGAGCCGGGGATCCATCTCGGGCGCCTCGCCCGCCGCGTAGGCATGCGTGAAGGCGGTGTCGTCCACGAGGTGGGGCACGTAGAGCGGCTTGCCGCGGGTCGCCCGGATCAGCCCGGCCAGGATCGCGTAGGCGAGCGGCGGCACCGCCACCAGGGCCCAGGGCTGGAGCGCCGCCGGCGCCAGGCTGGTGAGCCCCGCCGCCGCCGCGAGGCTGAGAAGCGCCAGCGCGATGTAGATGTAGTGGACGCAGAAGATCACCGTGGAGAACCGCCAGCCCTCCCGGCGCAGGTTCGCCATGTAGCCGGACCGCCACAGCCGCCAGAGCAGGGCCGGCACGCCCCGGAGCCGCGTCCAGTCGGATTGCGGGAACCGGGCGCGGACGATGTCCTCCCAGCGCAGCAGGACGTAGCGGGTCGAGACCCCGCGCGACTCCGCCGTCCAGGCGAGCTCGATCCCGTCCGCCGAGCGGACCGGATCGCCGACCGTGATCGCGGCGCCCCGGCGCGCGGCGGTGAACCGGGCCTCGCGGCGGAACAGGCCCCAGTAGGTCTCCGGATCGCGCGGGTCGAAGCCCGGCAGGTAGAACACGATGCGGGAGGTCAGCGTCCGCGATGCCGTGCCGGCCGGCTCGCCTGGGTCGTTCTGGGCCGGTGTGTCGGCGACGGGGGCGGGAATCGAAATGACGGGTCCGATCGGTACGAGTGGGCGGCGAGCGCTCTACACGACGCGGCCGGGCGCGCCGAGGGTGAAACTGCGTGGGGCTTGCGCCGGACCGGCGCTCACGCCGCCGGTGGATGGGCCAGGAACTCGCCGATCGCCGCCACGAAGCGCTCGCCATAGGCCTCGCGTTTGCGCTCGCCGACCCCGTGGACCGTGCGCAGGGCCCAGAGATCGACGGGCTTCTGCCGGGCCATCTCGATCAGGGTCCGGTCCGGGAACACCATGAAGGCGGCGATGCCCTCGGCCCGGGCCAGGGTGGCGCGCAGGCCCCGCAGATGCTGGAACAGCGCCTCGTCCGTCTCGGAGAGCGCGATCTCGCCCTCCTCGCGCGGCGCGGCCCGGCGGCGGTCGCGGGATTCGACCTTCGGCTCCGGGTCGGGGCGCAGCTTGACCGGCTCGCGCCCGAACAGGATCGCCTCGCCCTTCTCGGTCATGGACAGGCCGCCATAGCCGTCGGCGTTCTCGGCGATCGCCCCGGCGGCGAAGAGCTGGCGCAGGATCGCCCGCCAGGCGGCCACCGGCTTGTCGGCGCCGACCCCGAAGGTCTTGAGGCTGGTATGGCCGTTGCGGCGGACCTGCTCGCTCTCCTTGCCGTGGACCACGTCGCAGATATAGGCCGCGCCGAAGCGCTGGCCGGTGCGCACGATCGCCGACAGGATCTTCTGCGCCGCCACGGTCCCGTCCACCAGGGTGACGCCGCCGCGGCACAGGTCGCAGCGGCCGCAGGGCTCGCTCGCCTCGCCGAAATAGCCGAGCAGCGATTGGCGCCGGCAGGTGGCGCCCTCGCACAGGGAGATCATCGCCTCGAGCTTGCGCCGCTCGACCCGGCGGCGCTCGTCGGAGATCTCCTTCTCGTCGATCTGGCGGCGGCGCAGCGCCATGTCGTCGAGGCCGTAGAGGGTCAGCGTGTCGGCCGGCAGCCCGTCGCGGCCGGCGCGGCCGATCTCCTGGTAGTAGCCCTCGACGTTGTTGGGCATGTCGGCGTGGCAGACGAAGCGCACGTCGGGCTTGTTGATGCCCATGCCGAAGGCGATCGTCGCGGTCATCACCACGCCGTCCTCCTGGAGGAACCGGTCCTGGTTGCGCATCCGCGTGCCCTGGTCGAGCCCGGCATGGTAGGGCAGGGCGTCGAACCCGTCCTTCTTGAGGGTCTCGGCCAGTTGCTCGACGCGCTTGCGCGAGGAGCAGTAGATGATCCCGCTCTCCGCCCGCCGGTGCTTCAGGAACCGCTCGATCTGCCGGGCCGGGTTGTCCTTGGGCTGGAAGGTCAGCCGGATGTTCGGCCGGTCGAAGGAATGGACGAAGATCTTCGGGCCGCGCCCCTGCGGGAACAGCCGCTCGGCGATCTCGGCCCGGGTGGCGGCATCCGCGGTGGCGGTCAGCGCCAGGGTCTGGACGTTGCCCAGCGCCTGGCGGGCCCGGGCGATCTCGCGGTATTCCGGGCGGAAATCGTGCCCCCATTGCGAGACGCAATGGGCCTCGTCCACGGCCAGCCGCCGGACCCCGACCCCGCGCAGGGCCTCGATGCAGCCCTCCATCAGGAGGCGCTCGGGGGAGACGAACAGCAGCCGCAGCTCCCCGGACCGCAGGCTGCGCCAGGTCTCGCGCGACTCGGCCTCCGCCACGGTCGAGTTGAGGGTGGCGGCCTCGACGCCGACGCTGCGCATCTGCTGCACCTGGTCGTGCATCAGCGCGATCAGGGGCGAGACCACCACGGTCAGCCCGGGATCGACCAGGGCCGGGAGCTGGTAGGTCATCGACTTGCCCGAGCCCGTGGGCATCACGGCGAAGACGTCGTCGCCGTCCAGAACCGCGCCGATCACCTCGTCCTGCCCGGGGCGGAAATCCTCGTACCCGAAGGTCTTCTTCAGCGCGGCGCGGGCCTCGTCGAGGCGGGTCATCGGGATCCTTGTTCGGGGTGGCGGCGCGCGGCTTGCGGCGCCCGTGTCGAGACACTAGCCTTTCGGATCTCTACACGGGGACGGTCATGCCGCTCAACATCCGCAGCGAAGAGGTGAACCAGCTCGCGGAGAAACTGGCCTCGCGGGCCGGCGTGAGCAAGACCGAAGCGGTGCGGATCGCGCTCACGAACGAGCTGGAGCGTCAGAACCGCGACAGCGATGCGTTCATGGAACGGATCAGGCAGCTTCAGGACGAGCTTGCCTCCTATCCGAAGACCGGCCTGAAGGCGGACAAGGCGTTCTACGACAGCCTGAACGACGAGTGATGTTCGTCGATGCCTCGGCCATCGTAGCGATCCTGGTCCGGGAGCCGGGCCACAAAACCCTGCTCGATCGCCTGCGCGACTCAGCCGTGCGGTTGACGAGCGGTGTGGCCGTCTACGAGGCGGTCCTCGCCGTCGCCCGCATTCAGAGGATCGAGCCGAAGGTTGCCGAGGCCGTCGTGAGCAGCTTCCTGGAAGCGACAGGCCTCGTATTGGTCCCGATCACCGGCACCGAGGCGCAGCTCGCCACCGCGGCCCATGCCCGCTTCGGCAAGGGCCGCCATCCCGCCCGTCTGAACCTCGGCGACTGCTTCGCCTATGCCTGCGCGCAGGCCCACGGCGTGCCGCTGCTGTTCGTCGGCGACGATTTTCCGCAGACGGATATCCGCTCCGCCCTGGTTTGACGCCTTCGGGCCTCGGAACCGAGACACGACCCGACGGCCTTGATGGGGCATCAGCCGCCGTGGAACTCCGCCACGTGCTGGGCCACGATCGCGTCGAAGGAGGCGTCCGCCCGGAAGCCGAGCGCCAGAGCCGCCTCCGGCTCGAACGCCTCCGGCCAGGAGGAGACGATCCGGGCGATGGTCGCGTCCGGCTCGCGCCGGATCAGCGCCACGGCTTTTTCGCCGGCCACGCGCCGCAGGGCCTCGATCTCCTCGGCCACGGTGGCCGAGACACCCGGCATGGTCAGGCTGATCCGCGGGCCGATCGCCGCGAGGTCGAGCCCGGCGGCGTGGACCAGGAACCCCACCGCGGCGGCGGGGCTCGCGAACCAGTGGCGCACCGTGTCGGGAACCGGCAGGATCGCGGGCTGGCCGGCCAGCGGCTCGCGGATGATCCCGGAGAAGAAGCCCGAGGCCGCCTTGTTGGGCTTGCCCGGGCGCACGCAGATGGTCGGCAGGCGCAGGCCGATCCCGTCCAGGAAGCCGCGGCGCGCGTAATCGGCGAGCATCAGCTCGCCCATCGCCTTCTGGACGCCGTACGAGGAGGCCGGGCGCAGGATGAAATCGTCCGGGATCACCTTCGGGAAGGGCGGCCCGAACACCGCCAGCGACGAGGTGAAGACCAGCTTCGGCCGGTAGCCGTCCGCGGCATTGGCCCGGCGGATCGCGTCGAGCAGCAGCCGCGTGCCGTCGAGATTGACCCGGTAGCCGAGCTCCAGATTCGCCTCGGCCTCGCCCGAGACCACGGCGGCCAAGTGGAAGATCACCCCCGGCCGCTCGGCGATGGCGGCCTCCGCGGCGCCGGGGGCGGTGAGATCCGCGGCCTCGGCCTTCACCGGGCCGGAGAAGCGTGCCGGTGCCGTGGGCGGCACCACGTCGAGCAGGGTGAGGGCGGTGAGCGGCTGACCGCCGACCGTGCCGTCCGCGACCAGGGCATCGACGAGGCGGCGGCCGATCATGCCGGCGGCGCCGAGAATCAGAGCGTGCATGGGAGACCTCTTCGTCCGAGTGTTTGCCGCGTCAGGCCATCATGTCCAGGGCGCGCCCGAAGAAGTCCGGGCCGCCGAAATTGCCGGATTTCAGGGCGAGCAGCATCGGCTCGGGCCGGCCGGCGGTGCGCAGGATCGGCACGCCCGCGGCGATCTCGGGGCCGAGCAGGAACGCCCGGAGCCCGAGCCGGTCGACCACGGCGCCCGAGGTCTCGCCCCCGGCCACCACGAGCCGGCGCACGCCGCGGGCGACGAGCCCTTCGGCGATGGCCGCCAGCGCAGCCTCGATGGCGTGGCCGACCGTGTCGACCCCGTGCTCGGCCTGAAGAGCGCGCACCGCCTCGGGCGTCGCCGAGGAGGCGATCAGCACCGGGCCGGCGGCCAGACGCGCCTCGGCGAAGGCCAGCGCCTCCCCCACCGCGTCGGCCCCGGCGAGCAGGGCCGCGGTGTCGAGGCGCAGCACCGGCATCTGCGCCTCTGCGGCGGCGACCTGCTGAAGCGTCGCCTGCGAGCAGCTGCCGGCGAGACAGGCCGCGGCCCCGCCGACCGGCTCGCCCATGGCGGCGCCGGCCGCATCCCGGGTGCCGCGCCCGTCGGCGGCGAGGGCCCGGGCGAGGCCGAGCCCGAGCCCCGAGGCGCCCACCGAGAATTTCTTCGCGATGATCGCCCGGCCGAGCACTTCGAGGTCGCTGTCGAAGATCGCGTCCGCGATCGCCGCCCGCTTGCCCTCTTCCGCCAGGGCGTCGAGCCGCGCCGCCACCGCCTCGGCGCCCCGTGCCACCGTGGCGGTGTCGATGAGCCCGACCGCGCCCGCGCTCTGGCGCGCCAGCACGCGCACGAGGTTGGCGTCGCGCATCGGGTTGAGCGGGTGGTCCTTCAGCGGGCTCTCGTTCAGCGGCACCGAGCCCACGAACAGGTTGCCCTGGTAGACGCTGCGGCCCGTCTCCGGGAAGGCGGGGGTGACCAGCGCGATGCGCTCGCCGGCCGCCTCCCGCAGAGCATCCATCACCGGGCCGATATTGCCGGCGTCCGTGGAGTCGAAGGTCGAGCAGACCTTGAACATCACGTGGGCCGCGCCCCGGGCCCGCAGCCAGCGTTCGGCCTCGCGGGACCGCGCCACGGCCTCGTCGGCCGGGATCGACCGGCTCTTGAGTGCCACCACCACCGCGTCGGCCTCCGGCAGGGCGCGGTCATCCTCCGGCACGCCGATGGTCTGGATCGTGCGCAGGCCCGCCTTGGTCAGGGTGTTGGCGAGGTCCGAAGCGCCCGTGTAATCGTCGGCGACGCATCCCAGCGCGAGGCTCATCGGGCTCTCCCTTGATAGGCGGCGAGCCAGCCGAGGCCAGCTACGGTGTCGGCGGCCGGGATGTACTCGCAGCCGACGAAGCCGGCGTAGCCGAGCCGGTCCAGCTCGTCGAACAGGAACGCGTCGTTCATCTCGCCGGTGCCGGGCTCGTGCCGCTCGGGCACGCTCGCGGTCTGGACATGGCCGATGATCGGCATCAGCGCGCGCAGCCGCATGGTCACGTCGCCGTGCAGGATCTGGCAATGGTAGAGGTCGAACTGGAGCTTCAGGTTCGGCAGCGCCAATGCGCGGATCAGGTCCGCGGCCCGGCCGAAATCGTTGAGGAAGTAGCCCGGCATGTTGCGGGTGTTGATCGGCTCGAGCACGAGGTCGAGGCCGGCCGCGCCCAGGCGCTCCGCCGTCCAGGCCACCGCCCGGCGATAGGCCTCGGCGGCTTTGGCGTCATCGTGCGGGGCGAGGCCCGCCATCAGGTGCAGCCGAGCGACGCCGGTCGCCTCGGCGTAGCGCAGCGCCGTATCGACCCCCGCCTTCAGCTCATCCAACCGTTCAGGCAACGCCGCCAAGCCGCGCTCGCCCTTGGCGAAATCCCCCGGCGGCAGGTTGAACAGGGCCTGGGTGAGGCCGTTCGCCCGAAGCCGCTCGGCGATGGCCTCGGGCGGGTGCTCGTAGGGGAACAGGAACTCGACGGCGTCGAACCCGGCCCGGGCCGCCGCCTCGAAGCGGTCGAGGAACGGCACCTCGTTGAACATCAGGCTGAGATTGGCGGCAAAGCGCGGCATGTTTTTCGGACTCCCTAAGCCTGACCGGGCAGCTTGGCGCCCGAGACCTGCGCGTAGAGCCGCGCCACGGAGGAATCGTCGTCCCGGCCCATGCCGGCGCCGGACGCCATCAAAAACATCTGGAGCGCCGCCGCGGCCACCGGCACCGGGTATTTCTCCGCCCGGGCCATGTCCTGCACGATGCCGAGATCCTTGACGAAGATGTCGACCGCGCTCTTCGGGGCGTAATCCGCGTCGAGGATATGGGGCACCCGGTTCTCGAACATCCAGGAATTGCCCGCCGACTTGGTGATCACCTCGTAGACGCGGGCCAGGTCGAGGCCTTGCTTGGCGGCGAAGCTCATGGCCTCGCAGGCGGCGGCGATGTGGACCCCGGCGAGCAGCTGGTTGATCATCTTGAAGGCGGCGCCCTGGCCCGCCGCGTCGCCGAGCTCGTAGAGCGTGCCGGCCATGGCATCGAGGGCGGGGCGCGCCTTGGCGAAGGCGGCGGGCGAGCCCGAGGCCAGGAAGGTCAGGCCGCCATCCGCGGCCCGTGCGGCGCCGCCGCTCATCGGGGCGTCGAGATAGTGCCGACCGGTGGCCTCCAGCCGCGCCGCCAGCGCCCGGGCAACGGCCGGATCCATGGTCGCCGAGGAGACGAAGACGGCGCCCTCCGGCATCGCCGCGGCGGCGCCGTTCTCGCCGAACAGCACCGCCTCGGTCTGGGCGGCGTTGACCACCACGCTCACCACCACGTCGGCGCCGCCGGCGGCCTCCGCGGGATGGGCGGCTGCAATCCCGCCCGCCTTCTGGAAGCGGGCGACGGCCTCCGGGTTCACGTCGCAGGCGGCGACGGAGAAGCCGGCCCGCAGGAGCGAGCCCGCCATGCCGGAGCCCATGGAGCCGAGGCCGATCACCGCGGCGCGGCCTGTCTGCGGGGTGGTGGCCATCGGGTTGGCTCCTGCTCTTGAGATTGAGGCCGCCGGCTCGGGGCCTCCGAGAAAGGCGCGGGTCCCCTCTCCCGTGCGGGAGAGGGAGCGCGTCGCAAATGAGGATCAGAGCCTCAGCGGTTGACCATCTTGGCCGGGGTGACGAACACGCAGACCGAGCCGACCACCAGCATCACCGCCAGCGCGTACATGCCGGCCGCGGTGCTGCCGGTGGCGTCGCGCAGGGCCCCGATCACGTAGGGGCTGACGAAGCCCGCGAGGTTCCCCACCGAGTTGATCAGCGCGATGCCGGCCGCAGCCCCCGCGCCGCTCAGGAAGGCGGTGGGCAGGGACCAGAACAGGGGCGACCAGGTCAGCACGCCGGCCGCCGCCACGGACAGCGCCGCCACGGCGATCGTGGTCGAGCCAGCCGTCGCCGAGACCACGAAGCCGACGGCGCCGACGAGCGCCGGAACGATCAGGTGCCAGCGGCGCTCGCGCATCCGGTCGGCGCTCAAGCCCAGCAGGACCATCACGATGGCCGCGCACAGGAACGGGATCGCGCTGATCAGGCCGATATTGAGGTTGCCCTGCACGCCGGACGCCTTGACGATCGTCGGCAGCCAGAAGGTCAGGCCGTACTGGCCGGTGACGAAGGCGAAGTAGATCAGGCTCATGAACCACACGCGGCCGTTGCGGAACACGGTGGCGATCGAGTGGGGGCTGGATTCCTTGCCGTGGTTGTCGGCGGCGATGTCGCGCTCGAGGACCTGCTTCTCCGCGTCGGTCAGCCACTTGGCCTCGGAGGGACGGTTGTCGAGGTAGAGGAACACCGCGACGCCGATCAGCACCGCCGGCACGGCCTCGATCAGGAACATCCATTGCCAGCCGGACAGGCCCTGGGCGCCGTTGAACGCGTCCATGATCCAGCCGGAGAGCGGGTTGCCGAAGATGCCGGAGATCGGGATCGCGGCCATGAACACCGCGATGACCTTGGCCCGCCGATGGGCCGGGAACCATTGGGTCGTGTACAGGATCACGCCCGGGTAGAAGCCCGCCTCGGCGAGACCCAGCAGGAAGCGCATCCCGTAGAAGGTCCATTCCGAGTTCACGAACAGGAAGGCGCCGGAGATCACCCCCCAGGTGATCATGATCCGGGCGATCCAGACCCGGGCGCCGACCCGGTGCAGGATCACGTTCGACGGCACCTCGAACAGGAAGTAGCCCAGAAAGAAAATGCCGGCGCCGAGGCCGTAGACCGTCTCGGAGAATTTCAGCTCCTGGGACATCTGGAGCTTGGCGAAGCCGACATTCACCCGGTCGAGATACGCCACCACGTAGCAGAGCATCAGGAACGGCACGAGGCGCCAGAACACCTTCGCGTAGGTCCGGTCGACGAAGGATTTCTCCTCCGCGAGGGCAGCGCCCCGCAGCGGGGCGGCTTGAACCGGCATCGGCGTTCTCCCTGGTCCGGGCCGCGTCGCAAGGCGGTCCGGGAATGGTCTTCACCGCTCGTTCCGGCGGCGCTGGCGCGGGCTGTAGCGGCTTTTGGCAGCGCTGCCAATCCGGTTGTGCGGAATAATGCAGGCGGCTATGTCGGAGAGAATGAAGCGCCGGGTGCGCGACGTACCCCCTCTCCCGTGCGGGAGAGGGTCGGGGTGAGGGTACAGGTCTTTCCGGAGAGGTCGCATCCCTCACCCTGTCCCTCTCCCGCACGGGAGAGGGGACCTGCGCTCCGTCCGGAAGCGCAGGCATCATCACGAACGGCCGGGAGAAGCCGGGAGATGGACGGAATCCAGCCGCCGGGGCGGCTCGTGACGCTCACCGACGTCGCCCGCGAGGCGGGGGTCGGCGAGAGCACGGTCTCGCGGGTCCTGCGCAACCACGGCTCCTCTTCGAAGCGCGCCCGGGAGCGGGTGGCGGAGGCCGTGGCCCGGCTCGGCTACGTGCCGAACCGGCTGGCCGGCAGCCTCGCGGGACCGGGGGCGAGCGCCCAGCTCGCCGGGGTGATCGTGCCGTCGCTCGCCAACGTGGTCTTCCCCGACCTGCTGCGCGGGCTGACCGGCGCGCTGGACGCCGCGGGCATCCGCTGCGTGATCGGGGTGAGCGACTACGACCCGGACCGGGAGGAGGCGCTGGCCGCCGCGCTCCTGTCCTGGCGCCCGGCCGCGCTGCTGCTCACCGGGCTGGAGCACAATCCCGGAACGGTGGCCCTGGCGCGGGCCGGGGGCGTGCGCGTGGTCGAGATGATCGACACGGACGGGGCGGGGATCGACGCCGTGGTCGGCTTCTCCAACCGGGCGGTGGGGGCGGCGAGCGCCCGGCACCTCGCGACCCGGGGATATCGGCGCATCGCCTATCTCGGCCACGACCTGCGGGTGGACCTGCGGGCGGGCAAGCGGCTCGCCGGGTTCGAGGCCGCCCTGGGCGAAGCCGGCCTGGCGCTCCAGGCCCAGGAGATCCGGCCCGGGCCGTCCTCGCCGGGCTCCGGGCGGGCGGGCCTGGAGGCGCTGCTGGCGCGCCATCCGGACCTCGACGCGGTGTATTTCTCCAACGACGACATGGCGCTCGGCGGCTACTTCGCCTGCCTGGCGGCGGGCCTGGCCGTGCCGGGGCGGATCGCCCTGTTCGGCTTCAACGGGCTCGACTTCGCGGCGGCGATGCCCCAGCCCCTGTCGACGGTGCGCACCCCGCGCCTGGAGATCGGCCGGCAGGCGGCCTCATGCCTGATCGGTGAAGGTCCAAAAAGAATCGATCTCGGATTCGAGCTGATCGAGGGAGCGACCGCATGAGCGACGAGAGCCGGCTGCGCGAGGACATCTGCCGCTACGGCCGCTCGCTGTTCGAGCGCGGCCTGACCCCGGGCTCGTCGGGCAACATCTCGCTGCGCCTGCCCGACGGCGGCTGGCTGGTGACGCCGACCAACGCGTCGCTGGGCTTCCTCGACCCGGCCCGGATCTCGCGGCTGGACGCGGACGGCCGGCTGGTCTCGGGCGATAAGCCGACGAAAGAAATCCCGCTGCACGCGGCGCTCTACGAGAGCCGGGGCGAGGCCAAGGCGATCGTGCACCTGCACTCGACCCACGCGGTTGCGGTCTCGATGCTGCCGGAGATCGACCCGCGCCAGGTGCTGCCGCCCCTGACGCCCTATTACCTGATGCGCACCGGCGGCACCGCGCTGGTGCCCTATTACCGCCCGGGCGATCCCGCGGTGGCGGACGCGATCCGGGGGCTCGCGGGCCGGTACAGCTCGGTGCTGCTCGCCAATCACGGCCCGGTGGTGGCCGGCGACAGCCTGGAGGGCGCGGTCTTCGCCACCGAGGAGCTGGAGGAGACCGCCAAGCTCTATCTGCTCCTTCGCAACCTCAACCCGCGGCAGCTGAGCCCCGGGCAGGTGGCGGATCTCGTCAGCCATTTCGGGCTGACCCTGCCGGAGGTGGAGGATCATGCCGGGCATGATCACGGGTGAGGGGACCTCCGGTTGAAGGGTTCGATCTCACCGTCATCACGCGCTTAGCGCAGTGACCCAGGGCAGCGCACCATCGCCGAGCGTCGCGCCACACTGGGTTGCTTCGCTGCGCTCGCAATGACGGGAGAAGCGCTTGGCGATCGCGTGAAGGCCGCGCGGCCTCCAACCAATCCCCCTCATCCTGAGGTGCTGCGCAGCAGCCTCGAAGGAGCCCTCCAGCCGGCCGCGCGATCCCTGGAGCCCTCCTTCGAGGCCCAACGATCTTCGATCGCCGGTCAGGTGAGACGCTATCAGTTTCTCCATTCTTCGAGGACGGAGCGCGACAGGCCCCCTCTCCCGTGCGGGAGAGGGCTGGGGTGAGGGACCAGGTTTGTCCGGAGAGGTCGCACCCCTCACCCTGTCCCTCTCCCGCACGGGAGAGGGGACCCACGCTTCCCTGGGACGCAATTCCGTCTGTCGATCGAAAGATTCACAGCCTGTCAGGATGAGGGCGCGGGTGGGATCGCGGATGGCCCGCGCTATCCCTCGATCTTCGAGAAATCCGCCACCGCGCGGGTCGCGGCGCGCAGCGCGTTGAGGAGGAGCAGGCGGTTCTCGCGCAGCTTCGGGTCGGGGGCGTTGACGGTCACGTCCTGGAAGAAGGCGTCGACCGGCGCGCGCAGCGTCGAGAGCGCCCGCATCGCCCCGGCAAAGTCCTCGCTCGCGATGGCGTGGGACGCCGTCGCGGCGGCGCCCGCCAGGGCCTCGGCGAGGGCCCGCTCGGCCGGCTCACCGGAGGCCGCCAGGGCGGAATCGGGCGCGGCATCGTAGGCGCGGCCGTCCTTCTTCTCCTCGATCCGCAGGATGTTCGAGGCGCGCTTGACCCCGGCCAGCAGGTTCTTGCCGTCCTCGGTGTCGAGGAATTGGCCCAGCGCCTCGACCCGCCGGACCACCATCAGCAGGTCGTCCTGGCCGGGCAGGGCGAAGACGGCGTCGATCAGGTCGTGGCGGGCGCCCTGGTCGCGGAGATAGACCTTGAGACGGTCGGCGAAGAAGCCGAGCAAGTCGGCGATCTGCGGATTCGCGAGCAAATTCGTATCGGGGGGCAGAGCCGAAAGCTCGGCTTCGATGCGTTCGATCCCACCCGAAAGATCGACAATCGCGACCATCCGGCCAGCGGATTGCGCGTCGAAGGCATCGGGCAATACGGAGCCGGCAAGCGGCAGCCGAAGCCCATTCTCCAGGATCAGCCGGATCACGCCGAGGGCGGCGCGGCGCAGGGCAAAGGGATCCTTGCTCCCCGTCGGCTTCTCGTCGATGGACCAGAAGCCGGCGAGCGTGTCGAGCTTGTCGGCCAGCGCCACCGCGATCGAGACGGGATCGCTCGGCACCCGGTCGGAGGGGCCGACCGGCTTGTAATGCTCCTCGATGGCGGCGCAGACGCTTGGGTGCTCGCCCTGGAGCGCCGCGTATTTGCGGCCCATCAGGCCCTGGAGCTCCGGGAACTCGCCGACCATCTCGGTGACGAGATCGGCCTTGGCGAGGCGGGCGGCGCGCTCGGCCAGAGCCGGATCGGCCCCGACCAGCGGCGCCAGCTCCTTCGCCAGGGCCGCGATGCGGGCGATCCGCTCGCCCTGGGTGCCGAGTTTCTCGTGGAAGACGATGGAGCCGAGTTTGGGCAGCCTGTCCTCGAGCTTCGTGGCCTTGTCGGTCTCCCAGAAGAATTTCGCGTCCGACAGGCGCGCTCGCACCACCCGCTCGTTGCCGGCGGTGATCGCCTGGCCGCCGTCGGAAGCCACAAGATTCGAGACCAGGATGAAGGCGGGGGCCAGATCCTCCGAGCCGGATTTGCGCAGGACGAAGCACTTCTGGTTCGCCCGGATGGTCGCCCGGATCGCCTCGGCCGGGATGTCGAGGAAGGCCGCGTCGAAGGAGCCCATGAGCACCACCGGCCATTCCACCAGGCCGGCCACCTCCTCCAGCAGGCCTTCGTCCTCCACGAGGTCGAGGCCGCGCGCGAAGGCGAGGTCGCGGGCGTCGTGCAGGATCACGTCCTTGCGCCGGTCGGCGTCGAGGATGACCTTCGCCCGCTCCAGGGCCTGGATGTAATCGTCGAACCGGCGCACCTCGATCGGCCCCGGCGCCAGGAAGCGGTGGCCGTAGGTGACGGTCCCGGCCGCGATGCCGCCGAGTGCGAACGGCACGACCTCGGGGGTCTCGGTCTCCGGCCCGAAGGTCGCGACGATCGATTGCAGCGGGCGCACCCAGCGCAGGGCGCCGGGCTGGGCCGAGGCCGCGCCCCAGCGCATCGCCTTCGGCCAGGGGAAATTCCGGATGATCTCGGGCAGGAGCTCGGCGAGCACGTCCAGGGTCTCGCGGCCGGCCCGCTCGATCACCGCGAGGTAGAACTCGCCCTTCTTCGGATCGGTGATTTTCTGCGCCTCGTCGAGGCTCGCCAGGCCGGCGCTCTTCAGAAAGCCCTGGATTGCGGCCTCGGGGGCGCCGACCCGCGGGCCGCGGCGCTCCTCGCGGACGGCCTCGCCCCGGGCGGGCAGGCCGGCGATGTGCAGGGCCAGGCGGCGCGGCGTCGAGAACGCCTTGGCGCCCTCGTACAGGAAGCCGCGCTCGACCAGGGCGTCGGTGACGAGCTTCTTGAGATCCTCCGCCGCGCGCCGCTGCATGCGGGCGGGGATCTCTTCCGAGCGGAGTTCGAGCAGGAGGTCGGGCATGGCGCGGCCATATCGCCGCGCCGCAGGCCTGTCGAGGGTCGGCGGATCGGACTCGTGTCGATCCTCGGTAGGCTCGGCGCCGAAACGGCGCGTTCAGTGCGCCTCGCCCTTCAGGATGGTCGTGAGCTGCCACTTGCGGTCGCCGATCGCGTGGGCGTCGGACACCCGCCAGGCCCCGTCCTCGCGCACGAGGTCGTAGACGATGGATTTCGAGCCGTCCCCGCCCTTGCGCTCCACCGTGACCTTCGCCTGGTCCTTGCCCTCCGTGGCCTCCTTGAAGGTGAGGGCCTTCACGGTATCGGGCTTCACGGGCTCGCCGTTGAGGCGATAGTCGAAATCGAGGCTACCGGTGGCGCCGTTGGCCTGCTTGGCGTCGGCGTCGAACAGGCCCTGGAGGCGCTTGGTGTAGACGGCCGAGTGATTCGGGTGCGGCTCGGCGTAGAGCTTCTTGACCACCGCCTCCGGGCCGGGATCGGCCGCGAGCGCCGGGCCGAGGCCGAACGCGAGGACGCCGAGGGCGAGGAGGGTCTGTTTCATCATAGGATTCCCGCGTCTGCGGACGCGCCGAAGCGCGCCGGTTGGCGGGGGTTGCAACGCGCGAGGGCTCAAGGGGCTCCGCCGGCCGCCGTCTTGAGCCACGCCGCGCCGCAGGCCTTGGCGAGTTCGCGCACCCGCAGGATGTAGCTCTGGCGCTCGGTGACCGAGATCACCCCGCGGGCGTCGAGCAGGTTGAAGACGTGGCTCGCCTTGATGCACTGGTCGTAGGCCGGCTGCGCCATGCGGTGGCGCTCGGTCTCGGCGGCGGGCGCCCCGGCCTCGAGATAGGATCGGCAGGCGGCCTCCGCGTCGGTGAACTGGCGGAACAGCATCGTCGTGTCGGCGGCCTCGAAATTGTGACGGGAATATTCCTGCTCGGCCTGCAAAAACACGTCGCCGTAGGTGATCCGGTCGGCCCCCTCGGCGCCGTTGAAGTCGAGGTCGTAGACGTTCTCGACGCCCTGGACATACATGGCGAGCCGCTCGAGCCCGTAGGTCAGCTCGCCGGCCACCGGGGCGCATTCGAAGCCCGCCACCTGCTGGAAATAGGTGAACTGGCTGACCTCCATCCCGTCGCACCAGCATTCCCAGCCGAGGCCCCAGGCGCCGAGCGTCGGGCTCTCCCAATCGTCCTCGACGAAGCGGATGTCGTGGAGCTTCAGGTCGACCCCGATGGCGTCCAGGGAGGCGAGGTAGAGCTCCTGGAGGTTCGGCGGGTTCGGCTTCAGGATCACCTGGAACTGGTAATAGTGCTGGAGCCGGTTCGGGTTCTCGCCGTAGCGGCCGTCCTTGGGCCGGCGCGACGGCTGGACATATGCCGCCTTCCAGGGCTTCGGGCCCAGCGCCCGCAGCGTGGTCGCCGGATGGAACGTGCCGGCGCCGACCTCCATGTCGTAGGGCTGGAGGATCACGCAGCCCTGCGCCGCCCAGAACTCCTGCAGCGTCAGGATCAGCCCCTGGAACGATTTCTTTTGGGACATGGGCGGCGAAGGCTCGGCGATGCGGGGCGGGTCTGTGTGTCGGCGGGCCGGTTTAGGTGCGGGCGGCGGGGGGTGCAAGACGAAGGCCCCTTCGGCATGCCCGGCTCCCCTTGCGCTCGGAGGACGGACAATGGTCAGCTTCCCCCGATGCAGCGCGGGAGACGCGGATCGTGACCACCAGTCCGGACAGAATCGAGATCCGCCCGATCGGCCCCGGGGACCGGGCGGCCTGGCTGCCGCTGTGGCGGGGCTACCAAGCCTTCTACAAGGTCGACCTGTCCGAGGCGGTCACGGAGAGCACCTGGGGCCGCCTCAACGATCCGGCCGAGCCGGTCGACGGCGCCCTGGCCTGGCGGGACGGGGCGGCGGTCGGGCTCGTCCACCACATCCGCCATCGCTCGGCCTGGACGATCGGCGATTACTGCTACCTCCAGGATCTGTTCGTGGCGGATGCTGCCCGCGGCGCGGGAATCGGGCGCCGGCTCATCACGCATGTCTACGCAGCCGCGAACGCCGCCGGTTGTTCGCGCGTCCACTGGCTGACCCACGAGACCAATACCGACGCGATGCTGCTCTACGACCGGATCGCGGAGCGGTCGGGCTTCATCCAATACCGCAAGATCCTCTGACATCAGCACCGGGCGTGCGCCGAAGCACGCAAGCCCGACTGTTTTCGGAGCATAGCGGGAACCGTCAAGTTCGCGGCCAAGTTATCGCCGCAAACAGGGGATTTCGGCACCGTCCGCGGGCCGAACACGACGGACCAGCGATCATGCAACAGGCTCGCACGCTTCACGATTTCGGCCGCAAGAACCTCGCCGTCCTGGCCGCCATCGCGGTCTCGGCCATGGCCGCCACCCCGTTCGTGATGAGCGCCAGCCGCGCGCTGGCGACCCCGGAGGAGCCGACCGTCACGGCGACCCTGCGGGTCGATCCGGTGGAGGTCTCCCCCGTGGCGGCCCCCAAGGAGGCGGCGCCCTGCCTGCGCAAGGTGCGGGTCGTCTACAGCGGCTACGGCACCCCGTCCGACGCCTGCACCACCCGCTGAGGGGAGCAGCCCCAGGCGGGGCCGGTCAAGCCGCGCCGTGCGCCGGCGCCTCACCCGCGAGGCGCTTCAGGTAGAGTTCCTCGAGATCGATCTCCCCCTCCAGCGCCCGCAGCACCGAGCTGTGGATGCGGTTCTCCCGATGCAGGGCGATCAGCGCCGAGCGGCCGGAGCGCACGGCCAGCAGCGCGGCGGCGAAATGCTCGGTCTTCTCGGCGGCCAGCGCCCCGCGCTCGTCGCGGTCCCGGGACGACGCCCGCACCCGCCGACGATAATCCTCCACCAGGCGCGGATGCTGCAGCGCGCCGGACCCGGGCGACACCAGCCGCTCCAGGGCGGCGAGCCCGGCCTGATTCATCACCACCCGCGCCATCGCGGCGTCGAGATGGCCCTCCGGCAGGCTCTGATGCGGGTCGAGGCGCAACCGCCGGATGAGCGGTCCGAGCGTCGTGCCCTGGATCAGGACCGTGAACAGGATCACCGCGAAGGCCGCCACCAGGATCGGGTCGCGGCCCGGGAAATCGACCGGCAGCGCCAGCGCGGCGGCGAGCGTCACCACCCCGCGCATGCCGGCCCAGCCGATGATCAGCGGCACCCGGGGATCCGGACGGGGCTCCTGGGCGCGCACCCGCGCCGACAGGGTCCGCCGCAGGTAGACCGCCGGAAAGACCCACAGCAGCCGGGCGACCACGCAGGCCGCCGTGACCGTGACCGCCAGGGGCAGGCCGGTGGCGAGCGGCCCGAGCTCGCCCCCCGTCCGGGCGAGCACCCCGCGCAGGGCCAGGCCGATCAGCACGAAGACCAGGGCCTCCAGCACGAACACCACGAATTCCCACACCGCCACGGCGTGGCGCCGGACATGGGCGTCGAAGGCCTCGTGCTCGCGCCCGCCCATCATCAGCCCGCAGGCCACCACGGCCAGCACCCCGGAGGCGTGGATCTCCTCGGCGGCGAGATAGGCGGCGTAGGAGGCCAGGAAGCTCAGCACCGTCACGGCGTTGGCGTCGCGCAGGCGCCGCACCAGCGCGTCCACCGCCAGGCCGCAAGCGAGCCCGACCGCGACGCCCGCCACCGCCAGCCAGGCGAAGCTGCCCGCCGCCGCCCAGGCGTTGAAGCTGCCGGTCAGCGCCGCCGCGACGGCGAAGCGGTAGAGCACCAGGCCCGACGCGTCGTTGACGAGGCTCTCGCCCTCCAGGACCGTGACCAACCGGCGGGGCAGGGCGACTCGGGCCAGCACCGCCTTGGCGGCGACCGCATCCGGCGGCGACACGATGGCGCCGAGCGCGAAGCAGGCCGCCCAGGGCAGGGCCGGCACCACCGCGTGGGCGACGAGCCCGACCACCAGGGTGGTGAACAGCACGGCCCCCAGCGACAGCGACAGGATCGGGCCCAGGCTCGCCCGGAAGTCGCGCCAGACGGTGAAGTAGGCCGATTCGAGCAGCAGCGGCGGCAGGAACAGGACCATGATCAGGTCCGGGTCGAGATCGAAGGCCGGCAGGCCCGGCGCCACGGCCAGGGCCATCCCGCCGAGCACCAGGGCGGCGGCCGGGGGAAACCCGAGCCGCCCGGCCACCAGAGACAGCAACAGGGCCGCCCCGAGGAGCGCGAGGATCAATTCGAACAGGGCAACGGACGTCATCGCCCGCCCATAGCGCAGTCTTCACGAAAACGTCAGGGCCTCGAAAGGCCCGAGTTCACGTGTGGATGCGGGGCAAAACCCTGCAAGACTCGGGGGCTCCGCCCCCGAACCCAGCCAAAGGGCTTGCCCTTTGGGATCCCCTACAGCGCCCCTTCCCGCACCGCGCCCGGGTCGGCGAGGGCGTGCAGGATGCGGGCGGCGCTGTGGGCGAAGCGGAGGGTGACGGCCTTGCGGCGGGGACCGCTGAGCGGGTGCTCGGGGGCCTCGCGCAGGATGCCGGCGCCGTAGCCGTCGGCGACGATCAGGCCGCACTCCTCCGGGATCAGGGATTCGGGCACGTCCTCGGGGATCGCGAAGAAGAACCGGTCGCAGAAGTCCCTGTAATCGGGCCACTTTCGGTCGGCGCGGAAATCCGCGACGCTCGACTTGATCTCCACGATGGTGAGGCGTCCGGCGCCGCACAGGGCGATCACGTCGGCCCGGCGGCCGTTGACCAGGGAGAATTCCGGCAGGGTGACGCAGCCCATCTCGGAGAACAGGCGGCGCACGCCGCGCTGGATCCGCAGGGCGGTGGGCGATTGCCGCCGGTCGGGGGGCAGGATCAAGGCGTCCGCCGGGAGGGCGGGGAGGCCGAGGGAAGCGGACATGCGGGGCCGGGATGCGCCTGTGTCGAATCGGGACATCCTGCCGAATCGCGCCGCGCCCGTCACCTGCGGCGCGGCATCGCCCCCGGATCGCGGCAAAGACAACCCTTCCAGATCAAGGGCTTAGGCCCAAAAAAACCTGGATCGCGGCGAGCCCGTCGGTAAGGGCGGCGGGGCCCGGCTGCAGGATCAGCGGCGCCTTGATCTCGTGGATCCGGCCGTCGCGTACCGCCGGGATCGCGTCCCAGCCGGGGCGGGCGCGGATGCGGTCGATATTGACCTTCTTGCCGCACCAGGAGGCCAGGATCACGTCGGGGGCGGCGGCGATCACCTGCTCGGGGGTGACGATCCGGTCCTTCGCGGCCGGCTGCCGACCGAGCTCCGGAAAGACGTCCCGGCCCCCGGCATAGCCGATCAGCTCGGAGACCCAGCCGATTCCGGAGATCATCGGCGCGTCCCACTCTTCGAAATACACGCGCGGGCTGGGCCGTCCCTTCGCAGACTCGGCCGCCGCCTGCAGCGTCGCTGCGAAGGATTGCGCCAGCGCCTCGGCCCGCTCCGGGACCCCGACCAGGGCCCCCAGGGTGCGGACCATCGCCAGGCAGCCGGCAACATCCCTCTGGTTGAACAGGTGGACGGCGACACCCGCGCGGGCCAGGTCGGCGACGATCCCGGCCTGGAGGTCGGAAAACGCCAGGACGAGGTCCGGCGCCAGCGCCAGGATCTTGGGGAGGTCGGCGCTGGTGAAGGCCGAGACCCGGGGCTTCTCCCGGCGGACCCGGGGCGGGCGCACCGCGTAGCCCGAGACGCCGACGATCCGGTCCTCCTCACCCAGGAGGTACAGGGTCTCGACGGTCTCCTCGGTGAGGCAGACGATGCGCTCCGGCGGGAAGCGGCGCATCAGCGGGCCGTCCGGATCACCGGTCGAGCCAGGTGAGCAGCCCGGCCCCGGGGGCGAGCAGCACGAAGGCCCAGACCAGGGCCGAGCCGACATTGGCCAGCTGGAACGGCAGCCGCGCCAGGCCGAGGGTGCCGGCGAGCAGCGGCACCAGGGCCCGAGCCGGCCCGAAGAAGCGCCCCAGCGCCACCGCGGCGATGCCCCAGCGGCCGATGAAGGTCTCCGCCTTGGCGACGAGGTCGGGATAGCGCCGCAGGGGCCACTTGGTGCGGGCGCCCGGCCCGACCCAGCGCCCGACCTCGTAGGAGAGCCAATCCCCCAGGGAAGCGCCGAGCGCCGCCGCGCCGATCACCGGCCAGAGCGGGATGTCGGCCCCCCCGACCAGGGCGCCGATGCCGACCAGTATCACGGTGGCCGGCACGAACAGCGACAGGATCGCGATCGACTCGCAGAAGGCGAGCCCCCCGGCGATCAGCGGGGTCCAGACCTTGTGCGCCTCGACGAAGGCGAGGGTCGAGGTGCGCAGGGCTTCGATGTCCATCGGGCTCGGGGGGCGGCGGGGGGATCGGACCCATCTGAGGTGGGGACGGGCCGGGGACAAGGGTTTGCGCCCTCACCCAAGCCCCGTGACTTCCGCCGCTACTCCCGCCTTGACCTTCGCCATGCGCACGAGGAGAAAGCCAGAGTGGAGATCTGTGCGTGCCCGAATTCTTTGACCAATCCGCCTTAAGGCATTTTGAAGACGCCGAGACGCTAACAAGCGGCGGCCGGCTCGACGGAGCAGGTCACCTATTGGGCTTCGCTGTCGAATGCGCGATCAAGCACGCGGTAATGTCGCTGCGACCATCAACGGATGCCCCCCACGTCCATCTCCCGCAACTCGTAGAGAAGGCAAAGAAAACAATCCAAGGGCGCCGAAAGCATTCCATCCACAAATTGTTAGAACGTCCTGGCTTTATGTCTGGGTGGGAGGTAGGCCACCGTTATTCAGCAGATGGCAATATTAATGAGGTGCAACTGCGCGCATGGCGAGACGACGCCAGTCGGACGATTAGCGCAGCGGGCCTTCGGAGGACGAGCCGGTGAGCAGAGAATTGCGATATGACAACGCGCTGCCTCGTTTTGCGGCCTTAGTTCAAGAGGCGATGGGACCTGAGGCCCTCGCTCGAAACTGCTTTCTGCGTGATGCCAGTGGCCGCCTCACATTCATAGCACTCGAATCAATCGATGCAGCGACACTTACCGTTCTTGAACAGGGTGCAAGGTCGCTTGCGCCATATGTAGAGCCCAACGGAGGGGCCATCTCTAGCCCGGACGATCTTTTTGATCCGAGCCTTGCAGATCCGAATACGGGCCTTCCCGAATGGATCGACAACGACGAGTTCCAAGGATTTGTCCGACTCGTAGAGCGGCGCATAGTAGGTCAGGATTGGTTACAACCACCTCGCGATCCCATTGAGGGCGTTCCGCCTATAACGGTGTTCGCAAGTCACAAGGGCGGCGTTGGCCGCTCGACCGCCCTTGCGGTTGCCTCGGCCGCCCTTTCCGATCAGGGGTTTAACGTACTCGTGATCGACTTGGACCTCGAAGCGCCAGGGCTTGGAGAAATGCTCCTCAACAATCCTCCGCGATTTGGAACTCTCGATTTCTTTGTGGAGGATGGGCTTGCGGATTTAGATGACGACTTCATCGAACAGATGGTCGCGGCCAGCCCACTTTCAAAGAACGGCCTTGTTCATGTCGTTCCGGCAGTAGGATCGCTTGGAAACAAATATCCTGAAAATATTCTTGGAAAAATCGCGAGAGCGTATCTGGAGAAGACTGCCGCCGATGGTTCAACGATAACATTTCTAGACCGCACAAGAGAGTTGGTTCGGCGCCTTTCTCAGCAGACTCGATACGACGCAATTTTTGTGGATGCGCGCGCGGGACTAAACGAAGCGACCGCAGCGGCGGTCCTCGGCTTGGGCGCCGACGTTCTTCTGTTCGGCGTAGATACTCCGCAAACTTTTGCAGGCTACCGCTATTTTCTCTCTCATTTGCAACGCTTTAGACCCTCCATATCTGGAGAGACTGACTGGCGATACCGGCTCCGAATGGTGCACGCGAAAGCCTCCGCGGACGCCAAGAGACAAGCTGATTTTCGAACAGAGACATTCGAAGTATTTTCCGACACCCTTTACGATATTGAGGATGGGATAGAGGAAGAAGCTTTCAACTTCGATTACGACGACCCTCCGGCCCCTCACTATGCATGGCCGATTTTGAACGACATCAACTATGCGGAATTCGATCCGCTTTCATATCGAGATCAGTTCGCATCGCATATGTTTGATCGGACGTTCGGCAGCTTCATTGCGGCGCTGCGTGATAATTTGAGACTGAAGCGATGAGAAATCCCGGCGCTACGCGGCAAGCTATTTCAACTCTACGCGACACCCTTGCAAGCTTGCCACCGGGGTCCGCGCATCAAGCGTCTATCCCTCCCGACCCGGCTGCAATCTTTGCACCGCAACTCCATGCTTCTGCCCTGGACCCTCAACGGGTGCTTGTTATTGGCAACAGAGGAGTTGGCAAGAGTTTCTGGTCGGCAGTATTAACGCACAAACAAACTAGAGATGCGGTGGCGCAGTATTATCCACGCCTTGCTTTACAGGATATCGAGGGCGTCTTGGGGTTTCACGAGGATGCTGGGAAGGACGAAGGGCCATCACCTTCTCCGGCTGTCCTCAAAAAACTTCTCAAAGCAGGACACGATCCGCAGGACATTTGGCGTGCGGTGCTGCTCAAGGCCCTAAGCGGCATCATGTTGATCGATCTGCCTCCCTCACTATCCGAAGTTATTCAGTGGTGTGCCGCTGACATCGATCGCATGGAGCGCACGCTGCGTCTGGCAAACCGTCACTTCCAGCAGCAAAATAAAAGCTTTCTGCTCGTGTTCGATGCTCTTGATCGGCTAGGACAGGATTGGGCCACCATTTCGCGGCTGACAGAAGGAATGCTACGACTTGCGCTTGACATGCGTGGCTATCGCTCAATGAGGGCTAAAATCTTCATCCGCACCGATCAAGCGAATGATGACACCCTTTTTAGGTTCGCAGACGCTTCTAAAATTCGTGCCGATGCTGTGAAGCTTTTTTGGAATCGAAGCGAGCTGTTCGGACTGTTGTATAAATTTATTTTATCTCAGCAATTTTCGCGAAACGCCTTCTTGACCCTAAATAGAACAACTAATATTGATGATTTCTTGGAACAAATCCAGAATAACGACTTGCTTCAGGAGCAAGTATTTTATCGCATCGCTGGGGAGTACATGGGCGCAGGCGCAAAACGTGGCAGAACCTACACTTGGATATACGATCATTTGGCAGACGCGTTTGGTGAGACTAGTCCACGCAGTTTTCTAACTGCGATACAGAAAGCAGCCGTTTTCAGACCGCTTCCGACCGACACAGTGATCGATCACAATGGTATTCGGGCAGGCGTTCAAGATGCTTCCGAAGTGCGCGTGCGTCAGTTGAAGGAAGACTACGATTGGATCGATGAGGTACTTAATGCTCTAGCAGGCCTAGAAGTACCCTGCGAGCCTCAGGTGTTTATGACCCGATGGTATGAAAGAGGGACAGTTTCAAAAATACGGGCAGCTTCTGAAAACTCTTCTCGGCTGCTGCCTTTGGAGCTAGAAAAAGCTCGCTCCGACCCTGAGGAGACGTTGCTCCAGGCCCTGAACAACATCGGCGTGGTCGAATACCGCAGTGAGACGAGGATCAACATGCCGGATATTTTCCGCGTAGAAGCAAGAATCAAGCGGCGCGGTGGCGTGCGCCCACCTACGGCCAGACGCAGTTGAGAACGTTGCGCCTAAGCCTATTCTCCTGCTCTTGCTGCTAAATCGAAACCATCCATATGGCATAGTGTAGAGTCCCTCACTCAAACGAGCTTACCGCAACTCCATTGTCGAGCAGCAGTTCGGCGTTCCACGGTGCAAATTTGCGGAGGCCAAACGCTGGGCGAGCGCCTCCGTGAGCAAAGACGCTTAAAAGATTTGCGCTGCGGGCTCGAATGGACGACTAAATTCTTTAATAGCTCAGGATTGCGAGTGAGTGCGATAGGCGGCATCGGCTTTTCCAAATTCGCACTCAGAACCGAGCCCCCCGCGAATCGGACCTTGCAGACCGTCCGTTTAGGCACCAACCGTCAAACCTACCCCCCCGCTTCCGCCCGCGCCCCGGATCGCCAACAGCTTCGGCTCTCCACACGGCACCGAGAATCACCCGCGTTGAACGTACTGTCGATCCAGTCCCCCTGTCGCCTACGGTCCTATCGGCAACCCGGCGGCAGGGGTCTCGATGCAGCGGCGCGGGGTCGGGGTCTGGCCGGTCCACATCGTCTCGTTCTCAAACCATCACGACTGACGCCCGGTCGTCGACGCGGAAACAATCCGCGCCATGGTCCAGGGCCCCGGCCCGCGCGGAAGGTTCGGCCCCGGCGAAACGGCGCCGTCGAGTTCCCGGCCTCGGCCCCACCACGCAGCACGCCCCCAGCCCGTCCCCACTGCGCAGACCAACTTCGGAACGGAACCGTCGCGCGTCGCATTGCTGGCTCCGCATTCGGGAGCTTGCCGTGAGACCCACCCTTCTCGTCCTCCTCGGGCTGTCGCTCCTGGCCGTCCCGCAGCATGTCCGGGCGCAGGCCGTCGCCGGGGAGGCGTATACGACCCTGGAGGCGGACGCGCCCCGCCCGGGGCCGCCGCCGCCCCTGCCGGACCTGTCCGATCCGAACGGGCGGGCGGGCGAGGCCCTCAACGAGCCCGGCGAGCGCTCCGGCATCCCCAAGACGCTGCGGTCCTCCGGCTCCAAGGCGGGCGGTCCGGCCAACGACCTCAACCCGAGCGGGCAGGCGGAGGCGCCGGCGCCGCCCAAGGGCGATCTCGGCAAGGTCGCGGCCGGGCAGGACCTGTTCCACGGCAATTACTGCGGCAAGGGCCAGCGCGGCGCAGGCCTGCCCCCGGTCGACGCCCTCGACGCCGCCTGCATGCGCCACGACGCCTGCTACGACGCCGCCGGCTACAGCTCCTGCGCCTGCGACGCGACCCTGCGGCGGGAGGCCGGGGCCGTCTCGGACGCGCCGGATGCCGCGCTGGAGACGCGGCGCCGGGCGCTGAGCGTCACGCAGGCCACGGTGGCGATGAGCTGCCGGGCGCCCTGATCCGTCCGCGGCGCCCCGCAGGCCGGGGCCACGTTCCGGGCCGCCTGTCGGCCTTGGAGCTGAAACCCAGCCCTTTCAGGGTGTGGGGATCGGGGCGCGATCCGGACGTTTCATCCGGCGGATTCACACGGATCCGTTCGACGCCAACGCTTTGAATCCTGTGCGCTTTCCCCTCCCCCTTGCGGGGAGGGATCAGGGGTGGGGGTTGTGCAGGATCGAGCGTCCCAGTGCCCTCTGAACCACCCCCACCTCCAACGCCTCCCCGCAAGGGGGAGGAGCGCGCGTCCCGTCTCGCCGCAATCGCTGCGCCAAACACGTGGAAGGGCTGGGCTGAAACCCGATGCCGGCCGCCGGCTCAGGGCCCCACCGTCCCCAGCCTGCCCCCACCCGCGCTTGCGCCCGCGCCCCGGATCGCCGACAGCAACGGCTCTCCCACGGAACCGGGAATCACCCGCGTTGAACGTCCTGTCGATCCAGTCCCACGTTGCCTACGGCCATGTCGGCAACGCCTCGGCGGTGTTCCCGATGCAGCGGCTCGGGGTCGAGGTCTGGCCGGTCCACACGGTGCAGTTCTCCAACCACACCGGCTACGGGGCGTGGCGCGGCCCGGTCTTCGAGGCCGCGATGATCCGCGACGTGGTGCGGGGCATCGGCGAGCGCGGGGTGTTTCCCGCCTGCGACGCGGTGCTCTCGGGCTATATGGGCTCGGCCGAGATCGGGTCCGCGATCCTGGAGGCGGTGGATTCCGTGCGGGCGGCCAACCCGCAGGCGCTCTATTGCTGCGACCCGGTGATCGGCGACGTCGCCGAAGGCGTCTACGTGCGGCCGGGGATCGAGGCCTTTTTGCGCGAGCGCGCCGTGCCGGCGGCCGACATCCTCACCCCCAACCAGTTCGAGCTCGGCCTGCTCACCGGCCTGCCGAGCCGCACCCTGGCCGAGGCCGGGGCGGCGATCGCGGCGCTCCAGGCGAGGGGCCCCCGGGTGGTGCTGGTCACCTCGGCGCTCTGCGCGGACACGCCTTCCGACAGCCTCGACCTGCTGGCCGGGGCGGGGGGCCGGGTGTTCCGGGTCCGCACCCCGCGGCTCGCCATCGCGGTGAACGGGGCGGGCGACTGCATCGCGGCCCTGTTCCTGGTCCACTACGCCCGCACCGGCTCGGCCGAAGCGGCCTTGGGCGCCGCCGCCGCCTCGGTCTACGGCCTCCTGAAGCGCACCGCCGAAGCCGGCGCCCGGGAGATCCTCACCGTGGCCGCGCAGGAGGAGTATGTGAATCCGAGCGAGGTTTTTGCCGTCGAGGCGGTGTGAGGGGCGGAGCGCCGTCCCGACCACGCCCTCATCCTGAGGTGCCGGAGCGAAGCGGAGGCCTCGAAGGAGGGCTCCAGCCGGCCGCGCGATCCCTGGAAGCCTCCTTCGAGGCCCGCTCACGCGAGCACCTCAGGATGAGGGGATTGGGTGGGAGGGGCGTCGCGCAGGGCAGGGCACTCCGGCCTGGGAAGCGGCACCGCACTCGGCTAGGCTTCCCGGACCGCGCCGCCCGGATCGCGTCGGGCGGCCGCACAGCCTAGCAAAGCGCACCGCCGCCGCCAGCCGGTCGCGGGCGCCGCCTGGAGGACCGACACGATGGCGCGCCGCTTCGTCACCCTCGACGTGTTTACCGAGCAGGCACTCGCCGGCAACCCGCTGGCCGTGGTGCTCGATGCCGAGGGGCTCGACACGGCCGCGATGCAGGCCATCGCCGGGGAGTTCAACCTGTCCGAGACGGTGTTCGTGCTGCCGCCGAGCGAGGCCCGCCACCGGGCGCGGCTGCGGATCTTCACGCCCCTGCACGAGCTGCCCTTCGCCGGCCATCCCACCGTGGGCGCGGCCGTGCTGCTGGCTTTGGAGGGGCCAGCGCAGGGAGATGCCCGGGCCTTCGGCCTGGAGGAGCGGATCGGGATCGTGCCCTGCGTGGTCGAGCCCTTCGCCGACGGCAGCGGCGGGCGGGCGCGGTTCAAGCTGCCGGCCCTGCCGGAATTCCTGGGCGAGGGGCCGGATCCGGCGGTGCTGGCGCCGCTCCTCGGGCTGGAGCCCGGCGATATCGGCACCGGCCGGCACGTCCCGAGCCGCCAGGGGGTCGGGCCGAGCTTCACCTGCGTCCCCATTGCCACGGTGGCAGCGCTGGACGCCGCCAAACCCGCCCAGGGGCCCGAGGCCGCGGACGGGCTCTACCTCTACGCCCCCGATCCCGAGGCCACCGGCCAGAGCTGGCGGGTGCGGATGTTCGCGCCCCATCTCGGCCTCCGGGAGGATCCGGCCACCGGCTCGGCGGCCGCCGCCTTCGCGGGGGTGCTGATGCAGTTCGAGACCCTGGGGGAGGGCACCCACGACGTGGCGATCCGCCAGGGCGAGGCCATGGGCCGGCCGAGCGATATCGCGCTCCAGCTCACCGTCGAATCCGGCGCCCTGCGCTCGGTGGAGATCGGCGGCTCGGCCGTCATCGTGTCGGACGGACGTTTACGTGTCTGAGGGCTTCCGGATCAGCCGGCTATCCGGTGTCATCGCCCGGCGCGTGGATTACGACTGGCCGTTTCCCCGGGACAACGCGGCGGCCATCGCCGACCATTGGCAGGCGCGGCTCGCCCGCAGCCCCGGGATGTTCGACGGCACCGTGCTGCTGGGCTGCGCCTGCGCGGTCGAAGCCGGGATCGCCCGGGTCGACCTGTTTCCGACGAGTTATTCCAGCTTCATCGCCTACCGGGATTGGGGGCGGACGGAGGGCGGCGTGGTCAACGCCTTCGCGGCGATCGTGCCCTGGAGCGCCGACGGCGCCGTGCTGCTCGGCGAGATGGGCGCCCACACGGCCAATGCCGGCCAGCTCTACTTCCCCTGCGGCACCCCGGACCTCGACGACGTGCGCGGCGACCGGGTCGACCTCGCCGGCAGCGCCGCCCGGGAACTCGCCGAGGAGACCGGCCTCGCCCTGCCGGAGGGCGCCGCAACGGAGTGGGTGATGCTGGCCGGGGCGGGGCAATGGGCCTTCCTGCGCCCGGTGCTCTTCCCGGAGCCGGCGGAAGCTCTGTGCGCGCGCATCGCGGCCCATCACCGCCGCGAGGCCGAGCCGGAGCTTGCCGGGATCCACCTGGCGCGGGCCGCGGACGGCCCCGAGGCGGCCCGGATGCCGGGCTTCGTGCGGGCGTATCTCGCGGATGTTTTCGGGGGTTAGGGCGCCGAAGGCCGGCGGCAACGGGGCTCAAGGCTGGTCACAGAACGAAGATCTCTCCCACCCACCCCCTCATCCTGAGGTGCCGAAGCGCAGCGGAGGCCTCGAAGGAGCCCTCCAGCCAGCCGCGCGATCCCTGGAGGGATCCTTCGAGGCTCGCTGCGCTCGCACCTCAGGATGAGGGGGTGGATGGGACGTGCGCCCCGCCGCAACGACACCGATCTTCTCGCGAGGGTGGATCTCACAAAACACCATCACCCGATGCGCCCGCAATACAGATCACTATTTCCTTGTAGATGGCAGATGCGTCCATAGACTTGGCCGCTCCGCTGGACCGCTCGCGCACGCAACGCCGAGCCACACGACAGGCCCCATGCCCCTCCGATTCCCTGCTCCCCGCCTCACCGGCCGGCGCGCGGTCGCCGGGCTCGCCGCCGCCCTCGCGCTGTCCGCCGTCCCGTCGCGCGCGGCCGAGCCGGTGGTGCTGCGGGTCGGCGACCAGAAGGGCGGCAACCGTTCGCTGCTGGAGATCTCCGGCTACGGGGCGGACCTGCCCTACACCATCGCGTGGTCGGAATTTCCCGCCGCCGCGCCGATCCTGGAGGCGCTCAATGCCGGCGCCCTCGATGTCGGCTATACCGGCGACCTGTCGCTGCTCACCGCCTACGCGGCCGGTGCCCCGATCAAGGCGATCGGCGGCACCCGGTCGGCCCCGCGGAGCCAGGCGATCCTGGTGCGCCAGGATTCGCCGATCCGCTCGGCCGCCGACCTCAGGGGCAAGCGCCTGGCCGGCACCCGCGGCGGCTGGGGCCAGTTCCTGATCGACGCCACCCTGGAGAAGGCGGAGATCAAGCTGGAGGACGCCACCTTCGCAGCCCTCAACCCCGTGGACGCCAAGGTCGCCCTGGTCGCCGGCTCGGTGGATGCCTGGGCGGTGTGGGAGCCCTACGTCTCCTTCGCGACCCTGAAGGACAAGGCCCGGGTGATCGCCGACGGCGAGGGCCTGACGCCGACCATCACCTTCATCGTCGCCTCCGACAGCGCCATCGCCACCAAGCGCGCCGCCGTACAGGACCTGCTGGAGCGCCTGAACAAGGCCCGGCTGTGGTCCCTCGACCATCTCGACACCTACGCCCGGAGCACCGCCGCGCTGACCCGGATGCCCGAGGACGTGCTGCGCGCGGCCTACGGCGCCCAGCGATCCAGCCCGATCGGGATCGACGACGGGGTGGTGCAGGAGACCCAGGCGGCGTCCGATCGCGCCACGCGCTACGGGATCCTGGGCAAGCGCCTCGACGTGACCCGGGTGCTCGACCGCAGCTTCACGGCGCCGGCCCCGAACGCGAACTGAGGCGGGCCCCGCCGGCCCCGAAATCGCACCGCAAAAATTCGCCCGCGCCGACGGGAGCTTCGCTGTGCCCGGGACGTTTGCGTTGCAGTCCGGATCACCGGCCGAGGCGCCCTGCGGTGCGCCGGCCGGCGTTCCGGGCTGCCAGCACCGGAGCTCCCATGGCCGACCCGACCCGTTCGACAAGCTCGTCCCGCGCGACCCGCACGCGCATCCAGGAAGGCCAACCCTATCCGCTCGGCGCCACCTGGGACGGGCTGGGCGTCAACTTCGCCCTGTTCTCGGCCCACGCCACCAAGGTCGAGCTCTGCCTGTTCGACGACCAGGGCGAGCAGGAGATCGAGCGGATCGAGCTCCCCGAATACACCGACGAGATCTGGCACGGCTACCTGCCGGATGCCCGCCCCGGCACGATCTACGGCTACCGGGTCCACGGCCCCTACGAGCCCAAGGCCGGCCACCGGTTCAACCACAACAAGCTGCTGATCGACCCCTACGCCAAGGGACTGGTGGGCTCGATCACCTGGAACCCGGCCCTGTTCGGCTACAAGATGGAATCGGGCGACGACCTGACCTTCGACGACCGCGACAGCGCGCCGTACAACCGCCGCTCGCGGGTGATCGACCCGGCCTTCACCTGGGGCCGGCACCGCAAGCCCAACGTGCCGTGGGACAAGACGATCTTCTACGAGGCCCACGTGAAGGGCATGACCAAGCTCGATCCGCGGGTGCCGGAGAAGCTGCGCGGCACCTATGCCGGGCTGGGCACCCCGGACGTGCTCGACTACATCAAGAGCCTCGGCGTCACCTCGGTGGAGCTGCTGCCGGTGCATTCCTTCGTGCAGGACGATTACCTGCAGCAGAAGAACCTGGTGAATTACTGGGGCTACAACACGATCTCGTTCTTCACCCCCGCCCGGCGCTACGCGGCGGTGCCGGACTTCGCCTTCTCCGAGTTCAAGGAGATGGTCTCGCGCTTCCACGGCGCCGGCCTCGAGGTGATCCTCGACGTGGTCTACAACCACACCGCCGAGGGCAACGAGAAGGGCCCGACCCTGTCGTTCAAGGGCGTCGACAACGCCTCCTACTACCGGCTGATGCCGGGCGAGCCGCGTTACTACATCAACGACACCGGCACCGGGAACACCTTCAACCTGTCGCATCCGCGGGTGCTGCAGCTGGTGACCGATAGCTTGCGCTACTGGGCGACCGAGATGAAGGTCGACGGCTTCCGGTTCGACCTCGCCACGATCCTCGGCCGCGAGCCCTACGGCTTCGACGAGGGCGGCGGCTTCCTCGACACCTGCCGGCAGGACCCGGTGCTCAACGGCGTCAAGCTGATCGCCGAGCCGTGGGATTGCGGCCCCGGCGGCTATCAGGTCGGCGGCTTCCCGCCCGGCTGGGCCGAGTGGAACGACCGGTTCCGCGACGACGTGCGCGCCTATTGGCGGGGCGATCCCGGCCTGCTGCCGGACCTCGCCGCCCGGGTCTCGGGCTCGGCCGACAAGTTCAACAAGCGCGGCCGCAAGCCCTGGGCCTCGGTGAATTTCCTCACCGCCCATGACGGCTTCACCCTGCACGACACGGTCGCCTACAACGAGAAGCACAACGAGGCGAACGGCGAGGGCAACCGCGACGGCCACTCGCACAACCTCTCGTACAATTACGGGGTCGAGGGCCCGACCGACGATCCCGAGATCCAGGCGGTGCGCCTGCGCCAGATGCGCAACATGCTGGCGACCCTGTTCCTGTCCCGCGGCACGCCGATGCTGCTGGCCGGCGACGAGTTCGCCCGCACCCAGGGCGGCAACAACAACGCCTATTGCCAGGACAACGAGGTCTCCTGGCTCGACTGGGGGGCGATCGGCGACGCGCAGCGGGACCTGGCCGAGTTCACCCAGCGCCTGATCATCCTGCGCAACGCCCTGCCGATCCTCAGCCGCGGACGCTTCCTCACCGGCCAGTACGACGAGGAATTCGGGGTCAAGGACGTCACCTGGCTGCGCCCGGACGGGGGCGAGATGGCCAGCGAGAACTGGTCCGAGGGGGAGGCGAAGGCCTTCGCGGTCCAGCTCGACGGCCGCGCCCAGGCCACCGGCCTGCACCGCCGCGGCGGCGACGCGACGCTGCTGATCATGTTCAACGCCCACCACGACCTGGTGACGTTCACCCTGCCCGAATCGCCCAACGGCATCGCCTGGACCCGGCTGCTCGACACCAACCTGCCCGACAGCCAGGACGTGGAGAGCTTCAAGTTCGGCACCGGTTACGACGTGACCGGGCGCTCGCTGCTGATGTTCGTTTTGAAGCCCGAGGACACCCCGGGCGACGACGCCACCGAGATGGAGCGCTCCTACCAGCACGTGATGCAGGCCTACGAGCGCGCCAACGTGGAGAGCGTGCACTTCCACCTCGACCCCGAGGCGTAAAACGCCCGGGCGGGACGGTTTTCGTCCCGCCCAGGCCCCGCCGCCTTGCGCCCGGCGGCGCACCCGGCTAACAGCACCCCACCGCGCGGCCCTGGTCGCGCCCGGCGCCTTGCGCCCGGGCGCCCTGTCCGCGGCCGGAGGGGTGGCCGAGTGGTTGAAGGCGCACGCCTGGAAAGTGTGTATACGGGAAACCGTATCGCGGGTTCGAATCCCGCTCCCTCCGCCATCTGACCCGCCAAAAATCGAACCCAATCAGCAGGTTGGCGAAGCCCATCCCGGTCCTGCTCGTCGCGGGACCGACACCCCGCCCGCAGGGGATGCGCGGGCGGCGCTCGACGGCGTCGGCGACATCCTCGAACCGGGGAGGATGCGTTGGTCTACAGTCTGATCATCCTGCTGACCGGATCCGGCTCCGCGATCGGGTCCGTGGAGTTCAACACCAAGGATGCCTGCGAGACGGCGGCCAAGGCAATCGCCCAGGCCGACCGCCCCTACGCCGGAGCCTCCGCGATCACCGTGTGCGTGGCCAAAGGATGAGCCCACACGGGATGAGTAGCCTATCGGTCGCTTTAACACGTTTCAAAGGATTGAGCAGCGTGACCGAAGGTGACCAACCGTGGCTGTCGAGCCTTCTTGGCAGCCCATGTCCGCGGTGATCGTCTTCCACTCCCGGAAAGCGATAGGTCAGCGGACGTGGGTACCCGGCGGTGTCCAACGCCGAAGGCTCGACTAAGCCCCTGGGTGCTCAGCAGCGTCATCGGCAGGATCACCGGCTCCGCGCACCGCATCAGTTTGAGGGCAAGGCTGAGTGCCCTCTCGTCCAGGGAAGCCTCTGGCTGCCGTACCCTCAGATCAACCTCAATGGCCAGCTCGTCGGCGGGTCAGAGCCGGCCGAGGCAGGCCAGCCCTGGCTAGTGGGTCGGCAAAGCGAGGGAATCGAAAGCTCTTACCTGAGCTCGAGCAGGCCCTCTCCGCTCCAT
Source organism: Methylobacterium brachiatum (assembly GCF_900113845.1). Lineage (NCBI taxonomy): Bacteria > Pseudomonadati > Pseudomonadota > Alphaproteobacteria > Hyphomicrobiales > Methylobacteriaceae > Methylobacterium > Methylobacterium brachiatum. Next base: position 81,669 of record NZ_FOQW01000004.1, on the reverse strand, counting down.
TTGGAGCGGCGACGTACGAACGGCGCTGAACTCCCATGGCCCCGGCTAGGACATCCCCAACTTGGTACACCTCTTTTCCCTGCGCCAAAATACCGCATGTCAACACGATCTTGGAGGAGCGGTCTCTTCGCGTGTTCGAGCCCACGACTGAGACCTAACCCGCGGCCTGTGTAACGAGATTTATCGGCTCAAAACGTAGAACGAGCGCCCTAATGGCGACTGCGCAGCGCGGCAGGCGGGCATTCCCGCCCTGAGCGCGCCAGATGGGCGCCAGAAAGCAAAGATCGAGTCAGTTGAGTGCACACGCAAGACGAGGCGTATGCTCTGATAGCCACGATCTCAGAACTCCACACAAACGCGAATGTGCGATCCCAGATCGCGAGAATTTAGCGTAGTGCTACAATCGACGGTCTGCGAACACCTCGACGTCCAAGCGAACCCTGACATTACCCGCTACGCCCCCACATGATTGCAGGGTGCCCGGACCGAGCTCGTTTACCAGTGGTGAATTACCAGATTGGCGCATCTGGGGGCCTCCGAAGCTGGCCCGTTGAGCATCGATGGCGCTTCGTGCCGGCGACGCATCGGGCACGAAGCGCGGTCGATGCTTCCCATTGGGCAGATACTACAAGGGCTCGACCAAGTCCGGCGATCTCTAGAAACGGATCCGACGTCCTGTCATAAGAAAGGCTGCTCATCTGCTAGAGTGAAGAAAAGTACGTAATTCCGCGGCCCCACGCGGCCCAAGAAACCGACCACAGATGCCTGAGGAGACGCTTCGTGCCTGTCAGCACCGATCAATTCACGAAAGCGTCCGAGAGCCTGAACCGCCTAGCAAAGGCGCTCAAAGGTGAGGGCCGACTTACCGACAGCGAAAGATACCTTCAGCTCGCGGCCGAGATCGAACTCTCGTCTGCCGATCTTCAACGCTGCTGGGGTGGGCCCTTCAACGGGCAGGAGGAGAGGATCGCGATCATGACCGATCTCCTTCGCGACCTACAGCCCGAGTGCTTCGTTGAAACGGGCTGTTTTCGGGGTCTCTCGACGTCATGGATCGCCGAAAATTACAAAGGCCCAATTTATACATGCGAGATCGAGCGCCTTTACGCTATTCAGGCGATACACAACACCAGAAAACACGAGAACGTAAATGTGATTGTGGACGACTCGCGCTCGTTTTTAAAGAACGTTTTGGGCAACGACCAAAGCGCTGGCAATATCTTATTTTATCTGGATGCCCATTGGGAACATGACCTGCCGCTTGCCGAGGAACTTGATACAATTTTTAAACTCAGGCCAAATTCGGTTATTGTTATCGATGATTTCATGGTACCGGACGACCTGAGCTACGGCTGGGATGACTATGGCGAGGGAAAGTCTTTGGACGTCCGCATGCTTGTCGGCCACACCCCGGAGGATGCTGTGATTTATTTCCCCCGTCTCAAGGGGGACGAGGAAACGGGATCCAAGCGCGGGTGCTGCGTGATCGCAAGTTCTTCACGGGCGCGGCGCGTAACATCATCAAGGCTGCGCGGCGCCCCCTTGAAAGATTGGTTGACAAGAATGGACTCTACGTCCGTTCAGAGATCTCAACTGAGAGATCAACAGGGGGAACGGTCCACCGAAACTGCAAATATGTCTTACCCGGAGTTGGTACGCGTTCTGCGCGACGAAAACATCCAACTTGTCGCGCACATCGAGGCAATCGAGCGCGATCGCGCTCAGAGGCTGAGTGATGTGATCACGTTGAGCGATCAGCTCCAACGGAAAGACGCTCAGATGGAGGTGATAGAAAAGGATCGTGCTAAACGTCTGGAAGATATTCTAGCCCTAACAGACGTGATTAAGCAAATGCGCGCGATTGCGGACGGTAACGGTCCCCATTGACGTGATCCGCCCCCGTTGAACCGGTCCGCCTTGCGGTATGTCTCTCGAGCCGAAACAAGAGCGGACAAAGAGGGGCAAAGCGGCCCAAGTGAGAGGCGTGATCGCCAAGCTGAAACATTTGGGCATGCTGGCTTCTGAAGACCAAAGCATTGCTGATGCAATCCGTTCGATCTGCGTGACGGAGAGCACCGGCTACCGATGGCGTAAAGAGTATTGCGGCCTAAACCGGCGATTAGCTAACGCGCAGAGAAAATTTGAAGACCGAGACTTGGCGACTCAGAGCCCGTCCGAGAATGATCCGAGGCGGGGTTGAGTGGCCGGGATGGCGATGATTCCAGGCGGGTTGCTGAAGCCGAACCTGGAAGCGCCATGTGGACCCCGACCATCCGGCGGCCGCAGAGCCGCGCAGGCCTTCGCTATGAAACCGACCCGACCGATGCCGAGTGGGCGGTGATCAAGCCGCTGATGCCGAGGCCCGAGCCGCGCGGGCGGCCTCCGGTCTGGACGCCGCGGGAGATCTTGAACGGGATCGTCTCAGTCCTGCGCGGTGGCATCGCAGGGCGGCTGATCCCCGAGGATCTGCCGCCGCGATCGACCACGTTCGGCTCCTTCAGCCGCTGGCGCGAGGCAGGGCTGTTCGGCCGGATCAATCACCACCTCGTCCTGGCTGATCGCCAGCGTGTCGGACGCGAAGCCTCGCCGTCCGCCGCAGTGCTCGACAGCCAGACCGTCAAAACCACGGAGAGCGGCGGGCCGCGCGGCTACGACGCCGGTAAGAAGGTCAAAGGCGGCAAGCGCCAAGCGCCGGTCGACACGGACGGGCGTGCGCTCGTCCGCGATCCGCAGCCGGCCGACGTGCAGGACCGGGGCGGAGCCGTGCCGGTCCTGCGCCTGTCGCGCCGGAGCTTCCCGTTCATCGTCGAGGCCTTCGCCGACGCCGGCTATGCCGGCGACAAGCCCGCGACCGCCACGATCATCGCCGTCGAGATCGTGCGCAAGCCGCCGGATCAGGTCAGCTTCGCTGTGCATCCGCGCCGGTGGGTCGTTGAGCGGTTCTTCGCCTGGATCAGTCGCAACCGACGCCGCTGGAAGGACCCGGAAGCGACCCTCGCCTCTGCCAGAGCCTTCCTCTACGCCGCAGCCGTCATGATCCTCGTCAGACGCCTCGCCCGATCACCCTGACTTCTCGGACGGACTCTTAGATCCCACCCACGCTCATTCCCGGCTCTAGACGGGCGTGTGCCTATGTTGCGCTGCCAGCAACATTCCGAATATTTTCTCGCGCGGGATGCGGAGGCTGGCGCTCATATCTCTCCAGACGCTCCGAGGAACTCTCGCACGGTATCGCGGAGAAAGGCCGCATCGGCCGGATTGGTTGAGGGATTGCCGGCGCGGTGGCCCCAGATGCTCGGGATCGGCCGCAAGATGGCGTCGCGCAGGTGGGGCAGCTCGGCCGCGTTCTCGGCGACGCGGAAGTAGAGATCCGTCTCCCCCGGCATAAGCAGCAATCGGGCTGTGATCGCGCTGAGAGCCTGCGCGAGGTCGCCGCCGTAGCGCGGGTCGCGGCTGATGTCGCCGGCGTCCCAGGTGCAGAGCTGCGCGTAGAGGTCGGCCGCGGGGCGGCGGGCAAAGCGCTCCTCCCAGTCGGTGCGCAGGAAGGTATCGAGGTCCGGGGCGCCGAGCGCGGTGCGGTGCAGGTCCGCCCGGTAAAAGTCCTGGCTGAGCGCCCAGCCTGCATAGATACGCCCGAAGGCGCGAAGCGCTGTGGCGGGCTCGGCCGAGAAGCGGCCCGCGCCGCGATGCTCGGGCGCCGCCTCCAGCACCGCCATCAGGCCCTTCAGGAAGACGCGATTGTGGGTGGCCGTGCGGGCGCTGCCGCAATTGATCACCGCCCGGGCGACCCGGTCGGGGAACAGGGCTGCCCAGTGATAGGCCTGCTGGGCGCCCATGGACCAGCCGTAGACGGCGTGCAGGTGCTCGATCCCCCAGGTCTCGGCGAGCAGGCGGCGCTGGGCTTGGACATTGTCCCAGGCGGTGACGAGGCTGGGCCAGTCCGGCGTGTTCGACGGGCTCGACGACAGGCCGTTGCCGAACATGTCTGGGATGACGATGAACCAGCGCCCTGGATCGAGCACGCCGTCCGGGCCGATCAGCCATTCGAGATCCGGGTGCTGGGCCGCGTAGCTCGTCGGGTAGAGCACGACGTTGTCGCGCCCGGGCGAGAGGGTCCCGTGAGCCTTCCAGCGCAGATGCGCGCCCGGCAGCACGGCGCCCGACTGCAACGGCAGATCATCGAGTTTGAAGGTTCCTGTGGCCGTCGGCCATCCGGTCATGGGCGCAGCGTCCGGACGAAGCCGACATGCCATTTCGCGTAGCCGCGCTGGAGCACGACGAGCCGCTCGCGCATCGCCGCATGGGCGTCCGGCAGGCGGTGGAACGGGATCGACGGGTAGAGGTGGTGCTCGGTGTGGAACGGCATGTTCCACATGAGCAGACGCATCAGACCGTTGGTCAAGGTCGTGCGGGTGTTGGTCAGGCCGTTGTCGTCCATCGTGCAGAGCGTGTGCTCGGTGAGCAGGTAGAGCCGCAGGAACGGCTGCCCGAGGAGTTGCGGTCCGATCCAGAACACCAGGGGCGCCCACCAGCCGACCAGTACCATCGCGAGCACCGAGCCGCCGAGCATGAAGGCGCACATCAGCCGAAGCGACCGGATGATGCGCGGCGCGGCGCGCTCGGTGATGAAGGGGTAGGCCGAGAGGTCGCCGCGCAGGCCGGCCCAGGCCACTTGAAGGCGGGTGCGCCAGTAAGGCAGCGCGAGCACGCGCCAGACATAGGCGTCGAGGGTGGAGGGCGGCAGCAGCGCGAGTTCCGGATCGTGGTCGGGATCCTGCGTATGGCGGTGATGGGCCAGGTGGAAGGCCGTGTAGAAGTGCCAGTTCAGGAGCGACGGGCAGGCCACCAGCCAGCCGACGACGGCGTTGGCCCGGCGCGAGCGGAACGCGGTCAGGTGGATGGTCTCATGGATCGGCGCGAACAGGGCCGATTGCACGATTCCCAGCAGAAACATGGCGGGCAGCAGCGTCCAAGGCCCGGAGCGCCAGACCAGCCAGCCGGAACCGGCCAGCATCAGGACATGCGCACCCAGGCGCAGCGCGCCGCGCAGGTCCGAGCGCTGCGACAGCGCCTTGACCTCCGCGCCCGTCAGAATTCGTCCGCTCGCCGAAGCCATGGATCTCTCTAAGGGTTGTAGACGTCGCGAAAACACACGTCAGGTGCATTATCCATGCCGGGGCCGCGGGCACTCTCAGGCGGTCAGCGCTTCGGGCGCCGGCGCGTCGAGGCCGCCGAACAGGCGGCGACCGGGCATCGCCGCCATGAGGCCGCGCGTGTAGGGGTGCTCGGGCGCGGCGAAGAGGGCCGCGGCCGGTCCCGTCTCGACGATCCGGCCCTGCTGCATCACCGCGACCCGGTCGGCGATCCGCGCGGCGATGCGCAGGTCATGCGTGATGAACAGCATCGCGAGGTTGTACTCGGCGCGAAGCTCTGCCAGCAGGTCGAGCACGCGGGCCTGGACGGAGACGTCGAGCGCCGAGACCGCCTCGTCGGCCACGAGGATGCGCGGCTTGAGCGCCAGCGCCCGGGCGATGCAGATGCGCTGGCGCTGGCCACCGGAGAATTCGTGCGGGAAGCGGTCGGCCGCGCCGGCCTTCAAGCCGACCCGGTCGAGCAGCACATGCGCCTCGGCGACGGCCTCGGCCTTCGGCACGCCGTACGCCATCGGGCCGCGGGCGATCGCCTCGCCGACCCTCTGGCGCGGGTTCAGCGCCGCGAACGGGTCCTGGAACACGATCTGGATGCGACGGCGCGCCACCCGCAGGACCTCGCCCCGCAGGGCCAGGAGATCCCGGCCCTCGAAGCGGATCCGGCCCGAATCCGGCTCCGCCAGACGCAGGATCATCTGCCCGAGGGTCGACTTGCCCGAGCCGGACTCGCCCACCACCGCCACGGTCTCACCGGCCGACAGCGTCAGCGAGATCGCGTCCGCCGCGACCACGCGCCGGGCCGGACGGAACCATCCTTGCCGCGTGGTGAAGGTCTTGGAGAGCGCCTCGATCTCGAGCAGCGGCGGCGTCGCCCGCATCTTGGGGGAGGCGCGCCCCCGGGCATGGGGCACCGCGGCGATGAGCGCCCGGGTGTAGGGGTCGCACGGCGTGGTCAGGACCGCCTCGGCGCTGCCTTGCTCGACGACCCGACCGTCGCGCATCACCACGACCCGGTCGGCCATCTCGGCGACCACACCGAAATCGTGCGTGATCAGCAGGACTCCCATCTGCCGCTCGCTCTGGAGCCGGCGGATCAGCGCGAGGATCTGGGCCTGCGTGGTCACGTCGAGAGCGGTGGTCGGCTCATCGGCCACCAGCAGGGCCGGGTTGTTGGCCATGGCGATGGCGATCATCACCCGCTGGCGCTGCCCGCCCGACAGCGCGAACGGGAAGCTGGCGCGGATCCGTTCCGGGTCGGGCAGGCCGACGGCCGCGATCAAGGCGTCCACCTGCGCCCGGATTGCGGCGCGGGGCGTCGCGGGGGCATGCGCCCGGACCGCCTCGGCGATCTGCTCGCCGATCCGCTTCAGCGGGTTCAGGGCGCTGAGCGGCTCCTGGAAGATCATCGCGGCGTCACGGCCGCGGACCGAGCGCATCTCCGCCTCGGACGCGGTGGCGATGTCGCGCCCGCGCAGCGTGACCGCGCCGCCGGTCACGGTCACGCCCGGCGGCAGCAGGCCCAGGATCGTGTGGGCGATCATCGACTTGCCGGACCCCGACTCGCCCACGAGGCAGACGATCTCGTTGGCCCCCACTGCGATCGAGACGTCGCTCACCGCCTGGGCCCGGTCGGCGCCCCGCGGCAGGCCGACGGAGAGGTTTGTAATCCTCAGGACCGGTTCGGTCATGCGCCTCTCCCCCGGGCGAGCCGCGGGTTGAGCGCGTCGTTCAACGCCTCGCCGACGAGATTGATGGCGAGCACCGTGATGAGGATCGCGGCGCCGGGGAAAACGCTCATCCACCAGGCCTGCCGGATGACCGTACGGGCGGCGCCGACCATGTAGCCCCAGGACATCAGGTTCGGATCGCCGAGCCCGAGGAAGCTCAAGGCGCTCTCGATCAGGATCGCGGTGGCCACGGTGAGCGAGCCGGTGACGATGATCGGCGCCAGGGCGTTCGGCAGGATGTGACGCAGGATCAGGGCCGCGGGGCGCTCGCCCTGGCAGGCGGCGGCCCGCACGAAGTCCCGGCCCTTCAGCCGGAGGAACTCGCCGCGGGTCAGGCGCGCCAGCGGCGGCCAGCTGATCGCCGCGATGGCCAGGATCTCGTGGGCGAGCGACGGCCCGAGGGTCGCGACCAGCAGGACGGCCAGGATGAAGCCGGGAATCGTCTGGAACAGCTCGGTGATCCGCATCAGCGCGGCATCGACGAGGCCGCCGAACCACCCCGCCGTCGCCCCGATCACCACGCCGACCAGCACGGCTGCCAGCGTCGAGGCGAGGCCGATCGCCAGCGAGACCCGGGCACCGTGGGCGAGGCCGGCGGCGATGTCCCGGCCCATCGTGTCGGAGCCTAGGGGCAGGTCCGGGCTCAGCGGCGGCTCGAACGGGGCGCCGACCATCTCCCAGGGATCGACCGGGACGAGGAGCGGCGCGAAAATCGCCACCGCGACCACCCCCACGAGGAGCACGAGGCCGATCATCCCGCCGGGATTGCGCAGGAACGCCCGAACGAATCCCATCACGCGGCCTTCGCGGGGGCGGCGATCCGCGGATCGATCAGCCGCGAGAGCAGGTCGGTCAGCATGTTGATGAGGATCACGAGCACGGACATGACGAGGAAGATCCCGAGCAGGACCGGGTAGTCGCGCTGGCTGAGGGCCTCGAACACCAGCCGGCCGAGGCCCGGCCAGGCGAAGACGGTCTCGACCACCACCGAGCCGCCGACCAGCGCGCCGGCCTGCATGCCGGCTACCGTCACCACCGGCAGAATCGCGTTGCGGATCATGTGGTCGCGGATCATGCGTCCGCGGGTCAGCCCCTTGGCCCGGGCGGTCTTCACGAAGTCCTGGGCGGCCACCTCGACGATCGAGGTCCGCATCAGCCGGGCATAGACCGCGAGATAGACGGCGGCGAGTGACAGGACGGGCAGGATCAGATGCGCGAGCACGTCGCCGATTTGCCCGAGCGGCGAGAGGGTTGCGCCGACGCTGCGGTAGCCGAACGCCGGCAGCCATTCGAGCTGGACCGAGAAGACCAGTACCAGCATCAGGCCGAGCCAGAAGACCGGCATGGCGTAGAGCACCAGCGAAACGAGGCCGATCAGCGTGTCGGACCAGCGGCCCGCCCGCACGCCCGACAGGGTGCCGAGCAGGATCCCGGATCCGAGTGCCAGGGCGAAGGCCGTGCCGGTGAGCAGCAGGGTCGCGGGCAGGCGCTCCAGGACCAGGCCGAGGACCGGCCGCTGCTGCCGGTAGGAATAGCCGAGATCGAGCCGCAGGACCCGGCCCAGATAGGTCGCGAGCTGCACCGGGTAGGGCTTGTCGAGGCCGTACTCGGCCCGAAGCTGTCGGAGGAGCGTCTCGTCCGAGGCGCCGGACTGGCCGGCGATGACCTGCGCGGGATCCCCGGGCGCCGCGTGGACGAGGGCGAAATTCACGCTGGCGATGACCAGGATCACCGCCAGCGTCCGCGCGATCCAGGCGGCCAGTCCGGCCAGCATCCTCATGCGCGGTAGGCCCGGGCGAAGGTGTCATTCACGCCGCTGCCGGTGACGACGAGGTCCTTGATGTGCTTGTCGGTGAAGGTCGGGAAGTCGAGTTCCATCAGCCACGCCACCGCGGCGTCCTCGACCAGGATCTTCTGGACTTGGCTGTAGAGATTCTGCCTTGTGGCGTCGTCCTGCGCCACGGCGGCCGCCTCGAACAGCCGGTCGACCTCCGGGTTGCTGTACCCGGACGTGTTCGAGAACAGGATGCCCTTGCGGATGTTCGAGGAAATGTAGGAGCGCGACACGCCGAGCGCCGGATCGCCGTACTGGTAGGTCCAGGGCGCGGACATCTCGAATTCCCAGTTGCCGCAGCGCGCCGCCCAGCCGCCGACGTCGATGCCCTCCAGCACGATGTCGATCCCGACTTTGCCGAGGGACTGGCGCACGTATTCCGCCACCCGCTGCCACATCTCGCCGTAGGGCGGCACGAGGTACTTGAGGCTCACCCGCTTGCCGTCGGCGGCGGGCTTCAGCCCCATCGCGTCGAGGAGCGCCACCGCCTTGGCGGGGGCGTACTCGTATTTCGGCACGTTCGGCTCGTAGAACCGGGTCTTCGACGAGACCGGGCCGGTCGCGACCTTGCCGAGGCCGAAGAACACCCGCTTGCGCAGGGCCTCCCGATCGATGGCGTAGAGCACCGCCTGGCGGAAGCGCTTGTCGTTCATCGGCGCGATGCGGGTGTTCATCTCCAGCCAGAGATGGGGCGCGTAGAATTCGTAGCCCTTCGTGGTCATGTCGAGGTTCGGCAGCGCCTTGAGGCGCGGCACGTCGAAGGCCTCGACATCGTTCCACTGGGTCAGCTGGATCGTGCCGCTCTCCAGGGCGACCGCCCGCGAGGCGGCGTCCGGAATCACCCGGTAGTAGATCTCGTCGAGATAGGGCTCGCCCTTCCGATAGTAGCCCTCGTGGCGCACGAGGTGGATGTGGGAGCCCTTGACCCACTCCTTGAGCTTGAACGGTCCCGTTCCGATCGCCCGAGCGTTGTTCGGGTTCTGCCGCAGGTCGGTGTTCTCGTAGAGCGCCTTGGAGATGACCGGCGCGGTCGTCGCGTCGAAGGCGTGCAGGAACGGTGCGAACGGCTCCTTCAGCCTGAACACCACCGTGAGCGGGTCTGGGGCCTCGGCCGACGCCAGGCGCGAGAAGGTGCCGCGCGCCCGGGCATGGGCCTCCATCAGCGCCTTCGTGACCGAGAACACGACGTCTTCCGCGGTCATCGGCGACCCGTCGTGGAAAGTGATGCCGGGAAACAGCTTGAACGTGTAGGTCAGGCCGTCCGGGCTGCGTTCCCAGCTCTGGGCCATACCGGGCTTGGGCGTCAGGTCGAAATCGTAGGTCAGCAGGCTCTCGTAAATCTTGCCGCACACCGTGAGCGTGGGCGCCTGCTGATTGAGCGCCGAGACCAGGATGGGTGGCTCGGGCTGGATCACGGTGTTGAGCACGCCGCCCCGGGTCTGGCCCGCAGCGCGGGTGATGCCGAAGGGAATCGGCCCCGCCGCCCCTGCGGCGAGCATGAGCTTGGCGAAATCGCGACGATTCATCCGTGACCTCTCCAGCACCCCGGAACGCCGATCGGGCGATCTCGCGATCCGCGCGGCAGATCGGGGCCGTTCCAGCCGAATGCATCGAACAGGCCACTAGTGGTGCTGTGGATGAGGCAACCCACCAAGCGCGGACGATGACGCCAGCGCGCTGCTGTCGCGAAGCGCACCGAGGGGTCCGAACCGGATGGCCGTCTTAAAACTGGTATCCGGCTCCGGCACAGGATGCTGACGCACGAGGCGATCGAGCGATCTGGGTGGCTCGGCGCCGCGGAAGCGCGCCTTGGACCACGATCGATCGACGCGCGCCAAAAAGTGTTACCCTCGACCTCTGCCTCACCGCGGCCGAGATCCTTTGGCTTCCCAAAACCAAGCACCAAAGCAGAGCGGTTGACGCATCAGCCGCCCTTCAAATGGCGGCGCAGGCGCCGGTGCATCAGCGCGCGGTCTATGGTTCGCCCACACTTGAAGGGCGTCTTTCTTGCGTCCCCAACGAACATCGACAGAGGCCAGGCTGCCCCCGCGCCCGGTCGATGACAACGCCGCTGCTTACGTAGGGCGGCAGGCACGGTGGCGCCGTCCGCAAGGTCCTGGCCGTCCGCCTCCCAGCGCCTAGGCGGCCAGGATGTCCGCGGCGGCGCCTGCGCCGATCCCCGCGTCGGGGGAACCGCCGGGGTGCGTGGCCGTCTGGGCGTCACCGGCCTCCTGGGCCATCGCCGCGGCGAGAAGGCGCGCGCGTCCGGCCCAGCGATCCCGTTCGATCCGCAGGGCGTCGCGCTGATCCCGGCTCACCGCGAGGGACACCTGCAACCCGTCGATCTCGGTCCGCAGATCGCTCGTGCGCTGCCGCTCGGCGGCGAGGGCCAGCTTGAGCACCGCGAGGGCCGCCTCGGTGGCCGCCTTGGCAGGGGCGATGTCCTCGATCGGGTGGGGGCGGGGGGCATTGCGCTCGCTGGCGGCCGTGCTCGTCCCGTCCGCGGCCGATGCCGTCTGAGGGACCGCCCCATCGGGCCGGAGCTGTGCCATCTCCGCCCGCAGCTGCGCGACATCGAGCCCCCGCGCGGCGGGCTCGGCCGGCGGGGCGGTGCGGGGCGCGCGCGGGAGGCCCTCCTCCTCCAGCACCAGCTCGTGCAGCATGGCGAAGACGGCATCGCCGTCGAGCCGGGCCAGGTCGAACCCGCTCTCGGCCGCGAGCCGGCTGAACTGCTCCTGCCCCCCGGCCGACTGGCCCACGAAGGCCATCGACCAATTGGCGAAGCTGCGGCTTTCCGTCGGGCCGCACTGGAGGACCGTGACGTCGCCGTGGCGGTCGTCACACTGGATCCGCTCGAACGTCTCCTCGACGCCCCGGCGCGGCCCTTCCAGGACCTGGGCGAAGGCGCCCGCGTTGAACATCAGCGCGCCGGTGACGTCCGATCGTGCGTTGTTCCGCTGCGACGTGGCCAGGATCTGGCCGACGATGGCCGTCAGCTCGGCCTCCGAACCGTGGAGCAGGTTCTTGCTGGCATAGACGAGGCGATAGAGCTCGCTCATGGGGCAATCCGATATGCTGGTTGCATCACGTGGGTGACCCGTAGGTCTTGAGGAAGGCCAGCACATCGTCGGCCGGGATCGGCCTGCTGATGAGGTAGCCCTGGACGTCGGTGCAGCCCTCGTCGCGGATGCGCTGCATCTGCTCGGGCGTCTCCACCCCCTCGGCGACCGTCGTCATGCCGAGACTCTTGCCGAGGCCCGCGATCGCCCGGATGATCGCATCGCCATCCGGCTTGCCGGTTAGGTCCTTCACGAAGGATCGGTCGATCTTGATCTTGTCGAAGGGAAAGCTGCGCAGATAGCTCAAGGACGAATAGCCGGTCCCGAAATCGTCCATCGAGACCCGGACCCCGAGCTCGCGCAGGCGGTGGAGCGTCTGCAGGGTCTTCTCGCTCTCCTCGAGCAGGACGCCCTCGGTGATCTCGACCTCCAGCCGCCGGGCCGCCAGGCCCGAACTGGCCAGCGCCGAGATGATCGTCTCGACCAGGCGGTCGCTCTTGAATTGGGCCGGCGAGACGTTCACCGCGACGGACATCCCGGCCGGCCACGTCATGGCATCCCGGCAGGCCTGGCGAACGACCCATTCGCCGATCGGGACGATCAGACCGATCTCCTCGGCGAGCGGGATGAAATCGAGCGGCGAGATCATCCCGCGCTCGGGATGCTTCCAGCGGATCAGGGCCTCGCAGCCGATCAGCCGATCCTCGTCGAGCTGCAATTGCGGCTGATAGTGCAGCTGGAACTCGCGCCGCGCGAGCGCCTGACGCATGTCGAGCTCGAGCCGGCGGCGCGCCTGCATGCGTGCATCCATCTCCGGCTCGAAGAACCGGTATGTCCCGCGGCCATCGAGCTTGGCCCGGTAGAGGGCCAGGTCGGCGTTCTTGAGGAGCTTGTCCGCGCTGGTCCCGTCCGCGGGCGCGAACGCCACGCCGACGCTGGCGCCGATCGTCAGGAGATGGCCCTCGACCATGTAGGTTCGGCCGATCAGGTCGACGAGGCGCCGGGCCAGGGCTTGCGTATGGGCGGCCTCGCGGATGCCAGTCTGCAGGATGACGAACTCGTCGCCGCCGATCCGGGCCACGGTGTCGGTGGGCCGTACGGTCGAGCGCAGGCGGTCGGCGACCTTCGCCAGGAGCGCGTCGCCGATCGGATGGCCGAGCGTGTCGTTGACCGGCTTGAACCGGTCGAGATCGATGAGGAGCAGCGCGCAGGCCTCGCCGGTGCGCTGCAGGCGCGCCAAAGCCTCGTCCAGGCGCTCCCGCAGGAGCAGGCGGTTGGGCAGGCTCGTCAGCGGATCGAGACGCGCCATCGCGTCGGCCCGCGCTTCGCTCGCCTTGCGGGCGCTGACATCCTCCAGCGTCGCAACCCAGCCGCCCGCGTCGCTGCGGTGGAGCTCGATATGCAGGGTGCGATCCTGGCGCGTCACCTCGAAGGCGGCCGAGGCCTGACGGTCGAGCGCCTGCCGCAAGGATCGGAAGACCTCCCGGCGCGGCTGCGCGGTCCTCGCGCACAGGCTGCGGGCCAGCCGGATGGCCGGCAGGTCGACCGCCAGGGCGACGTCCAGGCCGGCCAGGAGGCGTTCGGCCGGGGCGTTGAAGGCGACCACGTAGCCCGAGGCGCCGATCGTCAGCAGGCCGTGCCTGATCACGTCGAGGTCGTGGCGCTGCGTGAGGAGCGAGGCCGCGCCCGGATCCGTCCGGGTCGCCGGCGGCATCTTCATAAGCCGCGCCGTGCCGAGGTGGTGCAGGTCGGCACTCATCGCGCGAAGGCCCTGTTCGAGGCTGCCGGGCGGCACGCCAAACTTAACAAAAGCCAGTTCTATAGGAGAATTCTTAATTTCTGGTGCATGCGCCACACTATTACTTAGTGAATATGCTATTTCAGTCGACGCATAGGGCGGATCGTACAGCGGGTGTTTCGGTCAAGGCGTATTCAGGCGCGGCGACCAACCGGAATGTTTCCGCACGAGACCGCACGACCTGGGCCCGATGAAACCAATTGTCCGGCGCCCCGGAGACAGGGCAGGGCGGTTTTTATTCGGATCGAACGGACCGACAACTGGATTATCACGTGCAGTCGACCGAACGCCGTCGCTTGTGTGTCGGGGCCGCATACGGATCGCGTCCCCGCACGGTCTCCGACTCCATGATCGTCCGGGTCTGAACGCGACGGCTGCCGCGCGACCGGTTCGGGACGCCGCCGGCCGGGTGGCACGCCCCGCAACGGGTCCGGCTGCCGTGGCAACCGATATCCGGATTTCTGCGCAGACTGCGCAATACGGTTGACGGAATGCGCACAATGCGCGCATCACCCCGAAAGGCTCACAACGAATTCCAGTCGCCGTCGATCAATCGGTCGCGAGCCTCAAGCAATATCTGCGTGAATCGCGCAGGGAGGGAACGAGTATGCAGATCCCGATCAAGCGGGCGATCGAGAGCGTTCCGGGCGGCATGATGGTCGTGCCCCTGCTCGTCGGGGCGCTCATCGCGACCTTCTTTCCCGGCACGCCCAAGTATTTCGGATCCTTCACCGGCGCCCTGTTCTCGGGCGCGCTGACGATCCTGGCGGTGTTCTATGTCTGCATGGGCGCGAGCATCGACTTTCGCGCCACCCCCTACATCGTCAAGAAGGGCGGCACCTTGCTGATCGTGAAGATCGGCATCGCCCTGATCCTGGGATTGATCTTCGGGCAGGTCCTCGGTGAGGCCCCGGTCGCGGCCGGCATGTTCGCCGGGCTGTCCACCCTGGCCGTCGTCGCCAGCATGAACGACACCAATGGCGGCCTCTACATGGCGCTGATGGGCCAGTACGGCCGCCCGCGCGATGTCGGGGCCTATACGGTGATGTCGCTGGAGAGCGGCCCGTTTCTCACCATGGTGACGTTGGGCGTCGCCGGCCTCTCGGCGTTTCCCTGGCAGACCCTGGTCGGCGCCATCCTGCCGCTCCTCGTCGGCATGATCATCGGCAATCTCGACCGCGAGATGCGCGCCTTCCTGAGCCGTGCGATCCCGGTCATGATCCCGTTCTTCGCCTTCGCGCTGGGCGCGGGGCTCGATCTGAGCAAGGTCTGGCAGGCCGGCCTGCTCGGCCTCGCCATGGGCGTGGCGGTCGTGGTCCTGACCGGCATCCCGCTGTTCCTCGCCGATCGCCTGACCGGCGGCACCGGCGTCGCGGGTGTCGCCGCCGCGTCCACCGCCGGCAACGCCGCGGCCGTGCCGGCGATCGTCGCCGCCGCGAACCCGGCCTATGCCGATGCCGCCGGCCCCGCGACGATTCTCGTCGCCGCCTGCGTGGTCGTCACGGCGATCCTGGTCCCGATCGTCACGGCCTGGACCGCGAAGGTCGTCGGCCGCGGCGCGGACGAGGCGGAAGCGCCCGATGGCGAGCCGGTCGTTCCCGCACCCGTCCGCCGCGCCTGAGATGGACGCGCGCTGGCTCATTCTCGCCGACGATCTGACGGGCGCCGCCGATTGCGCGGTGGCGTTCCGCCGACGCGGCAACGCCGCGGCCGTGATCTGGGGCGAGGCGGTGCAGGACGAACGGATCCCGATCCTGTCCTACGACGCCGACAGCCGCGGCCTCACCGCCGAGGCGGCGGCGCAGCGCCACGCGGCCCTGCTGGGGCGGCTGCACAGCGCGGACCGGCGCCTGTTCAAGAAGATCGACTCGACGATGCGCGGTCAGCCCGCCGCCGAGATCGCCGCGACGCTCGCGCAGTTGCGCGCCCGGTCCGGCCAGGCCTTCGGCGTGCTGGCGCCGGCTTTCCCCGGGACCGGCCGGACCACGCTGGAGGGCCGGGTGCGGGTGGGCGGTCGCCCGCTGGAGGAGGCGGAGGTGTGGCGGCGCGACCATAGCTACGCCAGCGCCGATCTCGGCGCGATACTGGCCTCGGCCGGAATCCGGTCCACGACGCTCACCCTGCCGATCGTGCGCGGGGGGCAACTCGCCGGCGCGCTGGCCGAGGCCGCGGCCGGTCCCGCCGAGATCGCCGTCTGCGATGCCGAAACCGACGCCGATCTGGCCCGCATCGCCGAGGCCGGCCTCGCCGCGACGGCGTCGGCCGTCTTCATCGGCAGCGCCGGGCTGGCGCACGCGCTCGCGGCGGCCGGCCCCGTTGCCGCCCTCGCGCCGGTCCGGATCGCGCCCGACCGGCGCGGCTCCCTCCTCGTCGTCGGCTCCCTCGCCGAGGTCTCGCGCGCGGGCGCCCGGCGCCTCCTGGCCGACGGCGCCGTGGCGCATCTGCCGGTCGCGCCCGAGACGCTGCTCGAAGCGGTGGAGGGCCGGCCGGACCTGGCGACGCCCCTCGCGGAACGGCTGGCCGCCGGCCAGGACGTCCTGGTCGAGATCATGCTGGGGGGCGAACCCGACATGAGCCTCGGCCCCCGGCTGGCCCACGCGCTCGCCGACGCCCTCGCCCCGATCGCCGGCCGGATCGGGGCGCTCGCCGCCACGGGCGGCGAGACCGCGGCCGCGCTGCTGACGCGCTTTCATGTCCACGGCATCCAGCTGACCGACGAGATCGAGCCGGGTGTTTCGCTCGGCCTCACCTTGGGGCAACTCGCGATCCCGATCGCCACGAAGGCGGGTGCCTTCGGCGACGCCGACAGCCTCGTGCGCATCCGGGACCGCCTGCGCCACGTTCGAACCGAAGGAAGTCTCACATGACCCGTCCGACCATCGCCATCACCATGGGCGATCCCGCTGGCATCGGGCCAGAGATCATCATGAAGGCGCTGGCGCACCCGGAGGTCCACGCGATCTGCCAGCCGCTGGTGGTCGGCGATGCCGGGCGCCTGCGGCAGGCGGGCCGCATCGTCGGGGCCACGATCGGGGTCGATTCGCTCGCCGACGCTGGCGCGGCGGCCTTCGGCACGGATGCGGTCCAATGCGTCGACCTGAAATGCGTCCCCGAGGACCTGCCGTTCGGGCAATTGTCCCCGGTCGCCGGCGAGACCGCCTATCGCTGCATCGCGGCGGCCGTGGAGATCGTGCAGGCGGGGCAGGCGCAGGGCATCTGCACCGCGCCCCTGTCGAAGGAGGCGCTGCACGCGGCCGGCCACAAGTTTCCCGGCCACACCGAGATGCTGGCGCACCTCACCGGGACGCCGGAAGTGTCGATGATGCTGGTCTCCCCGAAGCTCCGGGTGATCCACGTCACGACCCATATCGGCCTGATCGACGCGATCGCGCGGATCGAGCCCGGCCTCGTCGAGCGCGTCATCGCCCGCGGGCATGCGGTGCTGGTGAAGGCCGGCATCGCTGAGCCGAAGATCGGCGTCTGCGCCATCAACCCGCATGCCGGCGAGAACGGCCTGTTCGGCCATGGCGAGGAGGCCGAGAAGATCACGCCGGCGGTCGAGGCCTGCCGCGCCAAGGGCTGGGACGTGCGTGGGCCCCTGCCGGCCGACACGCTGTTCTTCCTCGCCGGCCGGGGGGATTACGACATGGTGGTGGCCATGTATCACGATCAGGGGCATGGCCCGATCAAGGTGCTGGGTCTCGAGGCCGGGGTGAACATCACGGTCGGCCTCCCGGTGATCCGCACCTCGGTCGATCACGGGACGGCCTTCGACATCGCCGGCACGGGCGTCGCGGACGAGCGCAGCCTGATCGAGGCGCTGCGGCAGGCGGTCGAGCTGGCGCCGAAATCGCAGGCGGCCTGACAGGGGCGCCGGCACGGACCGAGGCGCTCCCGCCGGGGGCAGGGTGAGAGAGCGGGTTTATGCGCGGGACGGAACGCCGGGCGCGGCTGCTGGAGGCGCTTGGGCTGGGCGAGATCGACGTCGACGATCTCGCGCACCGGTTCGGCGTCTCCGCCTCGACCGTCCGGCGCGACCTCCAGCACCTCTCCGACACCAAGGCGGTGCGCCGGACCTATGGCGGCGCCATACTGGCCGGGGCGGCGCCCGAGACGACCCTCGACCAGAGGCTCGCGATCAACGGGCCCGAGAAGCTAGCGATCGCCCGCGCGGCCCTCGCGCTCATCGCGGATGGCGAGACCCTGATCCTCGATGCCGGCTCGACGGTGACGGCCTTCGGGCGCCTCCTGCTCGACCGGCGCCTGCGCATCATCACGAACAATCTCGCGCTGCTCCCCTGTCTCGCCCAGGCGCCCGGGATCGATCTCGTCGTGCTCGGCGGCAATCTGAGAGCCACGAGCATGAGCACCGTCGGCCCGCTGGCCATCGAAGCCCTGCAGCGGATGACCGCCGATCGGGCGGTGATGAGCGCGGACGGCGTGGTCGCGGGACGCGGCCTGTGCGAGGCGAGCCTCGATCAGGTCGCCCTCAAATCCGCAATGATCGCGCAGTCGCGGGAGACGGTCGTGCTCGCCAATGCCGGCAAGCTCGGCCGGGCGGAGCAGATGGCCTGGGCGCCCCTGCCGCGGCGCTGGATTCTGGTCACCGACGCGGCCGTCCCGCAGGACCAGCGGCACGGCCTCGCGGAGGCCGGCGCCGACCTGGTGGTGGCCGGCGCCTGAGGCGCGGACCGCCCTCGATCCTCGTCGTCTCCGATGCGGCATCTTGCGCCGCGGCGGGCCGCAGGGCGCACCGCGCCTATCTCAGGGTGGCATCGCGTCCGCCCGCCCCGGGGCGGGCGCCGCGGCGCAAATCCGGCCCTTGGCGCGACACGAAGGCATACCCCGCATGGTTCAGGATCTGCCGGAGCTGCCCGCAGAGGCGTTCGCCAAGCCGGATCGCAGTCCGGACCCGCTCTTCTACGCGCAGCCGCGCCTCGTCACCCATATCGATGCCGCCGCCATCGCCGCGGTGACCGACCTCTACAGGGCGGTCGTCCCCCCGGGCGGGGTGGTCCTCGACCTGATGTCGAGCTGGATCAGCCACCTGCCGGACGAGGTCGCCTACGCGCGCGTCATCGGCCACGGCCTCAACGCGGCGGAGCTGGCTGCCAATCCGCGCCTGGCGCGGCATTTCGTGCAGGATCTCAACGCGCAGCCGCAGCTGCCGCTCGACACGGCGAGCGTGGACGCGGCCCTGATCTGCGTCTCGGTGCAGTATCTGCAGCGCCCCGTGGATGTCCTGTCCGAGATCGCGCGGGTCCTGCGCCCCGGCGCGCCGGTGGTCATCAGCTTCTCGAACCGCTGCTTCCCGACCAAGGCGGTCGCGATCTGGAGCGCCCTCGACGGCACGGGCCACGCGCAACTGGTGCAGCTGTATCTGCAGCGCGCGGGATTCGCGCGCATCGAGGCCCGCATCCTGAAGCCCGAAGGCGGCGCCGGCGATCCGCTGACGGCGGTCCTGGGCTGGACCGCCACGGCCTAGCCGACGCGCCGGCCGCTCGCGTCCGGGAGCCGATCCGCGGGGCGTCGGTCTCGACCTGGGGATCGCGGGGGAGGCGCGGGCCTCGTCAGGCGCCGTCGCCACCCTGAGCGCGCAGCCAGCGGCCGATCGCCTCGACCACATGGGCCTGCTCGGCGGCGGTCAACGCCTGCCCGGCCGGGACGGCGTACCACTTGGCCAGGCAACCGCGGCAGCAGGTTGCTGTCGCGTGCTGCGCCGTGAAGACTGGATGGCCGCGAAACGGGGTCTGCTTGCCGTCGTTCCTCGGCTCTGCGGGCGCGAGGCGCCGTTTCACGAAGTCTCGCGCGTGCTCTAGAACCGTCGGAAGCCCCTTCTCATCCAGGTAGGCCCGGTCGGCGGCCGAAAGCCGGAAGCGCTGACGGAATGCGGACCGCGAGAGACGATCGAAGACCTCTTCAACCCCGCGCATGCGCAGACCTACCCGATCGCCTGCCGCCCCTCTGGCCGGCCCGGCTTATGGCCCGTCGTCGGATCCGATGCATCGCTCACACCCCATCGCCCTTGGAACCGCCGGCTGGAGCCTGCCGAAGGTCCACGCCGCACATTTCCCCGAAGCCGGCAGCCATTTGGAGCGGTACGCGCAGCTTTTCTCCGCGGTCGAGATCAACACGTCCTTCTATCGCCCCCATCGGGTGACGACCTACGCGCGGTGGGCCGCCGCGGTGCCGGACGGGTTCCGCTTCGCCGTGAAGGTGCCGCGGACGATCACGCATGAGCGGCGCCTGGTCGGCGCGGACGAAGCCCTGGATCGCTTCCTGGCCGAGGTGGCGGGCCTCGGGCCGAAGCTCGGGCCCCTGCTGCTTCAGCTTCCGCCGAGTCTGGCCTTCGATCGGGCGTCCGCCGCGCCGTTTCTGGCGGGCTTCCGGCGGGCCTTCCCGGGGGATGTCGTCTGTGAGCCGCGCCACGCCACCTGGTTTGCGCAGGACGTCGATCAGCGCCTGTCCGACCTCGCGATCGCCCGCGTCGCCGCCGACCCCGCGCCGGTGCGAGGGGCCGGCATCCCGGGCGGCTGGCAGGACCTCATCTATTACCGGCTCCACGGCTCCCCACGGATGTACCATTCGGCCTACGAGCCGCCCGTCCTCACCCGGATGGCCGAGCGCCTGCACCAGCACAGGGCCCTCGGCCGCCGCGCCTGGTGCATCTTCGACAACACCGCGGAGTTTGCCGCCGTCGGGAACGCTCTGGAGATGCTCGCGCGTATCACTGAGAGCATAGGACGAAATCTGCACGAACGGGTTTGGCGGGCATGAAAGCTTTGGTCCGTGACGACCTCCGGGCGGTGGTCGAGCAGCTTTCGCCACCCGAGCCTGAACGGTTTTGTTTTGTCTCTGATTTTAAAGACAACCCGGCAGCCACACGGGCCACGCCGCCCGCCGCACCATCCGTGCGGCCGGGGCCCATCTCCTGATCCTGCCGCCCTACAGCGCTGATCTCAACACGATCGAGCGACTCTTCACGGAGCGCAAGCACCTCATCCGCGAAGTCGCCCCCACACCGTCGCGGTTACGTGGCGACGCATCGGACGCGTCCTCGACTTCGTCTCCCCCAACGAATGCGCCAGCTCTCTCACAAATTCAGGATACGCTTCCCTCCGAAAACAGCACGCTCTAGCTGCCCGGCCGCTGGTCCGCTGCCTCGCACGCGCGAGACAAATTGAGGGCCTTCCCGAACGCAGGAGGATGGCCGGTTCGTCACAACTTTCGGGCGGCCAAAAGCAGGCCCTCCGCGCTCATCGAGGCGATGACGGTCTTATCCGGCAGCGCGGCCGCGGCGATCGATGGCGACAGTACCTTTCACCAGGACTAGAACCGGTTCCTGGCGCTCAACGATCACCTGCGGCCCACAGGTGGCGTCGAAGACGATCAGGTCAGCCCGCGCCCCGGGGGCCAGCGCGCCCGGGCCAAGCCCGGCGACGCGCGCCGGGACGGTGGTGATCGGGTCGAGGAGCGCCGTGAGGTCTGCGTCGCTCCGCAGATCGAACCGGTACGCGGCGAGCGTGGTGCGATCGACCATGCTGATGACGGTGGACGGGTTCCAGCAATCGCGCACGTTGTCGGTGCCGAAGCAGACCGCAACGCCGAGCTCCCGCAGGCGCGGGATCGGCGGGCATCTGCGTCCACCCGGCACGCTGCTTACAAGGGTTACGCCGGCTTCGCACAGCGCCTCCGCGATCCTGCCGAGCCGCAGGTCGTCGGCCTCCGCCAGGGCGAAGGCGTGGCTGATGGTGACCAGGCCGCCGAGCCCGGAGGCCTTGGTGCGCATGACGATCGCGTCGATCTCGTCGAGGCCGAGCTCGCCGCCGTCGTGGAGATGGATGTCGATGCCGCGGCCGTGGCGCTCCGCCAGGGTGAAGACGATGTCGAGCGGCCCGTCCCGGTCCCCGTCGATGCCGACGGGATCGAGGCCGCCGACGAGGTCGGCCCCCATCCGCATGGCATCGTCCAGATAGCCGGCGACAGGCGCGCAGCTGAGGATCCCGCTCTGCGGAAAGGCGACGATCTGGATCTGCATGCGATCGGACCAGCGTGCGCGCAGCTCGAGGATCTGCGCGAGGTGGTCCAGCTGCGTCACGTCGTCGATGTCGACATGAGTCCGCAGGCTGGTGGTGCCGCTGTGGAGCATGCGGTCGAGCAGCGCCTCGGCCCCTTGCTCCGCGAGGGAGACCCGCTCGGCCCGGCGGAAGGCCTTCTCGTCCGCGATGATCGCGCGGACGGATCCCTGGGCCCGGTGCGGTCGCCACGCCAAGCCGAGCATGCACTTGTCGAGGTGGACATGGCTGTCCGAGAGGCCGGGCAGCACCAGAGCTCCGCGGAGATCGATCTCGTCCTGGGCCGGCGGCAGGGGCTCGTCCGGCGGCCGGAGCGCGGCCACGCGCCCCTCCGCGATATCGATCGTGACCGCAAGGCCTTCAACCGTCGTCGCGCATCGGAGGCGCAGGTCGCACGAGCCATCCTTCGGCAGAGCAGCATTCGACATCACACCGACCCTCCGATGCTGACGCGCCCCGAGGCGGTCTCGAGCCCCGTCAAAGCACCTGCGAGAGGAAGCGGCGCGTCCGCTCGTCCTGCGCGGAGGCGAAGAACGTCGCGGGCGGGCCGTGCTCGACGATCACGCCGCGGTCGGTGAAGTAGATGTGGTCGGCGACGTCGCGGGCGAAGTTCATCTCGTGGGTGACGAGCATGCAGGTCATGCCCTCCTCGGCGAGCTCCCGGATCGTCACCAGCACCTCCTTGACCGTCTCCGGATCCAGGGCGGCGGTGACCTCGTCGAACAGCATCACGTCGGGCCGCATCGCCAGCGAGCGGGCGATGGCGACGCGCTGCTGCTGGCCACCGGAGAGCTCGCCGGGATACGCCGCCTCCTTGCCGGCCAGCCGGACCTTGGCGAGCAAGGTGCGGGCCCGGGCCTCGACCTCGCGCCTGTCCTGCCCGAGGACGTGGATGGGGGCCATCATCACGTTCTGCAGCGCGGTCTTGTGCGGGAACAGGTTGTACTGCTGGAACACTATCCCGACCTTGCGGCGCAGCGCCAGCTTGTCGAGGCGCGGATCCGTCACCTCGATCCCCTCGACCTGGATCGAGCCCGCGGTGACCGGCACCAGCGCGTTGACGCAGCGGATCAGCGTCGACTTGCCGGACCCCGAGGGTCCGATGATGCAGACCACCTCGCCCTTGCGCACGTCGAAGCTGATCCCCTTCAGCACCTCGAAGGTGCCGAAGGACTTGTGCACGTCGGCGAGGCGGACGATCGGCTGATCGGGCGTCCAGCTCGGGGACGGGGTGCTGGCCATGGTCGCGCGCATCCTGCTCAGCGGGTCTCGAAGCGGCGTTCCAGGCCGGCGGTCAGCCGGTCGATCGGGTAGCAGTAGAGGAAGAAGCAGAGCAGGGCGAAGCCGTAGAGCGGGGCGAACAGCTCGGGGCGCCCGCCCTCGGCCGCATGCACCTGCGCGGTCAGGGTCAGCATCTCGGTGACCCCGACGATCGACGCCTGCACGGTCGCCATGGCGATGAGCGCATAGACGTTCATCCAGGGCGGCAGCATGCGCTTCGTGCATTGCGGCAGGATGATGCGCCATAGCGTCTGCCGCCGGGTGAAGGCCAGGGATTCGGCCGCCTCCCATTGCGTGTTCGGCACCGAGCGCACCGCGCCGCGCACGATCTCGGCGACGTTGGCCATCACCGGCAGGCTGAAGCCGAACGTCGCCTTCAGCCAGTCCGGCAGCGGCACGCGGATGCCGAACACCGTGACCTGGAACGGCACCAGGAACATCACGAAGAACAGCAGCACCAGCCAGGGCACGTTGCGGAACACCTGCGTGGCCGACCACGCGATGCGCGGAATCACCCGGCCCTCGGCCAGCATGGCCAGCCCGAGCCCGATGCCGGCCACCGTGCCGATCGCCATCGCCAGAAGAGAGATCGCGACGTTGAAGGCGAAGCCCGTGAGCAGGAGCGGCGCCCATTTGACGACCACCTCCAGCGGGGACAGGGCGGCGGTCCCGGCCTGCGCCCAGGCCGGCAGGGCGACGACGGCAAGGCCGCAGAGCAGCCAGCCATGGACGGGGCGCAGGCGCGCCGGCGGCGCAGTGTGGGGAATTGCGAACGGCAGCAGGACCGGCAGATCGCCGGGCCGGCCTTCCGAGCGCGCGTCGTCGCGCGGGCCCTTCCGATCTGCAGCGCTCATCGGCCGTATCCGGGGATGCGCAGGGCGCGCTCCCAGCGGTGCATGATCCACACGAGCACCCCGACGAGGACCGCGTAGGTCGCCAGCAGCACGAGCATCATCTCGAGGACGTTCTGCGACTCGGACCAGATCTGCTTGACCGCGTAGAGCGTCTCCGGGACCGCGATCGCGTAGGCGAGCGTCGTGGTCTTCAAGAGGTTGATCAGGTTGTTGTTCAGCGCCGGCAGGCAGACGCGGAGCGCGAGCGGCAGGACGACGTGGCGGTAGGCCTTGAACCGGGTGTAGCCCAGCGCCTCGGCGGCCTCGACGGTGGTCTTGGGCACGGCCTCGATGCCGGAGCGGAAGATCTCGACGTTGAACGCGCCCGCAAACAGCGCGAGCGAGACGATCGCCCATTGCACGTTGTCGAGGATCGGGACGCGCAATCCGTCCGCCGAGCGCACGTCCGGCAGGAGCGTGCCGAGGCCGAAGTAGAAGAAGAAGATCTGCACGAGCGGCGGCGTGTTGCGGAACACCACGACGAAGCCGTTGACCAGCCCCCGCAGAAGGCGCGACGGCCCGCTCTGCAGCAGCGCCCCGACCGCGCCGATCACGAGGCTGATCAGGATCGTGCTGATCCCGAGCAGCAACGTCATCCGCAGGCCGGCGACGTAGCGGTCCCAGTCATACGGGTCGTAGAACACCGTGAAGTTGAAGCCGGTCGTCTCGTAGAGACGCTGGAACCAGGCCTGGACCGCCTCGATCATCGGGGACGGACGTCCCGGCTCGTCGAACGGACGCGCATCAGTTCGCCGCGTTCTTGTACTTCTCGTGCATGGCCGTCGAGTAGGCGGTGGGCTCGATGCCCCACTTCTTCTCGCCGGCGACGATGAAGCCGGTCTTCATCCAGTCCTTGGTCGCGGCCTCGACCATCGCCTGGAGCGTGGTGTTGCCCTGCGCGACCGCCATCATCCACGGCGCGTCGAGGATCCCCTTGAGGGGCAGGGCGTAGCCGGCCTTCCAGTCGTCGTCGAGCAGCTTACCCTGCAGCATGCTCTGGTCGTAGACGTAGCCGAGGCAGTTGCCCTGCTTGAGCGCGAAGAGCGGCTTCTCGGAGCCGTCGAAGGCGACGATCTCCGCCCCGTAGGTGCGGGCGACGTCCTTGTTGTACCAAGCCCCCGAGGTCGCGCAGAGCGGCTTGCCCTTCAGCTGGGCCCAGTCGGTGATGCCGGAGGTCTTGGGCAGCAGCACGTTGACGAAGTCGGAATAGTATTGCGGGTCGATGGCCTGCACGACCCGGCGGCGCTCCGGCTTGTCCGAGAGCGTGGCGATCAGGAGATCGACCTTGCCCTGCTGGAGGAACTCGATCCGGTTGGCCGAGACCACCGGCACGAGCTCGAGCTTCACGCCCAGGCGCTTGGCGAGGTCGGCGGCGAGATCGGGCTCGAGCCCGATGATCGTGCCGCTCGGATCGCGGAACCCGAAGGGCTTGTAGTCGGCCTTCACGCCGACGATCAGGGTCCCGCGCTGCTTGATCGCGTCGACGCCATCCGCGGCCGACGCTTGGCCGGGCACCGCGAGGGCCGAGGCCACCGCCAGGGCACCGAGGGTCAGGAAGGTGCGGATCGTGTGTCGCATCGGCTCGGTCCTGCGCGGATGATCTGATCTTGGCATGGTTTCTAGCAATCCACGAGCCATCGGCCGGCGGATCAACCGAAGCGTGCGAGCGCGAACGGCGTGAGGTCGGGTCGCCCGGCGCCCCCGGAGAGATCCGCGGCGACGGCCTCGCCGATGCCCGCCGAATGCTTGAAGCCGTGCCCCGAGCAGGCGGAGACCACGAGGATCCGATCCATCTCGGGATGCCGGTCGATAATGAAGCCACGATCGGGGGTCACCGTGTAGACGCAGGCCGCGGCCCGCACGACCTCCGGGGTGGTGCCGGCCAGCCGGTTCTCGACCCGCAGCCGGTACATCGCGTCGGATTCCGACGGATCGACGCGGCGCTCGACCGCGTCGGCGGTGGTGGCAGTGCTGTACTGCTCGGTGGCGACCTTGATGGAGCGCTCCCCCGCCATGGGCGGGAAGCCGTAGAGGTAGTCCGTGTCCCCCGTCCCGTACATCCAGATGAAGACGGGCGAGCGCGGCCCATACGCGGCTTCGTCCGCCAGGGCGTACCAGTGCAGGAGCTGGCGCCGGACCGTCAGCAGCCGGTCGAACGGCCGGCCGAGGAGCGGAGCGCTCCAGGCGCCGGCCGCGACCACCGCGCGATCGGCCAGGACCACGCCGTCGGCGGTCTCGATGCGGACGCCGGCCCCCTCTTGCCGCAGCGCCAGGACCTCGCAGCCGGTCCGGATCTCGGCCCCCAGGGCGGCCGCACGGGTGAGCTGCGCCGCGATGCAGCGCTCCGGGAACACGTAGCCGCCGCCCGGCTCGTAATAGGCCTTCTCGTCGCCGGCGAGGTTCAGGAATTGCGGGAAGCGGCGGGCGACCTCGGCCCCGTCGAGCACCTCGTGCGCGATCCCGGCACCCCGCGCGGCGCTGATCGAGCGGCCGACGAAATCCGGCTTGCCGTGGTGGGACGAGACACCGTGACCGGGGGCCATGACCAGGGCGCCGCAGGCGTTCAGCAGGGTCTCGCCCGTTTCCGCTTCCAAGTCCCGCCAGATCCGATGCGCGGCAGTGACGAAGGGGACGTAGTCGCTCCCCTCGCCGACGGCCTGGCGCGTGATCCGGGTCTCGCCATGGCTCGACCCGAGCGCGTGCGGCGGCGCGAAGCGGTCGAGCCCGATCACCGCGGCACCGCGCTTGGCCAGCTGATAGAGGGTGGCGCTGCCCATGGCCCCGAGGCCCAGGACCGCGACGTCGACCCGCCCCGTCATGGCCGCTCTCCCCGCGCGCCGCTCCGGCGACGGGACGCGGTCTTCAGCGGCGACAGGCGCAGGGCGGTGGAACCGGGCATCCGGGGGCGATCTCAAGCAGGACGAGGAAGCGCCCCCAAGAATGACGCGCCCCGGTTGTTGCGCTTGACCGCGGCAGACGGTTTCTTTCACGCATGAGCCAATCTGAAGCCTCGACATCGGACGAAGCCCCTTCCGCGCCGGGGGATCGTCCGTACGAGATCGGCTTCATCCTCGTGCCGGGCTTTGCGCTGATGTCGTTCGCGTCGGCCTGCGAGCCGTTCCGGGCGGCCAATTACCTCGCCGGCCGGGCCCTCTACCGGCTGCGCTACTTCGCGGAGACGGAGGGCTCCGTCGCGTCCTCCTCGGGCGCATTGATTCCCTGCGAGGAATTACCGCGCGAGCGTGGTCACCTGCAGACGGTCTTCGTCTGCGCGGGCGGCGAGCCGACCGGATGGAACAGCCCCGCGATCCACGCAGCTTTGCGGCGCATGGCCCGGTTCGGCGTGCGTATCGGCGGCATCTCGGGCGGCCCCTACCTGATGGCGGCGGCCGGCCTGCTGGCGGATCGTGCTTTTACCGTTCATTGGGAGTACGCGGGTGCCACCGTCGAGGCGTTTCCGGATGTACGCCTCACGAGCGCGCGCTACGTCGCGGATGCCGACCGCCTGACCTGCGGCGGCGGCGTCGCCCCCCTCGACATGGCCTACACGTTGATCGCCGAGCGCATGGGGGCGGCGTTCGCGCGCCGCATATCGGACTGGTTCCTCCATACGGCGGTCGGTGCCGCCGATGACCCGCAGCGCGCCTCGACGGCCGAGCGTTACGGCGTTCACCATCCGGCCCTGCTCGCCGTCATCGAGACCATGGCGAAGACGGTCGAGGCGCCGCTCGGCCGCCGCGCCATGGCCCGCCTCGCCTCGGTCAGCGAACGTCACCTCGACCGCCTCTTCCTCGACAAGCGGGGCCTGAGCTTCTCGGCCCAGTACCGGGCGATCCGCCTCGCTCATGGCCGCCGCCTGCTGCGTCAAAGCCCCCTCCGGATCGGGGAGATCGCGACGGCCTGCGGCTTCTCGAGCGCGGCCCATTTCTCGCGCAGCTACCGGACCCATTTCGGCCGCACGCCGTCATCGGAACGCTGAACCGCGATCAGGACAGACGTTGGCCAGCCTCGCTCGCGTTTGGACCGTCGAATGCGTATCGCGACACTCTTCGCGTCGTGATCAGCAATGGTGCCGCCCCATCACGTCGGTTTCCCAGGCTGTCGCGACTGCGATAGGACGGCGTGCGCGCGACCGCCCGTCGGGCGGGTTTTCGGCGCGGGTGGGGATGCCATGGCAGGCAAGGATGAGGCGACATGGCGGGTCGGCGTCCTGTTCTCCCGCAGCGGGGTCAGCGGCATCACGGAGACCGAGCACTTCCTCGGCACCGCCCTCGCGATTGAGGAGATCAACACCGCCGGCGGCGTGCTCGGGCGGCCGATCGAGCCGATCTGCTACGATCCGGCCGGCGACAACGACGCGTATCGGTCCTATGGCCGCCGGATGCTCGCCGAGGACGGGGCCGAGGTGATCTTCGGATGCTCGCTCTCGGCCAGCCGCAAATCGGTTCTGTCCACCGTCGAGCGGCACAACGGCCTGCTCTGGTACCCGTCGATCTACGAGGGCTTCGAGTACTCGGAGAACATCATCTACACGGGCGCGACCCTCAACCAGAACGTCTTCGCGCTGGCAGATTACCTCCTGCAGGAGCATGGCCCGCGGATCTTTCTGATCGGGTCCGACTACATCTACCCGCGCGAGTCGAACCGGGTGATGCGCGATCTCATCGAGGCGAAGGGCGGGAGCATCGTCGGCGAACGCTATGCGCCGCTGGACGCCGACGACGCGGCCCACGCGGCGATGATCGCCGAGATCCGGCACGCCGCGCCGGACGCGGTGTTCTCGACCGTGGTCGGGCGCGGCGCCGAGCGGCTCTACCGGGCCTACGCGGCGTCGGGGATCGACCGGGCGCGCTGCCCGATCGCCAGCCTGACCCTGGCGGAGGGACAGATCCGGGCGATCGGCCCGGAGCTGTGCAGCAGCCACGTCCTGGCCGCCTCCTATTTCGCGGCCCTCGCGGGCGAGGAGAACCGGCGCTTCCGGGCAGCCTTCGAGGCGCGGTTCGGGCCTGGGCGCCCGACCAGCATGTGGTCGGAAACGGCCTACGCGCAGGTGCATCTCTTCGCCCGTGCGCTGGCCGAGGCCGGCACCCTCGATGCCGGGCGCCTGGGCGCCGCGGCCCTGCGGCAGCGCCTCGCGGCACCGGAGGGCGAACTCGCCTTCGACAGCGAGACGCGCCACATCTGGCTCACCCCCGGGATCGGCATCGCCCGCCCGGACGGGCAATTCGACGTGGTCTGGCGGGCGCGCCGGCCGGTGCGGCCCGATCCGTACCTCGCCTGGTCCCGATTCGAGACGAACTGGCTCGACGAGGGGATGGCCGCGTGACGGCGCCCGCCCGCAAGATCCTGGACGACCTGAGGCGGGCTCGCGCCCTGGTCATCCATCCGAGCGACGAGGAGGGCGCCGCGCTCCTGGAGCAGCTCCGGCGCCTCGGCTGCGCGGTCTCCCTCGTCTGGCCGCCGCCGGCGGCCCTGCCGCCGGACATCGACACGCTGTTCATCCAGCTCGACGACGCGCAGGTGATGCACCTCCTGCCGTCGATCGAGGAGATCGAGCCCGCCGTCATCGCCATCGTGGCCTACGAGAGCCCGACATCCCTGAAGGCGATCGCCGACGTCAACGCCCACGGCGTGCTCAACAAGCCGCTCCACCCGCGCGGGGTGCTGACCCAGTTCGCCCTGGCGCGCTACCGGCGCGGCTACGAGGGCCGGTTGACCAGCAAGATCAACCGCTTGGAGGAGACCATGAAGGGCCGCCGCACCGTCGAGAAGGCGGTCCGGCTGCTGGTGGAGCTCAACCGGATCGACGAGGAGGCCGCCTACAGGCTGCTCCGGGATCGCGCGACCGCCTCCCGGGTGCCGATGGCGAGCGTGGCCGAGAGCGTGGTCTCGGCCCACGAGGCGATGAGCGGCCTCGGCCTGCGCATCGCGTTGGCGGAAAAGACCTGACTGCAGCATCGTGCCACAAATATCGCCTTGCGGCGCGTCTTCAGGCGCGTATCGTAGTCTTACCGGGCAAGGTTGCCCCGCAGCAGGATTGCTGCATTACATCTCGGCTTTGGAGCCTCTGGTCCGCGGATGATGTCCGCGCCCAGGGGCTTTTTGCGTTTTGGAGCCAGCATGATCCAAGCGAGCGATCCCGCACGCCCGCCGTTACGGGTGTCCTGCATCCAGTTCGAGCCGCAATTCGGTGCCGTGGCGGCCAATATCGCGCGGGGAGCGGATCTCATCCGCGCCGCCGCGGCGGAGGGCAGCCGCCTGATCGTCCTGCCCGAACTCGCCAGCACCGGCTACGTGTTCGAATCCGACGCGGAGGCGGCCTCCCTCGCCGAGCCGGTGCCGGACGGGCCGACGACCCGGGCCTGGGCGGCGCTCGCGGCGGAACTCGGCGTGCACATCGTGGCCGGCATCGCCGAGCGCGCGGGCGCGACCCTCTACAACGCCGCCGTGATCGTCGGGCCGCAGGGCTACATCGGCACCTACCGCAAGGCGCATCTCTGGGACCAGGAGAACGTGTTCTTCGCCAAGGGCGATCTCGGCTTCCCGGTCTTCGACACGGCGCTCGGCAAGATCGGGATCGCGATCTGCTACGACGGCTGGTTCCCCGAGACCTTCCGGCAGCTCGCCCTCGGGGGCGCCGAGATCGTCTGCATCCCGACCAACTGGGTGCCGATGCCCGACCAGCCCGCGGGCGAGGCCGCCATGGCCAACACCCTGCACCGGGCCGCCGCCCATACGAACGGCCTCTTCATCGCCTGCGCCGACCGGGTCGGCGTGGAGCGCGGCCAGCCCTTCGAGGGCCAGAGCCTGATCATCGGCCCCAAGGGCTGGCCCCTGGCCGGCCCGGCGAGCCGCGACCGGACCGAGACCCTCTCGGCCCTGGTCGATCTCGACGAGGCCGGCCGCAAGGACCTGAACGCGTTCAATTCTCTCCTGCGCGACCGCCGGACCGACATCTACGGCTGACCCCGCCCCGCATCGTCTTTTCCAGGAGCCCATTCATGGTGACACGTTCTCTCATCGGCCCCGCCGCCGCGCTCGTGCTCGCGGCCTCGGCCGCGCAGGCCGCCGACGGCAAGCCGATCGTCATCGGCGTGCCGATCGGCCTGTCGGGGGCCAACAGCGTCGTCGCCCCCTCGGTGGTGCAATCGGCGGAGCTCGCGGTCGCGGAGATCAATGCGAGCGGCGGCGTGCTCGGCCGCAAGCTCGTTTTGGAGGTGGCCGACGACGCCTCCGGCGCGGCCGGCGCCCAGAAGGCCTTCGACGGCCTGATCTATCAGAAGAAGGTCGACGTCCTGATCTCGATGGAGACGAGCGCGGCCCGCAACGCCGGCCTGCCCGCCGTCACCAAGGGTCGGGTGCCGTACATCTACACCTCGTTCTACGAGGGGCATTCCTGCAACAAGAACATGTTCGTGAATGCCTGGGTGCCCGAGCAGCAGGTGCCGCCGGTGGTCGACGCCTTCAAGGCCAAGGGCGCCAAGACCTATTTCCTCATCGGCAGCGATTACGCCTTCGGCCGCGGCATGCTCGGCTTCGCCAAGAGCTACGCCGAGAAGACCGGCGGCAAGGTGGCGGGCGAGGAATACCTGCCGATGGACGGCAGCGACTGGACCGCGATCATCTCCAAGCTGAAGGAGGCCAAGCCCGACGCGCTGATCACCTCCACGGCCGGCGGCGCGCCGAATGTCACGCTCACCAAGCAGCTGCGCGGCGCCGGCGTGTCGCTGCCCTTCGCCAACCTCGCCCTGGACGAGGGCACCGCCAAGAGCATGGGCGCCGACGCCGAGGGCGTCTACCTCTCGGCCTCCTACGTGACCGGGATCGACAGCCCGGAGAACAAGACCTTCCTGGCGGCGATGCAGAAGAAGTTCGGCGCCGAGCTGCGCACGCCCAACGATCTCTCGGTGCCGGAATACGAGGCGATCTACCTCTACAAGGCCGCCGTGGAGAAGGCGGGCGGAACCGAGACGGCGAAGGTGCTCGAGGCCCTGCCCGCTGTGAGCGTGACCGGGCCGCGGGGCACGATCCGCATGAGCAAGCAGCATCACGCCCCCCTGACCATGTATCTCGGCCAGATCCAGAAGGACGGCACCGTGAAGGTCGCCGGCACCTTCAAGGACGTCGATCCCGGCGAGCAGTGCCCGAAGCTGCCCTGAGGGGCGGGGGCTGAGGGATCCGATGATCTCCAGCCCTCTCGGAGGCAATCGGTTCCCCGTTCTCGCCGCCGCTACGCGGCTCCGAGATGGAGCGCGGGCCCCCTCTCCCGTGCGGGAGAGGGGGCAGGTCGCGCCCTGCCATCACTGCCGGCGTCCACCGGAGATCCGTGATCATCGTAGCCTCCGCGGGGCAGGGCGCGCCTCGTCACCCGCCGCGCCCTCTGCCGATCCCGCGCACCCGGAAACCCCGATGCTCCTCACCCTCGACATCCTGACCACCGCGGCGATCCTGTTCATCGTCTCGATCGGCCTGCTCGCGATCTTCGGGGTCCTGAAGATCATCAACTTCGCCCACGGGGCGTGGCTGACGGTCGGCGCCTACTGTGCCGTGGTGACGGCCAAGCTCGGGCTCAATCCCTGGGCGGCGCTGCCCCTGGCCTTCGTGGTCGGCGCGGCCCTCGGCGGGCTGGCGGAGCATTTCATCATCCGCCCCCTCTACCGCCGGCCGCTGGACGCGATCCTGGCCACCTGGGGGCTCGGGATCGTCGTCGGCCAGCTCATCACCCTGGCCTTCGGCCGCGACGTCCAGCTCACCCCGAACCTCTACGCGGGCACCGTCGCTGTCCTCGGCGTCGAGTACTCCGCCTACCGGCTCGTGGCCCTCGGCATCGCCCTCGTCATCGGGATCCTGTTCGCCCTCACCATCGAGCGGACGCGGCTCGGCCTGTCGGCCCGGGCGGTGATCATGAACGAGACCCTGGCCCGCAGCCTCGGCATCGATACCGGGCGGGTGCGCCTCGTCGTGTTCATGATCGGCGCGGGCCTGGCGGCGCTGGCGGGCGTCCTCCTGACGCCGCTGACCAGCGTCGATCCCAACATGGGGGTGAGCTGGCTGATCGGCGCCTTCATGCTGGTGATGGTGGCCGATGCGTCCTTCCTGGCGCTCGCGGCCGCCTGCCTCGTCTTCGGAGCCGCGCAGGTCCTGATCAGCACCTTCATCAGCCCGATCCTGGGCAGCATCGCCGTCGCGGTGCTCGCGGCTCTCGTGCTGCGGATCAGCCCGAAAGGTTTCTCCCGTGCTTGAGACCCTTCCCGTCGCCGAGCGCGCCGCCGCGGCGCCCCGCGGACGCCGCCTGTCCCGCGCCGCGCCCTTCGTGGCCGCGGCCCTGGCGGCGCTGGCTCTCTGGATCGCGCCGC
Organism: Methylobacterium brachiatum; assembly: GCF_900113845.1. Lineage (NCBI taxonomy): Bacteria > Pseudomonadati > Pseudomonadota > Alphaproteobacteria > Hyphomicrobiales > Methylobacteriaceae > Methylobacterium > Methylobacterium brachiatum. The sequence continues at coordinate 48,496 of NZ_FOQW01000004.1, read as the reverse complement.
TCTTCCTCGACACCTTCGCGGTCAACGTCCTGACCCGCTCGATGATCTACGCGGTGCTGGCCGTCACGGTGGACCTGCTCTGGGGCTTCGCGGGGATCCTGACCTTCGGGCAGGCGGCGTTCTTCGGCATCGGCGCCTACGCTACCGCGATGATCCTCGCCGCCTGCGGGGTGACGCCGCTGGGGATCGCCGCGGCCATCGCGGCGGCGCTGGTCGCGCCGGCCCTGCTCGGGCTCGCGGTCGGCTGGCTGTCCTTCTACCACCGCTCGACCCCGCTCTACGCCTCGGTGATCTCGCTGGTCGTCCCGATCGTCGTCGTGCAGCTCATCTATTCGGGCGGGGAATGGACCGGCTCCAGCAGCGGCCTCGTCGGGTTCGACGTGCTGCCCTTCGAGAGCGAGGGCTATTTCCGCCTCGCGGCGCTGGCCCTGATCGCCGTCACGCTGGCGGCCTGGATCCTGGTCCGGTCGGATGCCGGGCGCGCCCTCGTGGCCTTGCGCGACAACGAGGCGCGCTGCGCCTATCTCGGCCTCAACCCCCGGCGCCTGCAGATCCTCCTGACCGCCGCGCTCGCCGCCGTGGCCGGGCTCGCGGGCTTCCTGTTCGCCAACGCCTCCGGCGTGGTCGCCCCCGAGAATGCCGGCTTCCTGTTCGGCACCGAGCTGGTCATCTGGGTGGCGCTCGGCGGCCGCGGCACGCTGCTCGGCCCGGTGCTGGGCACGATCGCCATCGACTACCTCGCGGCCAATCTCTCCGGCGATCTGCCCTTCCTCTGGCAGCTCCTGCTGGGGACGGCCTTCGTGGCGATCATCATCCTGCTGCCGGGCGGGCTCGCCGACCTCGCCGGCCGGCTGTGGCGGGCGCTGCCGCGCGGCCGGCCCGAGCGCGCCGCCCCCGTCCTGATGGCACGGGAGGCCACCGCCGGCGCGGCAGCGACGGATGCTCCGATCCTCAAAGTGGACGGCCTGGCCAAAGCCTATGGCAGCCTGACCGTGCTCGAGGGCATCGATCTGGAGATCCGGGCGGGCGAGCTCGTCAGCCTCGTGGGCCCCAACGGTGCCGGCAAGACCACGCTGATGCGCTGCCTCAGCGACGGCACCGAGCCCTTCACCGGCGCGATCGCCATCGGCGGCACGGCGATCACCGGGCTGACGCCGAACCGGATCGTCGGGCTCGGGGTCGGGCGCAAGTTCCAGGTTGCGAGCGTGTTCGAGAGCCTGTCGGTGGCCGATTGCCTGCGGCTCGCGCGGGCCCCGCATGACGGGCTGAACCCGGTCGGCCGGGACCCGACGCTGGGCCTTCCGCAGGCGGCCCTCGACGTCCTGCGGATGACCGGCCTCGACCGCCTGCTGACGCAGCCCGCGCGCCTCCTGTCCCACGGCCAGAAGCAGGCGCTGGAACTCGCCATGGTGGTGGCGCTGGAGCCGCGGCTGATCCTGCTCGACGAGCCCACCGCCGGCCTGACCAAGGCGGAGCGCACCACCATCGGGACCGTCCTCAAGGCTCTGACCGCCGGACGCCGGATCGCCGCCGTGCTGGTCGAGCACGACCTCGATTTCGTGCGGGAGATCTCGTCCCGGATCGTGGTTTTGCACCAGGGCCGCCTGGTCCTCGACGGCACGGTGGACGCGGTCGTCGGCTCCGAGCTGGTCCGGACCATCTATTCGGGAGGCGCCCATGGTTGAGGCCGCACGACGCACCGAGCCGGCGGGAGCCGCCCTCACCCTCGATGCCGTGTCGAGCGGCTACGGCGCCGTCTCGATCGTGAAGGACGTGTCCCTGGCGGTGGGCGCGGGCGAGATCGTCGCCCTTCTCGGCAAGAACGGCATGGGCAAGACCACCCTGCTCAAGACCGTCCTGGGAATGGTGACCCTGCGCGGCGGCAGGATCACCATCGGCGGGCAAGCGCTCTCCGGCCTCTCCCCCGCCAAGCTCGTGGCGCTCGGCGTCGGCTACGCGCCGCAGGAGCAGCCTTTGTTCCAGGACCTGTCGATCCGCGACAACCTGCGCCTGGCGGTCCCGTCCGACCGCCACCTCCCGGACGCGCTGGAGCGCCTGGTCGGCCACTTCCCGTTCCTGAAGGACCGGCTCGCCCAGCGCGCCGGCACGCTCTCCGGGGGCGAGCAGAAGATGCTGATCCTCGGCCGCGCCCTGATGCTGCGCCCGCGCCTGCTCCTGATCGACGAGATCTCCGAAGGCGTGCAGCCCTCGATGGTCGAGCGCCTGCGCGCCGTGCTCCTGGCGGAGCGGGCAACGGGCCTGTCCATGCTGGTGGTGGAGCAGCACGTCGCCTTCGCGCTGGGCCTCGCCGACCGTTACGCCGTGCTCAAGCTCGGCGAGATCGTCGACAGCGGCTCGGCCAAGGCCCCGGATGCGCAGGCCCGCGTCATCGACCATCTCGCGGTGTGAGGCACGATGGAACTCAACACCTTCTCCATCGCCGCCCATTGTTCCCGGACCGGGCAGCTCGGCGTCGCAGTGGCGAGCGCCGTGCCGGCTGTGGGCGGCCTCTGCCCGTACATCCGTGCGGGGATCGGGGCTGTGACCACCCAATCCTGGGTGAACCCCTACCTCGCCCTGCGCATCCTCGACGGGCTTGCGGGAGGGCAGACGTCGGACGCGGCCCTGGCCGCGGCGCTCGAGACCGACGACCGGTCGGACCTGCGCCAGATCGGGCTCGTGGATGCAGGCGGGGCCGCCGCGGCCTGGACCGGCGCCGGCTGCACGGCAGAGGCCGGGCACCGCACCGGACCGGGCTACGCCGTTCAGGGCAACATGCTGGCCGCCCCCGGCGTGATCGATGCCATGGCCTGGGCCTTCGAGAACGGCGCCGGCTGCGACCTCGACGAACGGCTGATGCGCGCCCTCGAGGCCGGCGACGACGCGGGCGGCGACCGGCGCGGCAAGCAATCGGCGGCGCTGAGAATCGTCGCGCGCGAGGACTATCCGTGCCTCGACCTGCGCGTCGACGAGCACGCCGTCCCCGTCGCCGAGCTGCGCCGGATCCTCGCCGTCGCCCGGCGGCAGCTCGTGCCCTTCGTGGCCGCGATGCCGCGGAGGGACGGTCCGGCCGGCGCGCTACCGGAGGACGTCGCCGCGATGCTCCTGCGGCCGCCCGCGGAGCGGCCCGGCGCGGTCGCTCCAGGCGCGACAGACTCGCTGCACGCGATCGCCGGCCTGCCCTCGGAAGCGGCCGGACGGGTCGCGCACCTGCGGGCGCAATTCGCGCCGGTCCTGGCCGAGATCCGAACCCTGCGCGAGCTCGACCTCGCGGCGGTCCATCCCCCGGTCGTCTTCGACCCGAGCCTTCCCTATCGCCGGGTGCCCCATGAGTAACGCCATCTGGATGAGTGACGCCATCTGGTCCCTGCCGATCACGGAGCTCGCCCGGCGGATCGCGGCGCGGGAGCTGTCGAGCGTCGAGCTCGTCGGTGCCTACCTCGACCGGATCGGGCGCCTCGACGGCGACCTTCAGAGCTTCGTATGCCTGTCGTCCAGCGCCCTCGACGCGGCGCGGGCGGCGGACGAGGAGATCGCCCGGACGGGACCGCGGGGGCCGCTCCACGGCATCCCGATCGGCATCAAGGACAATTACACCACCGCCGACCTGCCGACCCGGGCGGGCACCTCGGTCGGGGCTCTGACCTTCCCGCAGGAGGACAGCCATTGCGTGGCGAAGCTGCGGGCGGCCGGCGCCGTGATCCTCGGCAAGCTGCGCATGCACGAATTCGCCTGGGGCATGGTCACGCCGCCGACGCGCAACCCCTGGGATCTCGCGCGGGTGCCCGGCGGATCCAGCGGCGGCTCGGCGGGGGCGGTGGCGGCCCGGCTGTGTCCGGCAGCGCTCGGCTCGGACACGGGCGGCTCCATCCGCATCCCGGCGGCCCTCTGCGGCGTCGTGGGCCTCAAGCCGACCTACGGACGGATCGGCCGCTCGGGAATCGTCCCGCATTCCTGGTCCCTCGACCATGCCGGGCCGCTGACCCTGACGGTGGCCGACGCGGCGCTCCTGCTCCAGGTCCTGGCGGGCCCCGATCCGGCCGATCCTGCAGCCGCCGTCGACCCCGTGCCGGACTACACGGCCGGGCTCGACGCGCCGGTCCGCGGATTGCGCGTGGCGGTGATCCGCAACCACTTCTTCGAGGCCATTGACGCGGATGTTGCCGCGGCGGTGGAGGATGCGATCGGCTTCTTCGCCGGGCAGGGCTGTCCGGTGCGCGACGTCACGGTGCCCGCCCTGCGCTACGGGCTCGGCGCCATCTACGCCATCGAGCTGGCCTCCTCCACGGCCTACCACGACCGCAACCTCGCGCAGGGCCACGTGGCGGGCTTCGCCGAGGATGTCCGCGACCTGGTGGAGATGGGCCGGTTCGTGACCGGTCCGGACTACCTCCGGGCCGAGCAGGCCCGGGGGCTGATCATGGCCGAGATGGCCGCCGCGCTGGACGAGGCGGACGTGATCGTCACCCCCACTTCGCCGCTGACCGCGTGGCGGACCGACGAGACGACGGTTGCGCTCGCGGGGCGGCGGGAGAGCGTCCTCGCGGCGTCCTGGCGCCTGACCTATCCGTTCAATCTGACCGGCCTCCCCGCCATCGCGCTGCCCTGCGGCTTCGACCGGCGCGGCCTACCGATCAGCCTGCAGATCGCGGCCCGGCCCTTCGCCGAGGCCACACTTCTCCGATTCGCGAACCGGTATGAGCAAGCACACGATTGGTGGCGCCGGGTCCCGCAGCGCGCGCACACCGTAGCCGGGGCTTCCTGACGCGCACTGCGTGCTATCGGCCCACCTGTGTTCAATGGATCAGCGTCTCCAAGTATTGCCGCAGCAGATATGAACGATATTCTCGGGCCTCAATTGGCTGGGAGGATCCAGTCAAAATATGCGAACCCACTTTCAAGCGCTTTTAGCAGCAATTGAAATACTTGATACACCCCACATCATTGCCATTTATTGCAGTTTACCTGGGTTTAAAAGTTAATCCAACCGGCCCGCGGTGACGCGAATACATCGAAATTTAGCGACTGGTCGCCGATTACACCACGTGGGTGGATCGGGTTGTCGTACCGGTGCGGCAGCTCTCGGTCATGAGCTACGCCGCCTTGAGCGCGTCGAAGACCTCGCCGTTCAGAAGCCTATCTCGCATTGCGCAGCCTTGCGCCTATGCGCACCACGGATCGCTTGGCACTCTCGTGTCACCTTATCGGCCACGTACAGCATCTGGAATTGTCGACCATTTGTCCGCCTCAGATCCTTCCCCCACCGGACCTGATTGATTTTCAGCCTATCGTAGGCTCAACGTCAGCCAAACTTAAACAACATCCTTCGAGCCGACGGCTCGGGTCGCGTCACCGACGCCCTCGCCGGCGAGACCAGCACGTCCACCTCGCCGCAGCTTTGCGGCCACCGCCAGCCCATGCCGCCGCCTTCGCAGCTGTCCATCCTGGTTCTGGATCAAAAGCCATACCCAAGGACTGACCAGCTCAGTGACGGTGGATCAGCAGCGCCATCTTTCCGCCCGGCGCTGCATGCGATCGCATCGGGCGGGCCTGCCCTCTATTTGCATTTGACCTTCGCGCATAAGTGGTATTTACCACCGTTAATATACAACTTGCACTCATAATAAACTGTGAAGTGTTCTGTCCGATCGAGGCGCTTCCATGAACTTCGTCAGCCGAGACCCGTCCGGAACCCTGGCCGGTGCGCTGGCGGCGCAGATCGACGCGAACGGCTACGCCGTGATCGAGGATTATGTCGCGCCGGATGAGTTGCGCGGCGCGCAGGCCTTCGTCGTCGATGCGATCGCGGCCAATGGCGGCGAGTATGTCGGGTTTACCGGGACCGAGCGTCTCGGCGGGACGTTCCTGGCCGACCTGCCCGAGGATCCGGATTTCGTGGCCCTGTGCCGGGGCATCTACGCGCGGGCGGTGGGCAAGCCCGCGCCGGAGGTCGGGTTCTACCAGATCCTGCGCTGCCTCTCAGGCCGCGGCGCCCGGGCGCATTCGATGCGCTTCCATTACGATTCCTACGTCCTGACGGCGCTGATCCCGATCGTGGTGCCCGAGCGCGGCAGTCCCGGACGGCTGATCATCCTCCCCAGCACCCGCGGCCTCCGCCGGACCTATCTCGGCAACCTCGTCGACAAGGTGCTGGTCGACAATAGGCTCGCGCAGGCGCTGCTGAACGTGGCCTATCGCCGGGGAAGCCGGCGCATGATCCGGCTCTCGCTTAAGCCTGGAAACCTGTATTTCTTCTGGGGCTACCGCTCGCTGCACACCAACGAGCCGTGCGACGCCGACGCGATCCGCGCCACCGCGCTGCTGCACTACGCCGACCCGCACGCGGACAGCCGGGTCAAGCGGGCGCTGCGCCGGCGCTGACGCACCGGCCCGGGGTCACGCAGCCGCGACCCGCGTGGCGGCGGCCTCCCAATCCGCTCCCCAATCCTGCACCACGTGGCCCGGGGAGACCTCCCGGTAGAGGCGCTCGGGTGGGACGTAGTCCGGCGCGCGGATCGGGCTGCGGATCTCGTCGTCCGGCAGGGCGTGCCGGTCCCGGCGGCGGGCCGGGTCGGGGACCGGGACGGCGGCCAGCAGCTTCCTCGTGTAGGGATGCTGCGGGTCGCCGAACACCGCGGCGCGGGGGCCGATCTCGACGATCTCGCCGAGATACATCACCGCCACCCGGTGGCTCACCCGCTCGACCACGGCCATGTCGTGGGAGATGAACAGGTAGGCGAGCCCCATCTCGGCCTGCAGGTCGAGCATCAGGTTGACCACCTGCGCCTTCACCGAGACGTCGAGCGCCGAGACCGCCTCGTCGGCGACGATCAGGCGGGGGCGCAAAGCCAGCGCCCGGGCGATGCAGATCCGCTGGCGCTGGCCGCCGGAGAATTCGTGCGGGAACCGTCCGGCGGCCTCGGCCGGCAGCCCGACCCGGGTCAGCAGCGCCTCGGCCCGCTCCCGCGCCTCGCGAGCGGTGGCGAGGCGGTTGATCAGCAGGGGCTCGGCCACCGCGGCGCCGACGCTCATGCGCGGATCGAGGCTGGCGAAGGGGTCCTGAAAAATCATCTGCATCCGCTGGCGGCGCGTGCGCAGGGCCTTGGCGTCGAGGCCGGCGATGTCCTCGCCGTCGAGCAGGACCGAGCCGGAGAGGGGCTCGACCAGGCGCAGGATCGAGCGGCCGGTGGTGGACTTGCCGCAGCCGGATTCGCCGACCAGCGCCAGGGTCTCGCCGGCCGCGAGGCTGAACGAGACCCGCTCCACCGCGTGGACCCGGCCGGTCATGCGGCCGAACAGGCCGGAGCGGATCTCGAACCGGGTGGTCAGGTCGCGCACCTCCAGGACCGGGCGCTCGGCCGCCCGGACGGTATCGGGGGTCTCGGGCGTCGGCTCGGCGACCCCGGTGGCGCGGTCGATCACGGGGAAGCGCATCGGCCGGGCCCGGCCCGCCATGGCGCCGAGCCGCGGCACGGCCGCCAGCAAGGCGCGCGTGTAGGGATCCTCGGGCGCGGAGAAGATCTGGGCGGTGGGGCCGGTCTCCACGGCGCGGCCGCGATACATCACCACCGTGCGGTCGGCGATCTCGGCGACCACGCCCATGTCGTGGGTGATGAACAGGACCGACATGCCCTCCTCGTCCTGGAGGCTCTTGATCAGGTCGAGGATCTGGGCCTGGATGGTCACGTCGAGCGCCGTGGTCGGCTCGTCCGCGATCAGCAGCTTGGGCCGGCAGGCCAGCGCCATGGCGATCATCACCCGCTGGCGCATGCCGCCGGAGAACAGGTGCGGGTATTGATGGATCCGCGACCGGGCGCCCGGGATCCGGACCTTGTCGAGGAGCCGGACCACCTCGGCCTCGGCGGCGGCCCGCGACAGGCCCCGGTGCCGGATCAGCGCCTCGGCAATCTGGAAGCCGACGGTCAGAACCGGGTTCAGGGAGGTCATCGGCTCCTGGAAGATCATGGCGATGGAATCGCCCCGGACCCGGCGCATCTCGGCCTCGGAGGCGGCCAGCAACTCGCGGCCCTCGAAGCGTACGCTGCCGCCGATTCGGCTCGCGTCCCGGGCGAGCAGGCGCATGATCGACATGGCGCTGACGCTCTTGCCGGAGCCGGATTCGCCCACCAGCGCCACGGTCTCCCGGGGGCCGATGTCGAACGAGACGCCGTGCACGACCTCGCGCCAGCGCCCGTCGGAGCGGAAGGCGGCGGTGAGGTCGCGCACCGACAGGATCGGATCCGTCACGGGGGTCACTCCTGATCAGCCCGGATTTTGGTAAGCAACGAACCGCCTACCCTCCACCTCATCCCATGCGGTTGCGGGCCGGGACGGACGGGACACCACCCGCGCCTCTCCCTCCCCCCTCTGCGGGGGAGGGTGGGCCGGCCGTTAGGCCGGGTCGGGAGAGGGGAACCCGGGTTCAGGACAAGGCGCGACCGGCATGACGGGCGAAGCCCAATTCTACACCGTCGCTCCCCTCTCCCGACCCCCTTCGGGGGCCACCCTCCCCCGCAGAGGGGGGAGGGAGGGCGCGCGGCTTTCCGACCGCTATCAGAGCTGCGCAGGCCCATGCCTAAAAAACCCGCCGCGGGTCGAGGGCGTCGCGCAGGCCGTCGCCGATGAAGTTGATCGACAGGACCGTCAAAAAAATCGCGCCGCCGGGGAAGAGCGCCCAGTGAGGGGCGACGTCGAGATGGTCCTTGGCGTCGAACAGCAGCCGGCCCCAGGTCGGGATGTCCGGGGGGAAGCCGAGGCCGAGGAACGAGAGGGTCGATTCCGCGATGATCGCCGCCGAGACCTCAATGGAGGCGGCCACGATCACCGGGCCGAGCGCGTTCGGCAGGATGTGGCGGCGCACGAGGTGCCCGGTGGTGGCGCCCTGCGAGCGCGCCGCCTCCACGAACTCCTTCTCGCGGAGCGTCAGGAACTGCGCCCGCACCAGCCGGGCGACCGGCATCCAGCGCAGGCCGCCGATCACCGCGACGATCATGAGGAAGACGCCGCCCTGGACCCCGAACACGGCCTTCAGGCTGTCGCGGAACAGGTAGATCACCAGCAGCAGCAAGGGCAGCTGCGGCAGCGACAGGAACAGGTCGGTCAGCCACATCAGCGCCGGATCGAGCATCCGGCGCGACATGCCGGCGAGCGCCCCGACCACGACCCCGATCAGGCTCGCCACCGCCATGGCGGCGAAGCCCACCGCCAGCGAGATCCGGCCGCCATAGATCATCCGGGCGAGCAGGTCCTGGCCGAGATCGTCGGTGCCGAACGGGTGCGCCCAGGACGGCCCCTGGAGCTGCGCCGAGAAGTCGATGTCGTCGATGGCCAGCGGCCAGATCAGGCCGCCGAACAGCACGCCGCCGACCAGCACCGCCAGCACGGCGACGCTCGCCAGCGCCAGCCGGTGCCGGCGGAACCGCCGCCAGGTCTCCCGCCCGGGCGAGGCCGGGGCGCGGGCGAGGGGAGGCGCCTCAACGGAGGGCGATGCGAGGGTCGAGCCAGCCATAGAGCAGGTCCGCGACGAGGTTGAACAGGACGACGAGGCCGGCGAACACGAAGGTCACGGCCATCACCACCGGGGTGTCGTTGGCCAGCATCGCGTCGATCAGCAGGGAGCCGATGCCGGGGATCCGGAAGATCTGCTCGGTGACGATGGCGCCGCCGAACACCGCCGGGATCTGGAGGGCGACGAGCGTCACCACCGGGATCAGGGCGTTGCGGGCGATGTGCCGGCGGGTGACCGTGCCCTCGGTGAGCCCCTTGGCCCGGGCGGTGGTGACGTAGTCGAGGCGGGCGACGTCCAGCGCCGAGGCGCGCACGTAGCGGGTGTAGGAGGCGGCCTGGAAGAAGCCCAGAACCGCCACCGGCATGATCGCCTGGCGGATGTTCTCCCAAGCCCAGGCCAGGCCGGTGCCGGGCAGGTCGGCCTGGTAGACGAAGGGCAGCCAGCCGAGCTTGATCGAGAACAGCAGGATGAACAGCAGGCCGGTGAAGAAGGTCGGCAGCGAGAAGCCGACGAAGGCCAGGGTGTTGGCGACCTGGTCGGCCAGCGAGTAGGGCCGGCGGGCGGCGTAGAGGCCGACCGGGACCGCCACCAGCAGCGCCAGGACCTGCGAGGAGCCGACCACGAACAGGGTCGTGGGCAGCCGCTGCAGGATCAGCGTGTCGACGTTGACCCGGCTGGCGAACGAGAACCCCCAATCCCCGTGCAGCATGGCCCAGAGCCAGCGCAGGTAGCGGGTGAAGATCGGGTCATCGAGGCCGAACTTCAGCCGCAGGGCCGCGCGCACCTCCGGGGGCACGTTCGGGTTGGCGGCGAGCTCGCCGAACGGATCGCCCGGCGCGAGCGCCAGGACGACGAACAGGATCAGGCTGATCCCGAGCAGGCTCGGGATCGCGATCAGCAGCCTGCGCAGGATGTAGGCGCCCATGGCGCGCGACTCCCGCTCAGGCCTCCCGGCTCCATTCGGGCAGGAACGACAGGTCGTTGTCCCAGCCGCTGCGCGGCGCCACCAGCTTGGCGGCGGCCCCCGAGACCTCGGCCCGATGGATCAGCGGCAGGATGTTCTCCGAGACCGCGAGGTCGTTGGCCTTGATCAGCAGGGCGGCGCGCTTGACCGGGTCGAGCTCGGACTGGGCGGCGTTGTAGGCCGCGTCGTACTCGGCGTTGCGCCAGCGCGAGATGTTGCGGCCCTGCCACTTGTTCTCCTTGGTGGCGGCCTCCCAGGAGACGTACTGGAGCAGCCAGGTCGAGGGATCGGCCTGGGTCATGCTGATCGCGTACATCTCCATGTCCGCGTAGAAATGCGGGAACGTGTCCGGGTTGGCGGTGTCCGAGGAGAAGAACACCGAGCCGGTGACCGATTTCAGCTCGATCTCGATGCCGGCCTTGGCGGCGGCCTGCTTGATGATCGCCTGGGTCTTCTGGCGCGGGGCGTTGATCGAGGTCTGGAACAGCAGCTTCAGCCGCTTGCCGTCCTTGGCCCGGATGCCGTCGGAGCCCTTCTTCCAGCCGGCCTCGTCGAGGAGCGCGTTGGCCTTGGCCGGATCGAACGCGAAGCTGGTGTTCTTCGAGACGAAGCGCTCCGGGCCGTTGACCGAGTTGGCCGTGGCCCGGCCGGTGCGGCCGTAGATGTAATCCTGGATCGACTTGCGATCGACCAGGAGGTTCATCGCGTGGCAGACCTTCGGGTCGGAGAAGGCCGGGTGCTTGGTCTTGAGCGAGGAGCGCTCGCCATCGACCTCGACGTTCGGGTCGGTGGCGTTGAGCAGCAGGAATTCGAGCTTGCCGCCGTAGACGACGTCGACCCGGCCCTTGCCGCCGGTCTCCAGGCGCTTGAGCACCTCGTCCTCGACGAGCAGGTTCCAGGCGTAGTCGTACTCGCCGGTCTGGAGCACGGCCCGGGCCGCCGAGACCGCGTCGCCGCCGCCCTTCATCTCGATGCTGTCGAAATACGGCCGGTTCGGCAGGTGGTAGGTCGGGTTGCGCTCGCCGCGGACGATGTCGCCGGGCCGGAATTCGAGGAACCGGTAGGGGCCGGTGCCCACGGGCGCGAGGTTCTGGGGCGCCTCCCGGGACTTGGCGCCCGTATAGGCGGCGAACAGGTGCTTGGGCAGGATCATGCCCACGGTGCCCACGAAGGCATCACTCCAGTACGGCGTCGGCTTGTCGAACAGGATCCGGACGCTGAGGTCGTCGATCTTCTCGACCTTGCAATCCTTGTAGGAGCCGATCGTCACCGCGGCGGTGGCCGGGTCGCGGGCATAGGCCCAGGTGAAGACGAGGTCGTCGGCGGTGAGCGGCTTGCCGTCGTGCCACGCCACACCGGGCTTGATCTTCCAGACCACCGAGCGGCCGTCGGCGGCCAGCCCGCCATTCTCCTTGGACGGGATCTCGGCGGCGAGCACCGGCACGAGGTTGCCGTCCGCGTCCCAGGCCGCCAGCGGCTCGTAGAAGATCCGCGAGGCCTCCTGGTCCTTGGTGCCGATGGCGAAATGCGGGTTGATCAGGGTCGGCGCCTGCCACCAGAGCAGGCGCAGCGCGCCGCCGCCACCGGCCTTGGTCGGCTTGTAGGCGGCCCGGAGATCGGCGGCCATCGCCACCCCGTTCTCGGCCAGCATCAGCCCGGCCAGCGGCGCGGAGAGCCCGACCGCCAGCATCCGCTGCACGAAGCCGCGCCGTGACAGGTCCCCGGACTTCACCCGCCCGATGAGCCCGCGCAGATCCCGCTCGTCCATGCATCGATCCCTGATTGTCGCCGCGACCCGCACAGCATCCTTGTGGGTGCGGCTTTCGCAAGGCTCTTGGCAAGGGGCGCGCCAGTTACGCTTGGGGCGAAACGTCGTCGCCGGGGCTCGGCAGCCTGGCCCCGGGCCTGCATGACGGGGCTCGATACGGATTCCGGTTGAAGATCTCGAATGGCCTTCCCCGTCATCGCGAGCGCAGCGAAGCGACCCAGGGCAGCGCGCGATCTTGGGCCGTGGCGGATCCCTGGGTCGCTTCGCTGCGCTCGCAATGACGGTGGGAGGATCGGCCGAGCGATCGGACCGGGAAACGCCTGACATGCAGGATGCGGCACTCGCTATGGTGGTGCGCATCGGCGCGAGACACGCTCGGAGACGACCTGATGGACAACCGCAACACCGTGTGGCGCCACGTCGACGCGCAGAAGGAGCGGCTGATCGCCCTCTCGGAGCGCGTCTGGGGCATGCCGGAGGTCTGCTACACGGAAACGCGCTCCTGCGCCGAGCACGCGGCGGAGCTGCGCCACCAGGGCTTCCGCGTCACCGAGCAGGTCGCCGGCATCCCCACCGCGGTGATGGGCGAGGCCGGGGAGGGCGGTCCGGTCATCGCCTTCCTGGGTGAGTACGACGCGCTGCCGGGCCTGTCGCAGGAGGCGGGCGTCGCCGAGCACCGGCCCGTGGAGGCCGGCGGCCACGGCCATGGCTGCGGCCACAACCTCCTCGGGGCGGCGGCTTTGCTGGCCGCCACCGCCGTGAAGGATTGGCTCGCCGAGACCGGCACCCCCGGCCGCGTGCGCTATTACGGCTGCCCGGCCGAGGAGGGCGGGGCCGCCAAGGCGTTCCTAGTCCGGGCGGGCGCCTTCGCGGATGCCGACATCGCGATCTCCTGGCACCCGGGCAGCTTCTGGGAGGTGGCGCCCCCGGTGGCGCTCGCCAACACCCGGGCGGACTTCATCTTCACCGGCCGGACCGCCCACGCGGCGGCCGCGCCGCATCTCGGCCGCTCGGCGCTGGACGCGGTGGAGCTGATGAGCGTCGGCGTGAACTACATGCGCGAGCACATGCCCTCCGACGCACGGGTGCACTACGCCTATCTCGATGCCGGCGGCATCGCCCCCAACGTCGTCCAGGCGAGCGCGAAGGTGCGCTACTCGATCCGGGCGCGGGACCTGCCGGGGATGCTCGCCCTGGTCGAGCGGGTGAAGAAGGTGGCCGAGGGCGCCGCGCTGATGACCGAGACCAGCGTCGAGGTGCGGATCGTCAGCGCCGTGTCGAACCTCCTGGGCAACGACCCGCTGGAGCGGGCGCTCCACGGGGTCATGGAGGAGCTCGGCCCCCCGCATTTCGACGCGGCCGACCGGGCCTTCGCCACGGAGATCCGGTCCACGCTCAGCGACGGCGACATCGATGCCGTGTTTCGCGCCATCGGGCTGCCGCGCACCGAGGCGCCGCTGGCCGATTTCCTGGTGCCGCTCGACGCCCCGCGCAACCCGGCGGTGGGCTCCACCGATGTCGGCGACGTGAGCTGGGTGGTGCCGACCGTCCAGGCCCACGCGCCGACCGTGGCGGTGGGCACGCCGTTCCACACCTGGCAGGTGGTCGCCCAGGGGCGCAGCCCGGCCGCCCACAAGGCGATGGTCCAGGTCGCCAAGGCGATGGCCGCCACCGGCGCCCTGGCGCTCACCGATCCGGCCCTGCGCGAGGCCGCCAAGGCCGACCTCGCCCGCCGGGTCGGCGCCGCCGGCTACGTCTCGCCGCTCCCCCCGGAGGTGGAGCCGCCGCTGCGGATGTCGATGGGGTGAGGGCGGTGGCCGGGCACGCGCGCGTCTCCCTCCCCCCTTTGCGGGGGAGGGTGGGCCGGCCGTCAGGCCGGGTCGGGAGAGGGGAGCGCCGTGTCCGGAGAGATCGCGACGCCCGATACATCCTGCATCGTCGCGCTGCCCCTCTCCCGACCCCCTTCGGGGGCCACCCTCCCCCGCAGAGGGGGGAGGGAAGGCGCCCGCCATGAAGGCGATGCGCCATCACCGCCCGCCCCCGCATACCGAAACCCGCCGCGAGCGGGTATGACCCGGTCCGGGCGGCACGCGCCCCGCACGGCATCACCGATGGACGTCACCCCCTCCGAAACGACCTGCCTGGCCATCGTCGGCCTCGGTTATGTCGGGCTCCCCCTCGCCCTGGCCTTCGGGCAGGGCCTGCGCACGATCGGCTACGAGCGCGCGCCCGCCAAGGTCGCGGCCTACCGGGACGGGATCGACCCGGCCGGGGAGATCGAGCCGGCCGCGTTCCGGGCCGCGACCCATCTGGCGATCACCGACGACCCGACCGCCCTGTCGGAGGCCGACGTGATCATCGTCACGGTGCCGACCCCGGTGGACGACGCCCAGAGCCCGGATTTCAGCCTGCTCATCGAGGCCTCGGCGCTGGTCGGGCGGCACATGCGGCGCGGGGCGATCGTGGTCTTCGAATCCACGGTCTATCCCGGCGCCACCGAGGAGGTCTGCGTCCCCGTGCTGGAGCAGCATTCCGGCCTGCGCTGGAAGGCGGATTTCTGGGTCGGCTACTCGCCCGAGCGGATCAATCCCGGGGACCGGGAGCACAGCCTCGCCAAGGTCGTGAAGATCGTGGCCGGGGACACCCCGCAGACCCTGGAACGGCTCACCGCCCTCTACGGGACGATCATCGCGGCCGGGATCCACGCGACCTCGTCGATCCGGGTCGCGGAGGCCGCCAAGGTCATCGAGAACACCCAGCGCGACCTGAACATCGCGCTGATGAACGAGCTGTCGCAGATCTTCGACAAGCTCGACCTCGACACCCTGGAGGTGCTGCGGGCCGCCGGCACCAAGTGGAACTTCCTGCCGTTCCGCCCGGGGCTGGTCGGCGGCCACTGCATCGGGGTCGATCCCTATTACCTGACCCACAAGGCCGCGATGGTCGGCCACCACCCGCAGGTGATCCTGGCCGGGCGGCGGATCAACGACAGCATGGCCGCCCATGTCGCCCGCAAGACCGTCAAGCTGATCGTCCAGCAGGGTGGCCGTGTCGGGGGCGCGAAGGTCATCGTGCTCGGCCTGACCTTCAAGGAGAATTGCTCCGACCTGCGCAATTCCAAGGTGGCCGACCTGATCCGGGAGCTGGCCGAGTTCGGCTGCGCCGTCTCGGTCCACGATCCCCGCGCCCGCAAGGACGAGGCCCGGGCCGAGTACGGCATCGATCTGGTCGACTGGGCCGACCTGCCCGATCGGGTCGACGCCGTGGTGGTGGCGGTGCCGCACCGGGACTATGCCGAGCGCCCCCCGGAAGACATCGCCGCCCGGCTCAGGCCCGGGGGCCTGATCGTCGACGTGAAGTCGCTCTACGACCCGGACGCGTTCCGGGCGCTGGGGCATACGGTCTGGCGGCTCTGACAGAGCCCTTCCGCAAGGCCACCGGCTCAGCGATGATGCAGCTTCCCGTTGACGGACTCGCCGCGCTCTCACCGTCCTTGCGAGCGCAGCGAAGCAACCCAGGGCAGCGCGCGATCCCAGACCGTCGCGTGGTCCCTGGGTCGCTTCGCTGCGCTCGCGATGACGGCGCGGGTCGATAGGCCGAGCGCGTCGGCAGGACATCGTATGGTACGGCGGGAGTGGCGGGCATGCACCAGACCAAGGACGGCCAAGGGACGCCACCATCGGACGCGCCGGGGCCGGACTTCGCCGCCCGGCACGCGCGCTACCCCGAGGCGCAGATCCGCAAGATCCTGAACGACACGCGCACGATCGCGCTGGTCGGCGCCTCCGCGAACCCGGCCCGCCCGAGCTGGATCGTGCTCAAATACCTGATCGACCGGGGCTACGCGGTCACCCCGGTCAATCCGGGTCTCGCCGGGCAGGACCTGCTCGGGCGGCGGGTGGTGGCCTCCCTCGCCGACATCCCGGAGCCGATCGACATGGTCGAGATCTTCCGCAATTCCGCCGCCGCGGGCCCACTCGTGGACGAGGCGCTCGGCCTCGATCCGCTGCCCAAGGTGATCTGGATGCAGCTCGGCGTGCGCGACGACGCGGCGGCCGCCCGGGCCGAGGCGCGGGGCCTCACGGTGATCATGAACCGCTGCCCGAAGATCGAGTACGGCCGGCTCTCGGGGGAGATCGGCTGGACCGGGGTGAATTCGCGCATCCTCAGCGCGAGAAAGCCGGTGCTGGCCGGCCGCGGCGTCCAGCGGCTCACCATCGCCGAGCGGGGCAAGCGCCCGGATTGACCGGCGCGGTATCATGATACCGCTAACGCTAAGCCTTTCGGATAGAACATGTTTTCAGGATTTCGATTTTCCCGGTTGACGCGCCGGGCGCACCCGGCTATCCACCGGCCGTCGCCGCCGCGTGCCCCCCACGCGGCGGCTCGTTTTTCGGCACCCCGATGCTGTCGGCGCCCCGATCCGTCGGTGCCCGTCGCGTCGGAACCCTGGGATCTCGCCATGAAGACCACCTCGCTGAAACCCGCCGAGGTCGACAAGAAGTGGATCGTGATCGACGCGGAGGGCCTCGTCGTCGGCCGTCTCGCCTCGATCGTCGCCATGCGCCTGCGCGGCAAGCACAAGGCCGCCTACACGCCCCACGTCGATTGCGGTGACCACGTCATTGTCGTCAACGCGGACAAGGTGAAGTTCACCGGCCGCAAGTACGTCCAGAAGCGCTACTACTACCACACCGGCTACCCGGGCGGTATCAAGGAGCGTACGGCCAAGTTCATCCTCGAAGGGCGCTTCCCCGAGCGCGTCGTCGAGAAGGCCGTCGAGCGCATGCTGCCCCGCGGCCCGCTCTTCCGGCAGATCCTCGGCAACCTCCGCGTCTACAAGGGCGCCGAGCACCCGCACGTCGCCCAGCAGCCGCAGGCGCTCGACGTCGGCGCCCTCAACCGCAAGAACGTGAGCGCTTGATCATGGCGACCCTGCAGTCCCTCGCCGACCTCAACCGGGCGAATACCGGCGCGGTCGACCCCGCCAACGAGGCCCCGGTCCACGTCCAGAAGCTGGACGCCCAGGGCCGCGCCTACGCCACCGGCAAGCGCAAGGACGCGGTCGCCCGCGTCTGGATCAAGCCCGGCAAGGGCACGGTCACGATCAACAAGCGCCCGGTCGAGGTCTACTTCGCCCGCCCGGTGCTGCGCATGATCCTGCGCCAGCCGCTGGAGATCGCCAACCGCGTCGACCAGTACGACATCAACGTCACGGTCGCCGGCGGCGGTCTCTCGGGTCAGGCCGGCGCCGTGCGCCACGGCCTCTCGAAGGCGCTGACCTACTACGAGCCGGAGCTGCGCGCCCCGCTCAAGCGTGAGGGCTTCCTTACCCGCGACGCCCGCGTCGTCGAGCGCAAGAAGTACGGCCGCAAGAAGGCTCGCCGCAGCTTCCAGTTCTCGAAGCGCTGATCCGCGGCTTCATCGACGGTTCGAAGACGGGCGGTTCCTGCGGGAGCCGCCCTTTTTCGTTGGCCGGCCAGTCACGGGCCGCGGGGCGGGGTTCGGCGACTGTCGGTCGGGGCGGGCTCAGCTCCGGGCCAGATCGACGTGGCACAATGGTCGTCCGTCATCGACGCCGTCGGCCACGCCTGGAGCCTTGATCCGGATGAACAGACGCCGTGCCCTCGCCACCGGTCTCGGTCTCGGTCTCGGTCTCGGCCTTGCCGTCGGGCGCGCCTCCGCGGCGGCGCCGCTGCCGGGGCCCCGCTTCGTCAACACCGTGCTGCTGGGCGGATCACCCGAGGAGAAGCTGCGCGCCGCCCGGGCCGCGGGCTTCGATCAGGTCGAGCTCTGGTCCTCCGACGTGGAGCGCGCCGAGGACGGGGCGGCGGGCCTGCGCGCCCACGTCGCCGCCCTCGGCCTCGGCCTCACCGACTACCAGGTGCTGCTCGATTTCGACGGGGCCCCCGGCGACGCGCGCGCCGCCAAGCGGGCCGAGGCGCTGACCCTGCTCGACACCGCGGCGGCTCTGGGCGCCGGGACGCTGCTCGTGCCCGCCTCCACGGACCCGGACTGCGATCCGGCCCGCATCACCGAGGATCTGGTCTGGCTGGTGGACGAGGCCCGCCGCCGGGGCCTCCGGATCGCCTACGAGGGCATGGCCTGGAGCACGGTCAACCCGTCGCTGGTGCAGGCCTGGGCGACGATCCGCGAGCTCGATCCGCGCCATGCCGGCCTGGTGGTCGACAGCTACCACCTCTTCGTCCGCGGCGAGACGCCGGCCATCCTCGGCGACGTGCCGCCCGAGCGGATCTTCCTGGTGCAGGTCTGCGATGTCGCCGGCCCGGTGCAGCCGTCGGATTACCGCGCGGTCGCCCGCCACGCGCGCCTCCTCCCGGGCGAGGGGGGCCTGCCGCTGGCCAGCCTCGTCGGAAAGCTCGCCGCGATCGGCTATCGCGGGCCGGTCGGGCTGGAGGTCTTCAACGACCGGCTCGAGCATGAGCCGCCTGAGGCCGTGGCCAAGCGGGCTTTCGGGTCGCTGCAGAAACTGCTGTCCGAGGGCGCCCTCTAGGGTTTTTCGCGATTTTTGAACGGAGCCTGCCGTGGCCGTCAGCGCGAGCGCGCCAAAGCAAAAACGGAGAGTCGTTTCGCTGGGTTGCGACACGGTACACGACGCTGCCTTGGAAGCGCGGTCGGCTGAGCGGACACAACCGTCGGTCCGATCCTGATCGGCGCTCCTCCAACCCAACCCCCTCATCCTGAGGTGGCGACGCGCAGCGGCGCCCTCGAAGGAGCGCTCCAGGGATCGCGCGCATACTGGAGGGCTCCTTCGAGGCTCGCTTCGCTCTCACCTTAGGATGAGGGGGTTGGGTTGGACGAGCGCCGATAAAGCCTAAGGCTGCCCCTGTCGTGTACCGTGGCATCGCGATGACGGTCCGGTGCCCAGCCGCTCATCCAAAGGGTCTGGACGGGTGACCGTATAAGCCCCCGCACCACGACACCCGATTACTGACCTAAGTAAAATATACCAGCAGACCGATTGCGCACAAGGGAACCTCCGGTCCCGTCGCCTGTTACCCGCCGCCGATCCAGTCCGGGTCGCATCAGGCGGAGCAGACGAACCACCGTGACCGCGGGCGTCGACAGACACGAGCTGAGGCAGATCATCGCCGGCCTGACCGAGGGCGTGATCCTGGTCGAGCCGGACCAGACGATCACCTGGGCCAACGACGCCGCCCTGGCCATGCACGGCGCCGAGAGCCTGGAGGAGCTCGGCGAGACCGTCGACGCCTACCGGGACCGGTTCTCCGTCCGCTACCGCAACAACCGGCCGCCCGAGCATTACCCGATCGAGCGGGTGGTCCGGGGCGAGACCTTCCACGACGTCATCGTCGAGGTGGTGCGCACCGACCGGCCGGACGTCGCCTTCGTCCATTCCCTGCGCAGCCTGGTCGCCACCGACCGGGCCGGGCAGCCGAGCTGCCTCGCGCTGATCCTGCAGAACGTCACGCCGCAATTCGAGGCCGAGGAGCGGTTCGAGAAGACCTTCAACGCCAACCCGGCGCCGGCCGTGATCACCCGGCTGTCCGACCTGCGCCACGTCAAGGT
The DNA here is from genome assembly GCF_900113845.1 of Methylobacterium brachiatum. Lineage (NCBI taxonomy): Bacteria > Pseudomonadati > Pseudomonadota > Alphaproteobacteria > Hyphomicrobiales > Methylobacteriaceae > Methylobacterium > Methylobacterium brachiatum. The sequence goes on along the minus strand of NZ_FOQW01000004.1, from coordinate 28,705 downwards.
CAATGCCGGCTTCCTGGAGATGACCGGCTACACCCGCGACGGGGTGATCGGGCGCAGCGTCTACGAGGTCGACGTGCTGGCCGAGGCCAAGCAGCGCGAGCTCGCCGTGACGCGGCTCAATGCCGGCCAGACCGTCCCGCAGATGGAGGCCTGCCTGCGCCTGCCGGATGGCGGCTCCCGCTTCGTCATCGTGGCCGGCCAGCCGATCGAGATGGGCGAGGAGCCGTGCATGCTCTTCACCTTCGCGGATCTGGAGCTGCGCAAGAAGGCGGAAACCTCCCTGCGCCAGAGCGAGTCGCGCTTCGCCACCGCGTTCCGGATGACGCCGGTGCCGACGCTGCTGGCCCGGGCCGACGGCTTCACCGTCACGGCCGTCAACGAGGCCTTCCCGCGGATCTTCGGCTACGGCCAGGACAAGGCCGTCGGGCGCTCCGCCGAAGAGATGGGCCTGTGGATCTCGGATGCCGCCCGGGCGAAGTTCGAGGCCACGGTCCGGCGCGCCGGCTACGTGCTCGGCCTCGAGACCTGCATGCGGCACGAGGACGGGACCGAGATCGACTGCCTCGTCTCGGCCGAGCGGGTGGTGATCGGCGAGGACGATTACGTCCTGGCGGTGCTCCAGGACATCACCGAGCGCAAGCGCTCGGAGCGCGAGCTGTTCACCGCGATCGAGACCGTGATGGCCGACACCTCGTGGTTCAGCCGCGGCCTGATCGAGAAGCTCGCCGGCCTCCGGCATCCCGGGCGCGACAGCGCCGACGAGGGTGTGCAGAGCCTCACGGTCCGGGAGCGCCAGATCCTCGGCCTGGTCTGCGCCGGCCTGTCGGACGAGGCCATCGCCAAGCGGCTGAACCTGTCGCGCAACACCGTGCGCAACCACGCCGCCGCCCTCTACCGCAAGCTCGGGGTCCACAAGCGCACCGAGGTGATCGTCTGGGGCCGGGACAACGGCTTCACCACGCGGGAAGCTAGTACATAGTCGAAGAATACCGGTACGAACGTACCATTGATCTGAACAAATCAGACCCCATCTGCGGCTCAGCCAAGACGAGACCGCGAGAAACCTGAATTTCGAAGTCGAGGCCGTCCCGGGGCAACCCCCGGTCCGGTGCCGGGTTCACCCACCAGAGCCATCGGCCCATCGACCGGCGACGCCGCGAAGGACCGGGCTCCGTACTCTTCGCAGAAGTCCGACGCGAAACCCGGGATCTCGCACCACGCGTAGACCGGGCCGAGCGGCGCACACCCACCGCACCAGTCCAGAACGCTCAGACAGGAGAGACACCATGGTTGATACGGATCGCGTGACGGGAGCCGCCAAGGAATTCGTCGGCAAGGCGCAGGGCGCCGTGGGCGACCTGACCGGCTCGAAGAGCGACTCGGTCGAAGGCCGTTTCCGCGAGGCGCAGGGCTCGGCCGAGAACCTCTACGGCCAGGCCAAGGACACCGTCCGGCACGTCGCCGACGAGGCCGGCCACTATGCCGAGGACGCCTACGAGCATGCCGGCGACTACGCCCGCCGGGGCACCCGCGTCGTGGCCCAGCAGGTCGAGGAGAGCCCGATCGTCGCGCTGCTGATCGCCGGCGCCGTCGGCTACGGCCTCGCTTTGCTGATGCACGCCCGCCGCCGCTGAGCGCCGGCCACTCTCTCACGACGACCAGGAGTCCCCCAGTGACCGCTTCCCCCAGCCTCTCGACCGCGCCGCTCGCCCATACGAGCGACACGCGCACCGTCCTCCTCCACCAGGTGTCGTGGGGTGCGATCTTCGCGGGCGCCACCACGGCGCTGGTGGCGCAGGTGATCCTCAACCTGCTCGGCGTCGGCATCGGGCTGTCCAGCGTGGGCATGGACACCGCCGACAACCCGGCCGCCTCGACCCTGTCGATGAGCGCCGGGATCTGGTTCGTGGCCTCCGGCATCGTCGCCTCGCTGATCGGCGGCTTCCTGGCCGGGCGGCTCTCGGGCAAGCCCGTGGGCGGCGCCGCCGGCCTGCACGGGCTGGTCTCCTGGTCGGTGACCACCCTGGTCGTCCTCTACCTCCTGACCTCGGCGGTCGGCGGGATCGTCGGCGGCGCCTTCAACGGCGTGGCCACGACGCTCGGCGGCGCCGGCAACCTCGTCGGCGGCACCGTGCAGACGGCGGCCCAGGCGGCGGCGCCGTCCCTGTCGAAGATCTCGAACCCGATCGACGGGATCGAGCAGACCGTGCGCCAGCAGGCGCAGGGCCAGGATCCGCAGGCGGCGCGCGATGCGGCCGTGGCGGCGGTGCGCGCGGTTCTGACCGGTGATCCGGCCCAGAAGCAGCAGGCCGAGGCCCGGGCCGCGGACGCGCTCGCCAAGGCGCAGGGCATCCCGGTCGACCAGGCCAAGCAGCAGATCCAGGACTACGAGAAGCAGTACGACCAGGCGGTCGCCACCGCCAAGCAGAAGGCTGAGGCCGCGGCCGTCGCGGCGAAGTCGGCCGCCACGCAGGGCGCCTTCTACGCCGCCCTCGCGCTGATCCTGGGCGCGATCGCCGCCTTCCTGGGCGGCCGCCTTGGCGCCCCGAAGGTCGAGACCCTGACCGAGTCCTACGGCACCCGCCGCGCCTGATCCCCGCGACCCCCGCGCCCGGCGCGGGGGTTCCCAGGATCCACCTTTCCACCCCAACCGGAGCGCCACGATGAGCAGCACCACCGACAAGCTGAAGGGCCTGGCCAACGAGGCCGTGGGCAACGTCAAGCAGGCCGCCGGCAAGGCCACGGGCAACGACAAGCTCGTGGTCGAGGGCAAGGCGCAGGAACTCAAGGGCGAGGGCCAGCGCACGGTCGGCGAGGCCAAGGACGGCGTGAAGAGCGTCGTCGACTCCGTCGCCGGCAGGAAATGACCCGCCCGACCTGACGTGAACCACGGGAGCGTCCGCCCGGCCGCTCCCTCCGCCGACAACCACGGAGAACACCGATGATCCGCAAGCTGCTCACCATCTTCGTCCTGCCGAAGCTGATCGCCTATGTCAGCCGCCGCGTCGCCGGCCGGTCCGCGGCCCCGTCGCGCCGCCCCCGCTGACACCGCGCGCAGGCCCCGGGACGATCCGCCGACCGGGGTCCGCGCCTCAAGCCAGACAGGCGGACACCAGAGAGGACACGCCATGAGCAAGGGTTACCCCTCGATGACCGCGTTGCTGGGCTTGCTGGCTTTGGCCGGCTACCAGAACCGCGACAAGCTCGCCGAGCTGCTGAAGGGCCACGATCACGGGACCAGCCCGTCCCCGGTCCCGTCCGTGCCGAATCCCGCGACCGCGAGCGGCGGCACCGACAATTTCGCCCGCCTCGGGGGCTTGCTGGGCGGCGCCGGTTCGGCCGGGGTCGGCGGCCTGATCGCCAACGGCCTCAGCGAGCTGGTCGATCACTTCACCAAGGGTGGGCACGGCGAGACCGCGACCTCGTGGATCAATCACGGCACCAACCGCGACATCCCCGAGACCGATCTGGAGCGCGCCATCGGCCCCGAGACCCTCGACCACCTGACCCAGCAGACCGGGCTCAGCCGGGCGGCGCTCCTGTCGCGCCTGTCCCGCGAGCTGCCCTCGGCGATCGACCGCTACTCGCCCGACGGCCGCCTGCCGACCTGACGTGGCGTTGACAGCGCCGCCCGCAGGCGCCACCTCCGGGGCGTAACGGCCGGGTGTGATTCTGGCCTGCGAGACGGATCATGGCGAGCGAAGCAGCGACGCGGCCCATCGTGTTCATCGATGGCGAGGCCGGCACCACCGGCCTCGGCATCCGCGAGCGCCTGGAGCGCGACGGCCGCGTCACCCTGCGCAGCATCGCGCCAGAGCACCGGAAGGATCCCGAGGCCAAGCGGGCGCTGCTCACCGAGGTCGACCTGGCGGTCCTGTGCCTGCCGGACGAGGCCGCCAAGGAGACGGTGGCGCTGGCCGACAGCCTGCCCGGCGGCGGCCCGCGCATCCTCGATGCCAGCACCGCCCACCGGGTCGCCCCCGGCTGGACCTACGGCTTCCCGGAGATGACCCGGGAGCAGGGCGCCGCCGTGGCCCGCGCCCGGCGCGTGGCCAATCCCGGCTGCTACCCGACCGGCGGCATCGCGCTCCTGCGCCCCCTGGTCGAGGCCGGCCTCATCCCGGCGGATTTCCCGATCAGCGTCAACGCGGTCAGCGGCTATAGCGGCGGCGGTAAAAGCATGATCGAGGATTACGAGCGGGGCAGCGCGGCGCCGTTCCTGCTCTACGGCCTCGGCTTCGCCCACAAGCACGTGCCGGAGCTGCAGCGGTTCAGCGGCCTGACCCGGCGGCCGATCTTCGTGCCGTCCGTGGGCAATTTCCGCCAGGGCATGCTGGTGAGCGTGCCGCTCCACCTCGACGCGCTGCCGGGCAAGCCCGCGGCCACCGATCTGGAGGCGGCCCTGCGCGACTGGTATGCCGGGCAGCCGCTGGTCCAGGTGGTGACCGGAGAGGGCAGCGAGAAGATCGAGCCCGAGGCGCTCAACGACACCGACCGGCTGGAGCTGCGCGTGTTCGGCTCGTCCGAGCACCGGCAGGCGGTGCTGGTCGCCCGCCTCGACAATCTCGGCAAGGGCGCCTCCGGCGCGGCGGTGCAGAATCTCGGGCTGATGCTCGGGCTCGACGCCTGATTTTTCGCCGGTCCCGGGAATATCCGGGGCGGCTGGACGGTTCTCATTCCGGGGCGCGGAGCTGCGGGGTGAGCGGCCGATGGCGGCGCGCGCGATCGATCCGGGGGGCGGCGGCGTATGACGACGCTCGCCCGTGCGCGCTTCAGCCAATTGGTCCTGCCCCGCCTCGATGAGGGCTACCGGCTCGCGCACTGGCTCACCGGCAACGCCACCGACGCCGAGGACGTGATGCAGGAGGCGTGTCTGCGCGCCTACCGGGCGATCGAGACCTTCGCGGAGGGCAATGCCCGGGCGTGGTTCCTGACCATCGTCCGCAACACCGGCTATTCCTGGCTGCAGCGGCACCGGCCCCGCGCGGTGATCTTCGCCGAGGATCTCGCCCCGGAGGCCCGGGCCGCCCTGGATGCCGGGAGCATGCTCGCCGAGGCGCCGGAGACCCCCGAGGCCGCCCTCATCGCCCACGACGAGGCCGGGCGGCTCGGCCGGGCGATCGAGGCCCTGCCGGTCCCGTTCCGGGAGGCGCTGGTCCTGCGTGAATATCACGGTCTCGGCTACCGGGAGATCGCCGAGGTGACGGGCGCGCCGATCGGGACCGTGATGTCCCGCCTGGCGCGGGCGCGCCAGCACCTGCTCGAACGGCTCGCGAAGGACGGGCGATGACCGGCGACGACGAAACCCTCCTGCTGCTGAGCGCCTATGTCGACGGCGCGCTGTCGCCCGGCGAGGTCCTGGCCATGGAGCGCCGCCTCGCCGCCGAGCCGGATCTCCGCGCCCAGGCCGAGCGCCTGCGCGGCCTCTCGGGCGCCGTGCGCGCGACCCTCGCGGAGGTGCCGGCCCCCGAGAGCCTGCGCGCCCGGATCGTCCAGACGATCGGGTTCGCGGATCCGGAGCCCCGCCGTGCCCGGCTCGGCTCCTGGCCGGCGCTCGCCGCGACGCTGGTGGCCGGGATCGCCGTCGGCGCGTCGCTCGGCGGGGTCGTTCCCCTCGGGACCGCCGAGGCCCCGTCGCGACCGACCGACGCCGTCCTGGCCGGCCACCTGCGCGGCCTCGCCGCGCCGCAGCCCTTCGATATCGCCTCCTCCGACGGGCACGTGGTCAAGCCGTGGTTCAACGGCCGCACGATCATCGCCCCCGACGCCCCCGACCTGTCCGAACGGGGCTACCCGCTGGTCGGCGGCCGGATCGACATCGTCGACGGCAAGCCGGTGCCGACCCTGGTCTACCGCCACGACCGGCACGTGATCAGCGTCACCGTGGTTCCCGCGACCGGCGATGCGCCGGCCGGCGAGGAACGCCGGGACGGGACGTTCATCGAGCGCTGGAGCGCCGGCGACCTCGCCTACTGGGCGGTGTCGGACCTCAATGCCCGGGACCTGCGGAGCTTCGTCGCGCTGTACCGCGACCGGACCGCCCGGCCGAAATGACGAATTTTGCCGGCGCCCGGGAATATGTGCGCGGGGACGCGGGTTCTTCATCGCATCAGCCGTACCGCTCCGACGGGGGTCGCGCATGATCGCCTTGACCGACCGAGACCTGCACCCGGCCTGCGGGTCCGGCGCCCCGCGATCCGCCCGCGAGGCGGTCCCCGTGGAGGCCGCGCTCTGCTGGCTGATCGACCATTTCGAGCAGGGCATCGCGGTGACCGACCGATCCGGCCGCCCTTTCTTCCTGAACGGCGCCGCGCAGGCGCTGATCCGCCGGGGCCTGCTGCGCCTCCGGAACGGGTGCCTGTGCAGCGCCACGCCCGAGCACGGTGCGGCGCTCGGCCGGCTCATCGCCCGCTGCGCGGTCGGCGCCGGCGGCTCGATCCGCCTCGTGGGCGAGACCGGCACGCTCCTGATCGCCGCCTGCGCGATCCCCGGGAACACCGTGCTCCTGCGCATCATCGATCCGGATTCCGCGCCGCTGCCGGATCCGGGCGCGCTGCAGGATCAGTTCGGCTTCACCCCCGCGGAGGCTGCCCTGGCCACCGACATCCTGGCCGGGAATGACCTCGCGGCGAGCGCGGCCCGGCGCCGGATCACCCTGCACACGGCCCGCGCGCATCTGCGCCGCCTGTTCGAGAAGACCGGGACCCGCCGGCAGGCCGCGCTGATGCGCCTGCTGCTGCTGTGCCCCCAGCCGGTCCCCGCGACCGCCCGCGCGGGGCACGTCGCACTCAGATCTCCGAATTGTTCAAACGTGTGATGCGGCCCCTTCCAAATAAATCCACGCTCCGAATCGTCGATACGCGATATGAAATCGGTATTCGATCAGGAGGATAGCGGACGATGATCTTGGCGATCCTGAAATCCATGCAGGCCCGGCGTGCGGCGACACGCAATTACCGTGTCCTCTCGGCCCTGGACGACGATGCACTGTGCGATGTCGGCCTGGACCGGCGCACCCTGCGCGCGTTCTGCGACAACGGCTGCAGCCATCATGCGCCCCTCGGGAGCAGGCCGGCCCCGGGCCTGGCGGTCCTGATGCCCGGGGGCCTCACGCCCGCGCTGCGGTGAGGCGAAGCGCGCCGAGCGTCCCTCCCGCCCGCCCCCTATCGTCGAGGGGACCGGCCGCCCCCGCCGTGCACCGCATTGCGACGCGATCGGGAACGGCGCTCGTGGCACGGGACGATCGCCGTCGACTTCGGTACAGGATCCTCCGGCGGTCGGGAGGATCGAGGGGCGATGGGCGCGGCACGCGGCGGGACGGACGAGCGGATCGATCTGGCGGCGGGACAGCCATGGCATCGCCTGGATACCGAGGCGCGCCGCCCCGACCCCACCGGGACCGTCCGGCTGCAGGTCGATCTCGGCCTGCGCTTCCCGATCCAGGCCGTCTCGGGCGCCGGAGAAGCCCCCGACCTGGCGGTGTCGGATGACGGGCAGGTCTGGTCGGAGCCCGCCGTCCGGGCGAGCCCGGACGGGGAGGGGACGGCTTCGGTCGAGCCCGCGACGGGTACCTGGGCCCGCTATGTCCGCGTGAGCCGCCCCGGCGGGCGCGACGTCCCGGCGGTGCAGATCTGGTGCGATCGCGCGGCGTTCGACCTGATCACCCTGCGGCACGTCCTGGGCGCGTCCTTCGACATGGCCGGCGAGCGGCCGGGGGCCAACCCCTACGTCACCTACAGCCTGGTCAGCGCCGAGCGGCCCCGGTCGCGCGCGCTCGTCGGGCTCGCGCTCTACGAATGCGGCGCCTTCGGCAATTGCCTGATCCAGTGCCTGCTCGCCATCGGCATCGCCCGCAACCTGAACCTCAAGACGATCAAGCTCCCCGCCGCCGACCGCAGCGACGTGATCGCCCTGTCCGGCCCCGTGACGCTCGGCGGCATCACCTTCATCCCGGGCTCGGAGCCGCTGCCGCCGGACGGGTCCTACCTGTCGGGGATGTATTTCGACCTCGGGATCCAGCGGCTCGCCGGCACGCTGGGCCCGGAGGAGACCCGGGAGATCGTGCGGACCACGATCCGGCCGCTGTTCAACCGGCTGCCGGCGCAGATCCCGGACAAGCCCGACGACGAGCTCCTGATCCATATCCGCTCGGGCGACATCTTCGGCACCTGGGTCGCGCCGCAATATCCGCAGCCGCCACTGGCCTTCTACCGCATGGTCATCGACCGGCTGCTGGCGGAGGGCCGGATCGCGTCGATCAAGCTGGTCTTCGAGAACCGGCTCAACCCGGTGATCCCGGCGCTGGAAGCCTGGATCACGGCGCGGGGCGTGCCGTTCACCACCCAGAGCGGCGCGCTGACGGACGACGTCGCGGCGCTGATGAACGGGCGCTACCTCGTGTTCGGGCTGGGCACCTTCGGCCCGGGGGTGTGCCAGCTCTCGGACCGGATCGAGCAGGTGTTCTACTTCGCCTCCGGCTGGCCGCAGCACTTCAGGAGCATCCCGACCATCGGCAGGGTGGTCGAGGTGCTGGACGTGGCCGGCGGCTACACCAAGGTCGGCGAGTGGGACAACTCGCCGGAGCGGCGCGCCCTGATGCTCGACTACCCGATCGAGAACCTCGCCTTCGACGACGCCTGAACCGCCGCCCTTGCCCAAGGCGTAAAACTCGGTGACAAGCGCCCCGGAAACCTTGAGTCAGTCCCGATCGCCGAAAAGAATCCTGGATTCAAAAGGTCCGTGACCTTGTGCGGGTCCAGGGCGGAGCCCTGGTGTCGGGCTTCGCCCCCGAAACCTCGCCACTGGGCTCAGCCCTTTGGGAATCCGGTCTTGCCGGTGCGCGGATCGCCAGCGGGTTCAGACGCCCGGGAGGATCGATTTGGCCAGCGCTGTCCAGCCCTCGGAAGCCCTGCGGGTCAACGCCTTCCCGATGCACCGGGCCGAGATCCTGATGCAGCAGCGGCGGCGCCTGCGCGACCGCCGCACGACGCTGGTCAGCTTCGCCGCGAAGTACCACTACGTGGTCAGCCAGCGCCGCCTCGTCGCCGCGGCCGCCGCCACCGGGGATTTCGACACGATCGAGAGTTGGTCGCCCGACCGGCTGCGCGGGACGCCGTTCTACGCCGCGCACAAGCAGATCCTCGACCGGTCGCGGGGCGCCGGGAACTGGGCCTGGAAGCCCTACATCATCGCCGAGGCGCTGGCGCAGAGCCGCGACGGCGACTTCATCGTGTTCACCGATACCGGCATGCAGGCGATCGACGACGATCCGCTGCCGCCGGTCACCTCGCTCTTGACCTGGCTCGCCGGGTCCGGGCGCCGGGTCGCGGTCGGCGTGCTGCACGGGAAGCCGCAGCGGGTCTGGACCAAGCGGGACTGCTTCGTGCTCATGGAGTGCGACTCGGAGCGCTACTGGAACGCCGACCAGATCCAGGCGACCTGGATCGCCTTCATGGTCAGCCCCGAGACCCGCCACCTCGTCGCCGAATGGCTGCGCTATGCCGGCGACGAGCGGGTCGTCACCGACATCCCCAACCAGATGGGCCTGCCGGATTTCGACGGCTTCATCGACCACCGCTTCGACCAGAGCATCCTGTCGAACCTGATCTACAAGCTCGACCTGGAGATCCCGCCCCTGCGGGAGGCCTCGAAGAAGATCAAGACCCTGATCGGCGAGTTGGAGATGGACACCCTGGTCACGGTCCGGCCGTCCGAGAACATCGCGCTGGGCAAGACCTGGCGCGCCAGCTCGGGCTCCCCCTGGTCCGGGACCACGGGCGTCTACGGCGAGCGGACCACCGGCGACCCGTCGTTCTTCTTCCACACGGCGCTCGAGCCGAATCCCTGGTTCGTGCTCGATCTCGGCGCAATCGAGCGGGTCTCGGAGATCCGGCTCTACAATCGCTGGGGACAGCTCAGCGAGCGCGCCCAGATGATGCGGGTCTGGCTCGGCGAGACCGAGGCCGATTTCCGCCTCGTCTTCGACGCGGTGGATGCCGACTGGCATCCCGGCCTCCCGCTCCATCTCCGGTTCGACAATGCCCGGTTCCGCTACCTGAAAGTCGACCTCGACGAGGAGCAGGTCCTGCACCTCGACGGGATCGAGATCTTCGCGGCCCGCTGAACCGGCGTGCCGGACGACAGCCCGCATCACGGACGACGATACGCATGACGAGGGCGACCGCATGAGCGCGCCGGCCGGCGACAGGCCGCTCTTCCCGTTCGGGCCGATCCTGTTCTTCGGCGATTCGGTGACCGCGTCCTGGACGGCGCAGATGCCCGACGCCTTCTCCGGGCCGCAGACCGTGGCGCGCGGGATCCCCGGTCAGACGACCCGGGACATGGCGCGCCGGCTCCGCTCCGAGATCGCCCTCTACGGGGCGCGGGGGCTCCACCTGATCTGCGGCCGCGACGACATCCTGGGCGGCAATCCGGGGGTCACGCGCGACGGCATCGTGGCCGACATCCGGGCGATGCTCAGCGACACGCGCGACCTCTACGTGCGCAGCTGGGTCGGCTCGATCCCGCCGGTCGACCCGGCCTCACCGGCCGTTGCCGGGCGGCCCCTCGGGCTCATCGCCGAGGTCAATGCCTGGCTGCGCGACCACGTCCACGAATACGGCGCCGCCTTCATCGACCACGACCCCGTCCTGGCGACCGAGACGGGCGCGCTGAAGCCCGCCTTCAGCGATGACGGCGTGACCCTCAACGCCGCCGGCAACGCCGCGCTCCAGGCCGCGATGCTGGCCGCGCTCACCGCGCCCGGCGTCGATCAGATCTGGCCGCCACCGGAGAGCGAGGACGCGGCGCGGCGGCGCAAGTTCCTGCACCATTTCGGCTATCTCGACTCGAACACCCGCCATCCGAGCCCCTATATCCAGTTCGCCGGCAAGCCGGGGGCGAGCCATTACGGCGTCCCGTTCGACGCCCAGGGCTTCCTCAACGCCACCGCCATCACCGCGCACAAGCCCCCCGGCGAGACCCGGATCTTCGTGGTCGGCGACTCGACCACGATCGACGGCGGCACGCTGGCCAACACCCTGCCCGGGCGCCTGGAGCGGATCCTGCGAGCGCAGGGTCGCACGCGCGCAAAAGTCTACAATTTCGGCGTGATGTCGAGCTGCCTCACGCAGATGACCCACCTGATCTGGTCGAAGCTCGTGGGCTACCAGCCGGACGCCATCGTGGTGGTCAGCGGCAGCACCGACCTGTTCCAGCCCTGGACCTACGATCCGCGGCCCGGCTACCCCTACAACGCCTTCATCACCGAGCGGCTCTACGACCATTTCTTCGACACGCACGATCCCCGGGCCCGGGAGGACGGCCTGTCCTACGACGCGCTGGTCACGCTGATCTACGAGGAGCTGAAGCGGCTGCGCGCGGAGGTGGGCTGGCAGACCCCCGGCTGGGAGGACGCGATCATCCACCATTACCGGCTCGCCGCGCACCGGCTCACCAAGCTGTCCCACGACCACGCCGTGCCGATCGTGAGCGTCCTGCAGCCGACGGTGCTGCGCAAGCGCCACCTCACCGAGGTGGAGCGCACCGTCGCCTCGGGCGCATTCCTGGCCTATCTCGACCGCCAATACGCCAAGCTGGAGGCGTTCACCGCCGAGCTCGCGGCGCGGCGGCCCTACCGCAGCACCTTCACGGCCCTCGACCTCAGCGGCATCTTCCGCGATCGGGAGGCGGGGACCTTCTACGACATCGTCCATTACGACGATCCGGCCCGGGAGATCGTCGCGGCGCGACTGGCGGGCGAGGTGGCGAAGGTGCTCGACCGGCCCCGCACGCCGTTCGCGCGGGTGCGGCGCTGGCTGGGCGGGAGGCGGTAGCCCGCCGTCTTAGCCCTGTCGGTCGGCTCGCTTCACGCGATGGGTAAAAATGACCGACAGCCACGGCACGACCTCGTGCTCGACCTCGATCGAGAGCAGCACTTCGAGGTGGAGCGCGTAGGGGAGGGTGAGGCGGAAGCCGCAGCGGGCCTCCTCCATGGTGGTCGGCATGTCGCCCAGCACCGCCGCGATCACGTCGGGCCGGTGGACATCCACCGGGTGGCGTTGGACCTCGCCGTCGACCTCGGCGATGAGCGTCGCCTTGGCCCGGCTCGCCGAGACCACCCAGCCGGCGAGCACCACCTGCCCGTCCTGGATCTCGGCCCAGACCCGGTCCTGCGGCGATTCGAGGTTGGCCCGGGCGAAGGAATCCGGCAATTCGCCGTCGAGCTCGGCGATGGTGCAGCCGACCTCGTATTTCTCGAAGCCGCGCCCCTCGCCGAAGATCTGTGCGAACTGCTTCTGGTACTGGGCGACCCGGGCGTTCTTGATGTCCTCGGGCAGGCCCGACCACTGGCCCTTGTCCTGGATCGTGTAGACCGAGAGCAGCTCGCGCAGGAACGCGATGCGGCCCTTGTCGGCGACGTAGAGGTTCATCAGCCAGTCGGCCGCCGCCGCGTTCTCGTAATACGCCTCCGGCACCCGGCGCAGGGCCTCGGCACGGTAGAAGCAGCAGGAGAAATTGGCGGTGAGCGGCGCATTGGCCAGCACCGGGAAGCTGATCGTGCCGGTGGGGTAGCGGCCCTGCTCGTCGTGCGGCACGAAGGAGCCGGTCGCCGGGTAGTGCAGCAGCACCCAGTTGAAGCACATGTCGAGGGCGCGGTCGTTGCGCAGCATGCGCATCTGCATCGCGATCTTGCGGTCGGAGAGCCAGTAATCGTCGGCCTCGCAGAAGGCGATGTAGCGGCCCGTGCAGGCGCCGATGCAATCCTGCATGTTGCGCAGCATGCCGAGGTTGCGTTCCCGGGGCCGGACGGTGATCCGCTCCGGATCGCGCGCCCGGTAGGATTCGACGATCTCGGGCGTTCCGTCGGTGGAGCGGTCGTCGCCGATCACCACCTGCAGCTTGAACAGGCCGCGCTGGCTCAGCACCCCGTCGAGGCAGCGGCGGATATAGCCGGCGTGGTTGTAGGCGGTGACAATGACGCTGACCGTCAGCTGCTCCTCGAGCCAGGCGCGCAGCGCCGCCGGCTCGCCGGAGAGATCCTCCGGGGCGTCGAGGCCCATATCGTGCAGGGCCGCCCGGGCGATGTCGGGATTGGCATCGATCAGCGCGCCGAGGCTCGGGACGTCCTCCTCGTCGAGATAGGCCTCGGCCAGGCGCCGGAAGATCGCCTTCTGCGAGGCCTCGTAGCCGGCGGCGTAGCGCCCGCCGAAATGGCCGCGCAGCGTCCGGAAGAACGCGATCTCGGAATTGCCGAGCTTCTTGTGCCGGGCGAGCTCGGTGGCGTAGGTCGCCCACATCCCGGCCGCGTGCTTGCGGTAGACCGCCATGACCTGGGGCAGGAAGCCGATGCGTCCGACCTCGGCATGCATCAGGTGGACGTACCAGTCCCCCGGGGCGATCCCCTCGTCGAGCCGGAACGGCTCCTCGCCGTGGTAGCGCCAGCGATAGAGCACGCTGTTGGTCTGGACGAAGTTGTGCGCGACGAGGTCGGACAGCGAGGGCTGCGGGCTCGAATGCTTCGGATAGACCTCCTCGACGCCCGGCATGTCCTCGTAGAGGACCCGCACCGGGTGGAAGCAGAGGGTGAATTCCGGATTCGCCCGTAGAAAATCGACCTGGCGCTGGAGCTTGCTCGAATCGGTCCAGTAATCGTCGCCCTCGCAGATCGCGACGTATTCGCCGCGGGCGCGGGCCGTAAGATCGGAAAAATTCCTGTTCGGGCCGAGATTCTCAGATCGCAGCACCGCCACGAGGTTGGGATGGCGGGCGGCGTAATCCGCGATGATCTCCGCGGTCCCGTCGCTCGACCGGTCGTCGCCGACCAGGAGCTCGAACGGGAAATCCGTGACCTGCCCGAGGATGCTGTCGAGGGTCTGCCGGATGAACCGGGCCTGGTTGTAGGTGATGCACAGGACCGACACGACCGGCCGGTTCCAGGCCGGCGCGGGCTCGGAGTCGGCGCGGGCGCGGATCCAGGCCGCGAACGGGTTGACGAAGCTGCCGTCGAAGGTCTCGTCCGGCTCGGCGGTGAAGTCCGCCCGCGGCTGCCGCCCGAGGCGGGCGCCGTACTTCACGTAATGTTCGAGGGGCGAGAGGTCGGTCAGGCCGACATCGGGATAGCGGGTCGCGTACCAGATGTGGTCGAACCGGCCGCTGCGATAGATCGTCGAGAAATCGTCCTGCCACGGCTCCAGGGCGGGCGTCGCCGTGTTCGCACCCGGCGCGGCGTCTCCTGCACCGTCCTGCATCGATCCAATTCCTCGAACGCGCCTGGGGACCGCTTCCTTCGACCGGCCCCTCTAGCGCATCGTCTTTCTCCGAAAGCCGGAAACCACCTTTCGGGACGATGCTCTAGAGGGTGCCGGGAAGGCGTCCTTCCTCGGAGCCGTGGTTGTAATAGTGCCGCGTCGGATCGGCGCCGGCATTCGCGACGTCGTCGTTGCAGGACAGGTAGAAATTTCGGTCGAACAGCCCGGAGGTCTCGAGCCAGTCGAGCATGGTCTGCTCGGGGACGACCGGCGCCCGGTCGGGGCTCGCCGCGGCGGCCTCCCGGTAGAGATGCACGAACTTGGCGATCCGGGCCGCGACCTCCTTGGCGGGGGGCCGGCGCACCGAGGAGGCGACGACGCTCGACTGCTCGCCGGGCCGCCGGCGCTGGAGGTCGGCCTCGGCCAGGCGCACCAGCCGGGCCATCTCGCCCTGCGCTTCCTTGAGCCTCGCCTGCGTCTCGGCGAGCTCGGCCCGCAGCGCGTCCACGTCCTCGCTCAAGGTCGGCTCCGTCTCAGTCTCGACGTCCTGCGATCCGGGCGCGGGACCATGCGGCGGGATCGGCCGGATAAGGCGCGATCGACGCGTCCGCCGCGTGAGGCGGGGTGATACGATCGGCCCAGGGACCGGTCAACCCGGACGATCCGACTTGCGCTCATTGCGGCATCAGCAGGGACACCACCCTGCGCAACGCCAGCGCATCCTGCTTCGCCGAGGCTTGCGTGAGGTAGCCGCCGGATTCCACCGAGTCCGGGGGCGCCGATAGCCAGGACGGCGGCGTCTCCGGCGCGGAAAACAGCTGCCGGGCCACCGTGTCGATCGGCTGCCCGGTGAACCAGGGCGCGTAGGTCTCGGTGAAAAACCGAAAATAGACCGGCCAGTTCTCCGGCGTAGGCGCCAGCCTGTTTGTCGTGTTCCCTCGGGCAATCAGGGCCAGATAGGTCTTCAAGGCCGCTGATCCCTCGCCATGCATCAGGTTGCCGGTCGATTTGAGGGTGTTCGTCGGATGGGTCCGGTAACGGAGATGCGCGCCCGGTACGAAGATCGGTTCGACATGGACCATGCAGCGGATGAGGAAGTCCCAGTCGTGGCACATGCGGTAGGCCGCGAAAGGCCCAACCCTCTCGTAGAGCCCACGCGAGAAGACGAGGTTGCCGCTCGTCACCGCGATGTTGTGCCGGAGGAGCGCGAAGCCCACGGTCGGGCAGGCGCCGGCCTGAGCCAGCACGTCCCGGTACCAGGCGCGAACGGGATCCTCGTCGCCGAGCCGCGCACCGTCGCCGTCGAAGAAATCGACTCCCGTGAAGGCGACGAAATCGCCCGCCCTGGGTAGCGCATCGAGGATCACCCGGAACCGATCGGGCGCGTAGGCATCGTCCGAGTTCAGGATACTGAGCACGTCGCCACTCGCCCGCGACAGGCCGAGCGCGATCGCGGCATGGGCCCCGCTATTGCGGTCGAGCATCTCGCACCGAATCCGGACCGGCCCGGCATAGCCGTCGATGGTCCGGCCGATGACCGCCCGCGAATCGTCGGTCGAGGCATCGTCGACGATGATGAGTTCGTCGACGGCGCGGTCTTGGTCCAACACCGAGCCGATCGCCTGCGCCACGTAAGGCGCGTGGTTGTAGGACGGGATCACGACGGAGATCCGCCGGCCAGGCGACGGCCGAGCCGCGCGCCGCAAGAAACGGGCGGGCGCGGACTTGGATACGAACCGCAGCATCGGTGTTCGCATCCTATCCACGGCGGCCTTGCGGCATGACTTCAGTCAGCATCGAGTTGCGCTCGCAGCAGGGCAAGACGCGGCCGCATCTGCCGCTCGAAGCTGTATTCCCGTAGGATCGCGAGCCGGCCGCGCTCGCTCAGCCGCCGGAGCGCCTCGCGATCCTCCGCGTAGAATGCGATCTTGGCGGCGATCCCGTCGACGTCGCGGGTGATCAGCTCGAATTCCTCGCCGGGCACCAGAGCGGGGGCACCGTCGAGCCGGCGGTTGAGTTCGAGGGAATCGGAAAGGAACATCGCCACCCCGCGAAGGCCGGCCTCGACGCAGGAGGTGGTCGGGAACCCGTCGAAGGATCCGCGGCCGCCCTCGCTCTCCATCTGGGACAGGTTCGGCGAGATGACGATGTCCATGCCGCGGTAGAAATCTGAGAAGAACGAGGCCGGCTGCACGCCGTGGAAGCGCACCCGCTCCACTCGCGTGAGGCCGAGCAGCTCCGGTGTCCAATCACCGACATAGTGCCACTCGAAGCGCGGATCGTCGGCGTGGCGGCGAACGAGTTCGGTGAACACGTCGCAACCCTTCTCAACACCGCGTTCGGTGTAGCGCTGGGCGACGAAGCAGATCCGGATCGTGTCGTCGAGCGGGCGCCCGAGCCGCGAGCAACGGGCGCTGCCCGCTACGTCCCAACAATCGGGCGAGACAGCACCGAAGATGAAGGCGATCCGGTCGGGATCGCACCAGCCGCGATCGAGCAGGTAGCGGTACTGCAGGGTGTGGGTGGTCACGACCTTGGCAAATCGGCGGTCCCCGAGTACGCGCCTGAGCTTCGCGTCCGAGACCGGATCGTTCGGAGCGAAACTGCCCCCTGGATAAAGGGTGAACACGAACCGCTCAGCCTGCAGGTCCGGGTTCGAGGCCAGCAGGACGGCGGCGCTGTGCAGGAACGTCGTATGCAGGACCTTGGCGCTGAGATCGCGGGCGGTGTTCAGTGCACCGACGCGGCCTGCCAGGGTTGGATGCTCCGTCTCGAACTCACGTAGTTCGTCCAGGAAAGTCCGGTCCGGCCGGTAGCGGTCGATATCCCGCAGCGACGAGGCCGCCCGGCTGTCTGGAATGGCGTACAGGTAGGTCAACAGTTCGCCGTAGCGGAACGCCGAGAACCGGGACGGGAAGCTCGAATCCAAGAGCATCAGCCCCGTCCCCCGCCTGCGGGCCGACGCTGCGCGAGCTAGCCCCGTAACCTGCGGATAGGCGGCCCGGGCCTGATTGGCCCCCTGCCAGGCCTCAGGAGCGAAATCCGGCACGGCGCTGCTCTCGGCATAGAGCCGTTCTGCCTGCAGCCGGTCGCGCTTGAGCAGGTCGTGGAGGACCTTGGTGTGCGGGCTGGTGTCGCCGAGTTCGAGAGCGAGGCGCGCCTGCTCCTCGGACCCGACGAGCCGCCCCCACACCCGGAAGATCACCGCCAGGCGGAATCGGAACAGGGCCGGGTCCTCGCACCCGACCGCGAGGGCGATCTCGTAGGCGGCAGCGGCAGTTCCGAGCCGGCCCAGGGTCTCAGCGTGATAGGCGGCGATGCCGCAGCGGGCGACCAATCCGGCGCCTTCCAGATCCGCGGCGGCGCGGGCAGCCTCGATCGCAGCATCGCGCCGCCCCGACGCCAGCAGAGCCCCGACGTGCACGAGCAGGGCCTGGAGTCCGGCGACCGGACCGCCTCCCAGGCGTTCCAAGGCTTCGTCGGGCGCGTTGGCATGAAGCCGCTCCGCAGCCGCCTGGACCCGCGCGTAGGGATTCTCCGGATCGCGTGCCAGCACCGCGTCGGCGGCCTCGGCGAGTGCGTGCCCCTCCAACAGGTTGGGCAGCCGCCCCTCGGCGACACCATAATGGAGATAGTGACCGAGGGGGTTTACCCCGGCTTCGGCGACGTCGGGGTACAGCGTCAGGTAGGTACGCGTGCTGAACAGCGGGGAGGGGTCGAAGCCCGAGGCAGCACCGTACTGGAGGTAGTGCTCGGCCGGGCTAAGGCCGAAGAGATCCGATTGCGGGACTTGTGCCCGATAATAAGCTGCGTCGAACAGGGCATTCGGGTCGAGGTCGGACAGCCAGCCCTGAGACGCGTATGCATCCGCCGAGTCGACGCCGTTGGCACCGCCGTAGCGCCGGGCGACGTAGCCCGAGTCAAACAATCCAGCCAAGTCCGGATGCATGCCGTCTCCCTCGGCGCGCCCGGGCGGAGCCGTCGTCGCACGCCGAGCCCTCGCGCGGCGTGGCTTCTTGCATAGTGATGCGGCCCTGCCTACCCCGCGACGGCACGCGGCGCGGCCGAACTCTCGACCAGCGGGCCGGGGATCGCGGCCTCGGCGTCGACCATCAGGCGCGCCTCATGGCGGCGCATGAACATCCACAGGGCGACGGCGCCGAACAGCACGAAGGCCAGGAGCGCGAGGCCCACGGGACCCATGACGTTCTCGATGGAGCGGCCGCAGAGATACGCGCCGAAGCCCATGATCGAGGCCCAGGCGACGCCGCCCACCGCGTTGAAGACCATGAAGCGGCGCGCATCGAGCTTGTTCACGCCGGCCAGCACCGCCGCATAGGCGCGCAGCATCGCGGTGAAGCGGCCGAAGAACACGATCTTCCCGCCGTGCCGGCGGAACAGGTACTGGCCGAGCTTGAGCCGGCCGTGGTCGAGGCCGATCAGGTGGCCCTTGCGCAGCAGCAGGGGCAGGCCCCAGCGCCGTCCGACCCAGTAGCCGGCATTGTCGCCGAGGATCGCGGCGGTCGCGGCGATCGCCACCACGAGGGCGATGCTCAGGTTGCCGGTGCTGCCGGCATAGGCCGCCGAGGTCAGCAGGACCGTCTCGCCCGGGAGCGGCAGGCCGGCGCTCTCCAGGGTGATGATGACGAAGATGGCGATGTAGCCGTAATTCGCGATCAGGTCGGCAATGGGCAGATCGTGCAGGAAGGACATGCGGTCTCCTCGCGGATCGGAGGGCTGCCCTGTCGGCGAGAAACATGGCCGCTCCGGGGCGAAGCGCGAAATATCGGGCCGGACGCCGATCCGTCGTGCGACCAGGCACGATAGCGTTCCAAACTTCTTCGGGCCGCAGCGGCTACGGCGCGCCGCTCCTGTGCGAAGCCGCCAAATGGACGCGCATCCATTCAATCGTGCTGGTGAGGCCCGCGCGCAAGGCCACCTGGGGTTGCCAGCCGAGTTCGGACCGAATCAGCGCAGTGTCGAGGACGTTGGCCGGCACGTCGGCGGCGCGGCTCGGCTTGTAAAGGCAGGGCAGGCGCTCGCGCCCGAAGGCAGCCTCCAATTCAGCGATGATCTGATTGACGCTTAGGCCCGCGCCGCTGCCGACATTCATCACCTTGTGGGGCCCGTCATAACCGACGGCGGCCAGGAACGCGTCGCTCACATCATCGACGTGCAGGAAGTCGCGCACCACGTCCCCGGTGCCCCAGACTTCGAGCGGCAGGTCCGCGAGCACGCGGTGGATGTAGCTTCCGATCAGGCCCTGGTGCTTGTTGCCGAGCTGGAACCGGCCGTACGGGTTGGCGATCCGGAGGATCTGATAGTCGATCCCGTGGAGATGCCGGTACAGGTGGAGCGACTTCTCGATCATCAGCTTGCTGATGCCGTAGGCCGAGATCGGGTCGGTGGGCGCCTGTTCCGGGATCGGGGTGGCGCGCGGGATCCCGTAGATCGCGCCGCCCGAGGACGCGAACACGACCTTCTTGATCCGGGCCGAGCGGCAGATCTCGAGGAGGTGCAGGGTCGCGATCGGCGCGGCGGCCAGTTCCGCGGATGGGTCCCGGTTCGAGCTCTCGGGGATCGATCCGGCGATGAGGTGGAACACGAAGTCCTGCCGCTCGACCGCATTGGCGATGGCGAGCCGGTCGGAGAACTGTCCGGTCACCCGGACGACGCGCCGGTCAAGGTCCTCGGCTTGCGGATGGCTGCGGCTGAAGCAGGTGACCTCTGCGCCGGCCTGAGCGAGGCGGTTGCACAGGTTCAGCCCAAGGAAGCCGGCACCGCCGAGTACGAGGCAGCGGGTCCCCGCGAGGGCAGATACAGATTGGCCGATTCCGGCCGGATCGACCGGTGGCCCGTCATGTCCTTGGCCGCCACTCATGGTCGGAGTTCGGCGCCATGGTGCGCCGGGGCTGCCGGCGCGCCGGCCTCGGACGAGTCTCGCACCTCGATCATGCGCTCCACCAGGGCGAGGGCGGCGTGCTGAAGCGTGCGGCGCGTCGGCTCCAGCGGCGCCTTGCCGTAGGCCCGGGCCGCCGCGTAGGCGGCCGCATAGGCCGCATCCCAGCCGGCGGCGAGGATCGGCGGCCCGGCCTCTTCCAAGGCGTCCCGGACGGTGATCCAGGCGGCCTGCTGGGTGGCATCCCAGGCCGCGGCCCGAACCGCGGAACCGGTCTGCCGCAGGGTGAGGTTGGCGACCGCCGCCCGCTTGCGCGCGCGCTTGAGGTGATCGCACAGGGAGGCGAGATCGGTGATATCCGTGAGCTCGGCCCGGTCGGCGAGCTCGTCCGCCTCGACATTCAGCTTGGCCAGACGGAACCAGGCCGGGACGTGGGTGCGCACGAGCCAATCGGCGACCATCGCGATGCGCCGGCGCTCCAGAACCGCCGAGACATGTGTTCCGACGAGGCGTGGGAGCAGCGGGAGGATCAAATGGTCCCGCGCATCCTGCGGCAGGCCATCGCTCCAGGTCCGGACGAAGGCGGCGATGCTGGGTGAGGCGCAGGCGGGCTCAAGGGGATGGGACTCGCCGGCGAGGTAGGCCGTCCCTTCCAGGCCTCTCAGGCCCTGGTCCGGCGCACTGTGCGGACCGGCTGCCAGGGTTGTGACGCGCATGAGGCGCTCAGGGTCCACGCGCGCAGACTCGGCCCTGCTGGCTGACGACGAATTTCGGAACCAGGAGACACTGTCATCCGGCACCCGGATTGGGCCACCGCCCACGTCCGAGATGGTAAAGCCGGCGGCCTTACCGGATGCGATCTCGTTTTCCAGGGCAGCAACGGCCGCAACGACCTTCCGCGGATCGACGGTGTAATTCACGTGGAAGGCGTGCACGCCAGGGCGGTGGAGGGTACGGCCGCGCAGGAACATGATCCGCGCGCCCCCTGGCTCGATGCAGCTGGTGTAGCCCCGGAAGTTGAAGGAAAGCTCTTCGTGGATTAGACCCAAGATCCGACATCCAGGCCCGCAAAATAGTGCATTGCAAAGAGCTGAGCTGGATGACCCTACAATCAGCGCAGCAGAGTTGAAAATTGCCACCTGTTCGATGAACGATAGCTTTTCTGGATAGATCACCTCAAAGCCGAGGGGACGCAGCTGCTCGGCGATCTCCGCCTCATTGACCAATGCGCGTTGAGAGAACGCCTGGCGCGAGATGAACAGGCGCCGGTCGGTCCGATCCGACAGGATCCCCCGCTCACGGGCGCGATCGAGGATTTGCTGGCGTACAGCCGCGAAGATGTCGGCTGGCCAGACCGTGTCGTAGAATGGGCGGCCGGGCTTCATATCGAACGGGAAGAAGGCTGGGACCGGCGCCATGCCCAGAAGCCGGAACTCGACCGGCTTGGGCGGCAGCTTGATCACCGGCCGGTCGCGCGTATCGAGCAGGTTCAGGATCTCCTCGTGCGAGTCCGGCATGTGGTCGTCGATGCAGAGCGGAATCCAGTCGGGGCAGCGTGGGTCGTTATAGCAGAGCATCCGCGGCGCGAACTCGAGGAGCCAGTGGCCGTAGTTCCGGCTCTGGAACCCGAACATCATCAGCCCAGAATCGACCGTTTGCGCGTCCTCGGGCACCTCCACGAGCGCGCGCGTTGCGCCGAATGCGGCCGTCATGATCTGATCCGGGTTGAGACCATCCTGCAGTAGGATGTCCCGACGGCGCGGATGCGCCGCCAGATCGTAGATGAGCTTGTCGCCGGCGATGACCACGTTGCTGCGCGGGAATGCCCGGCCCCCTTCGAGGAAGGCGAGATACTGGGCCGGCATGTCGAGGCCGCCCGCTTCGGAGCGGAGGGCTGGCGGCGGCTCCCAGAAGCGCAGTTCGGGTGCCGCGATACGGCGCGCGGGCACGATTTCCGTATATTGGGCGCAGCCGGCCGCCGCGAGAGCCTTCACGGAGACCAGATCGTAGGCGGCCAGGGGGCCGGAGCCAGTGACGTGGCGCGTCAATGCGTGAAGGGTGATCGCCTCATCGAAGCGCCCAGCCTCCAATAGGGCATCGAGCCTCAGGCGGCGCAGGTTCTTGACCTTGGTGCTGAGCCGGTCGCCGTCCTCGGTGGTGACGCCCGCGTCGCCGCCATTCAGCTCATAGGCGAGGCGGTAGCATTGCAGGCACGGCCCGGGCTCGTTCCGGCACTCCTGCTCCCAACCGAGCCGAAGCAAGATCGCGATACCGTCCTGGATCAGCGCGGACGCCTCGCTTTCGGTACGAAGGCGAGCGACATAGGTGCTGGCCTCGTCGAAGCGGCCGCGTCCGCACAGGTCACGTAAGCGCGTGGTCGCGGCAACTCTCGTCCAACGCTCCCGGCCATCCGTCGCCAGAGTGGCGATCAGATCGTAGATGTCGGCGGCGGCGCCGAGGCAATCATCGCCCTCGAGCCGGAACGCGAGTGCCTCCAGGTGCCGCTGCATCGCGACGAACCGTGCACCGGTACGATCCTGAGTGCCGATGAGTGCGCGAAGCCGCTCGACCGCCTCGGAGGCGTTGTCGCGGGTGACCGTCCGGATCTGGTCGATGAAGGTCTCCGTCGGCCTCATAATCTGTTCCGCGCCTTGCACACGCTCGCCGATCGGGCAGCCCACCGTCGCGGGCGGTGTACTGGAACAGATGCGCCCTGACGAGGCACCCGAACCGCCTGGGTCCGGCAACGAGGTCGGACTGAAAAGGCGACCTCCGCCTCGTCGTCGAGCCTGGAGGGCCTGACGGGACTCGTGTAGGGCAGGGCGCGGGACAGGCAGGGAATCCCGCGCATGGACGATCACCCGAGCGATAGGCCACCAGGGCCGAGCCGAGCCCGGAGGCAGCCGCGGATACGGGTGCGATGACGCTCCGTCTCGTCCTGTACGGCGCGGGCGCCCTCGCGCGGGAGATCGTGGACGTGGTGGCGCGTTTGAACGCGCACGGTTCCCCGGTGGATTTGCAGGCGAGCATCGTCGATCCCGGCATCGACGCGCCGGAGACGTTCCGCGGCAGGCCGGTGGTCCGCGACGTCCGCACCTTCGCGGGGGACGACAGCCTGCGCTTCGTCGTCGCCCTCGGCGAGCCCGGGCCCCGGGCCCGGGCCGTCGCGCACCTGCAAGCCGAGATCGGCGCGCAGTTCGGCTCGATCATCGATCCCGGGGTTCTGATCGGCGCGAGCAGCCGCGTCGGCGCGGGTGCTGTGATCCTCGGCCACTCCACCATCACCGCCGATGCAAGGCTCGGCGAGCACGTGCTGGTCAATCCGGGCTGCACGATCGCCCATGACAACGTGCTGGAGGATTTCGCGACGCTGAGCCCCGGTGTCCACCTGGCCGGCCATGTCGGCGTCGGGGAGGGGGCGTTCCTCGGAACAGGCGCCTGCGTGATCCCGAAGATCCGGATCGGCGCGCACGCCCTGGTCGGGGCCGGTGCCGTGGTGATCCGGAACGTGGCGCCGGGCCAGACGGTGTTCGGAAATCCCGCGCGCCCGCTACCGGCTCGGCCCCGGCCGCGCGCCTGACGGGTCGGCGGCAGGTCACGCCCAAGCCGGCGCCTTCCGCGGCCGCGCCCGGCCATGTATAGCGGGCGCCGTCACCGGGCTTGCATATGAGGATGGTGGCGGCCGACAGTCAGGACGTGTCTCGACGATGATCCCCGTGCTCATTCCCAGCCTGCCGGAGACGGACGCGATCGTCCCGTATCTCCGCCGGATCGATCAGACGCACACCTACAGCAATTACGGGCCGCTCTCCCGGGAATTCACGGCCAAGCTCTGTGCCTTCGTCTCGGAGCGTGCCGGCGGCGCGCCGGTCGCCGCCACGATCACCGGCAACGGCACGGGTGCCATCGAGCTCGCCCTGCGCTACCGGATCGCGGGGCGCACCGGCCGGCTCTGCCTGATGCCCGCCTACACCTTCGTGGCCACGGCGCACGCGGCGGTGAATGTCGGCCTGGAGCCGTTCTTCGCCGACGTGGATCCCGAGACCCTGTCGCTGACGCCGGCCATCGCCGAGCGGGCGCTCGCGATGGCGGAGGGCGACGTCGCGGCCGTCGTGGTGGTCAGCCCGTTCGGGGCGCCGATCGACATCCCCGCCTGGGAGGCATTCGAGGCGGCGCATGGGATCCCGGTGGTGTTCGACGCCGCCGCCGCCACGCTCAACCTGCGCCGGGTCGGGGCGCAGCCGATCTGCGTCAGCCTGCACGCCACCAAGGCGCTCGGGATCGGGGAGGGCGGCGCGATCCTCACCACCGATACCAAACTGATCGAGCAGACCACCGCCATGACCGGGTTCGGCTTCACGACGGCCAGCCGGGTCTCGGAGGTGCGCGGCGGCAATTACCGGATCTCCGAATACGCCGCCGCCGTCGGCCTGGCGGTGTTCGACGGCCTGGAGGCGCGCATCCGGCAGTTGCGGGATGTGTCCTTGGCCTATGTCGAGGGCTTCGACCGGATCGGCGTGCGCATGCAGCCCGGCTTCGGCGCGGACTGGCTGACCATGACGGTCAACGCGCTGTTCGAGCCCGCCGCCGCCAAGGCGGTCACGGACGGGTTCGACGCCGCCGGGATCCAGTGGCGGCGCTGGTACGGCACCGGCTGCCAGACCCATCCCGCCTTCGCCACATGCCGGCACGACGGCCTTGCGCGGACCGAGAGCGTCGCCGCCGGCGCCATCGGGCTGCCGTTCTTCCCGGCGATCACCCGGGAGCAGATCGCGGAGGTCTGCGGCTGCGCGGGGCGGGCGCTGGCGGCTCGCTAGGCGCGTGAGAGGGAACGGTCGAGGACGATGCAGGCGGACTTTCGACGCATCCTGACGCAGGCCCATCGGTCGAACGGCACGGCCGCGCTCGACGCGATCGAGGGCGCCCTCGCCACCGTGGCGGATGACCGGGCCGAGACCGCCGCGCAGCACCTCGCCACCCTGGGCTTCCGGTTCCAGGGCGAGGACAGCCTCGACCTCGCCGCCCGCGCCTACGCCCTGGCGGCCCGGACCTCGCGATCCCGCACCGCCCACTACCATCTCGCCGCCATCCGGACGCGCATCGTCGACCTGTGTCGGCGCCAGGCGTTCGACGCCGTGGACGGCCTCCTGGAGGAGCTGCGACAAGCCAAGGCCGCAGCCGGCGACCGCGGGCCGAACGACCCATCGCTGATCCACATCGCCTGGGATTACGAGCTCGCCGGCGAGGCCGAGGGCGCGGTGCGCAGCTACCTGCTCGCCCGGATCGCCCGGGACCAGCTGGGCGGGCAGGCCCTGACGATCGACGGCGATACGCTCGAGCGCAAGATCCGCAACCTGCGCATTCTGCAGATGAACGCGCTCGCCGAGGAGGGCCGGCACGAGGAGGCGCAGGCCCTCCATGAGCGGACCCGCCACGTCCTCGGGCTCGGACCACTGCGGATCTATGACATCGTCTCCGCCCGCGAAGCCGCCGCGGAAGGCGAGGGGGAATACCACGAGTTGCTCGGCCCGCGTCGGATCGCCGAGCCGGAGATCAATTTCCTTGAAGGCCAGGTGGCGCTGACCTCGACATGCGGCACCCTGGACGCGCCGCCGCAATACGTCGCCCGGTTCAAGGATTGCCTGACCTTCCCGCGCAGCAACCTCGTGATCCAGGGCGATCGCCTGATCTACGACCTCGCAGCACACCCGCTCAGTGGCGTCGCCGACATCAAGGACGGGGTGAACCCCGACCAGATCATGACGGCGGTCTACGGGGCAAAACGCGCCTTGGTTGAGGAGCCGGCAGAGACGCAGACCCTGGATGCCGGGCTGATGATGTTCGGGCTCCAAAGCAAGAATTATGGCCACTGGCTCCTCGAATTCGTGCCGCGGATGCTGTGGTTCAACGACCCGGCCTGCCCATCGGGTATCCCGATTTGCATCGACGACCACATGCCGGAAACGCATCGGCAGATCGTGGAGCTGCTTGACGAGCGCGAGCGACCGATCGTGGCACTGCCGGCGCAGGCGACCCGATTCCGCGAGCTCGGTGTCGCTCCGGTGCCGACTTTTTTCCCGTTCGACTCGCGACCCGGCGTTCCGGTCTACGACGCGATCTGGCCGGCGGACGTCCTCGGCGCTATGCGGCGCACGGTGCTGGAGCGGCTCGCGGCGCGCGGAACGGATCTCCGGCGCACGGGGCGCAAGATCGTCCTCTCACGCCGGGGGTTTGTTCAGCGCCAACTCCTCAACGAGGCCGAGATCATCGATGCGTTGAGAAAGAAAGATTTCGAGGTCGTTTATCCGGAAACGATGTCTTTTCTGGAACAGGCCGCACTGTATCACAGCGCAGACATCATTGTCGGCTCAGCCAGCTCAGCCATGACAAACTGTATCTTCTCCAACCACAACGCAAAAGTTATTGCCCTCATCCATGAAAACCGATCCTTCAATTTCCGAGGATACGCCAGCATGATCGGCGCCAGTGGTGCCCGCGTGCTGTTCATAAGGGGACAGACGCAGCGTGGAGCGGCGACGCACCCATTCCACGCCAATTACAGTGTTAGCACAGCCCAAGTGCTGAGCGGCATCGAGCGCGTGTCCAACTCGCACTGATGACAAGAGGAGCTACCTCAGTTATTTGTCAGGAGAAATTTGTCGGGATCAGGTGCCTTGGGTAACCGCGACGTATGCTTCGTCCTTTGACGGCTGCCGTGCTCGTATCTTGTAGCCACAGAACCCATTGATACTTGCGATCTCCCAGGCTCCCCCCACCCCGCTTGTTCGCGCTGATATCGCACACTCGCACGAGAACTCCGACTTGCTGACCGATCGCTGCGGCGTTTCCACCGAGACCATCCACGAATGACGCAAGTGAAAGCGAGCGATGAAAAGCGCGCCATTGTGTACGCGCCCCGCCACATTACTGGCTTTCCGAGCGACGATCGTACCTTCATTGCCTGCCGCGTCTGAAGCGCGCCGCAGCCTATCACATTCTCAAGGCTGAAGGCCTCTAACGCCCCCGCCCACCCGCCCGCCGAGTGGCCACGGAAGCCGCACAGCAGCTTCAAGACCTCAGAAATCGACTTCGTGCACATGGGCGTCGAGCACCTGCCAAGCGGCAGGATCGCGATCGCGTCATGCACCCATGCTATCTGCGCGTGACCATGAATCGCGCCTCCCGCCAACTAAAGCTCGCCGTGAGGGACGGCATGACCAAC
Source organism: Methylobacterium brachiatum (assembly GCF_900113845.1). Taxonomy (NCBI): domain Bacteria; kingdom Pseudomonadati; phylum Pseudomonadota; class Alphaproteobacteria; order Hyphomicrobiales; family Methylobacteriaceae; genus Methylobacterium; species Methylobacterium brachiatum. The sequence goes on along the minus strand of NZ_FOQW01000004.1, from coordinate 1,335 downwards.
AACCAACAATCTCGGCGGTGGCCTTCCTCGAGGACTCGCTTGTTGACTACCCTATCCTTTCAGTTCCATGTCACCCACGCGCTGACTGACAGCAGCTTCCACTCACAGCCCATGCCTTTGAGACCGCCTGCAATCGGCGCCGCGTGCAGCATCGCAAGACGCCCCTCAAGATGTCGAAGATCGACCACATCGTCGAGCGCTTCAACAGCTGGGTGTCGCGGGGAGTGCTGGGCATCACGCTCTACCGCCGCCGGCATCTTGAGACGCTACTCTCCGGCTTCAATGTCGCCGACAACGGCCGCTGTCGGCGTAACCCTGAAGGGCCGCCTACCGGACTTGCCGCACGAGTGGCTTACGCCAAAACCTAACGCACCATCCCCATTACCCAGCGGCGGGCCGCGAATGCGCTGCCAACAGCCCTGAAGGCAATTCCCAACGCCACCGAGGTCTCGCGTCCAGACATGAGGAAGCGCGACATTTCCTTATGTGTCCGACGGATGTATGCACCACCCCAATCACGGGACAGACCTGAATGAACGCCGATCGTGAACCGACCATCTTTGTGGCGGGCCATCGTGGGATGGTGGGCTCGGCGATCGTGCGCCGGCTGCGCGAGCTGGGCTACGAGCGGATCCTCACGGCGGACCGGCAGGCGTTGGACCTGCTCGATCAGGCCGCGGTCCGGGCCTTCTTCGCCAGGCACCGCATCGACCAAGTCTACCTCGCCGCCGCCAAGGTCGGCGGCATCCACGCCAACAACACCTACCCGGCCGAGTTCATCCACGAGAACCTGCTGATCCAGTCGAACCTCATCCACGCCGCACACACGAGCGACGTCGACAGGCTGCTGTTCCTGGGTTCCTCCTGCATCTACCCGAAGCACGCGGAGCAGCCGATGCGCGAGGATGCGCTGCTGACCGGGCTGCTGGAGCCGACTAACGAGCCCTACGCGATCGCCAAGATCGCCGGAATCAAGATGTGCGAGAGCTACAACCGGCAATACGGGCGGCGCTACCGCAGCGTGATGCCGACCAACCTGTACGGGCCCAACGACAACTTCCACCCGCAGAACGCCCATGTCCTGCCGGCGCTGATGCGGCGCCTGCACGAGGCGAGGCAGGAGGGCCGCCCCTCCGTCACGGTCTGGGGCACGGGTCGGGCGATGCGCGAGTTCCTGCATGTCGACGACATGGCCCGCGCCAGCGTGTTCGTGATGGAGCTGGACGACGCGGTCTACGCGGCCAACACCCGGCCGGACCTGTCGCACATCAATGTCGGCACCGGCGCGGATTGCACCATCCGCGAGCTGGCCGAGGCCCTGGCGCGGGTGATCGG